>RZZN01000039.1 GCA_009929855.1 Gammaproteobacteria bacterium
CAAGTTGGTCTGCGGGTGCGGGACGATCCTCACTCGGGGCCTGGAGGCCCCGACTCCTTTGGGCCGTGGGCCTTGAAGGGAGTCGGGGCGTCCTCGCCCTGAGGGAGTAAAGTCCCACCACTGAGCTGGAGGGCAGAAGAGGTGAGGACGCGTCGGGTGCGTCAAGCTGGTCTGCGGGTGCGGGACGATCCTCACTCGGGGCCCTGTCTCCTTTGTGGACTGGCGGTCCGACTCCTTTGTGGCCTGGAGGTGCGACCTTTCCTCAGTGGCCCCGTCACGGGTGGATGCTTGGCCAGAAATCGCCTACAGTGACGAAGGATCCGGCTCACCGGATCGGCACTTAGCGGGGATTCATACCATGATCGACTGGACCTTCACACCGGCCTCGCTCTGGATCCTGGTCGGTGTGCTCTTGATCCTCTCCGAATTCGCCCTCCCCGGGGTGATCGCGATCTTCTTTGGCATCGCGGCGCTGCTGGTCGGACTTCTCTTGTACCTGAGTGTTCCGCTCGATCTATCGGGCCAGATCCTGCTGGTCGGGGTGCTTGGCGCGCTCTTGCTGCTCGTGGCCCGCCGGCGCATGAAACCCTGGTTCATGGGACAGAGCGCGACCGGCGGCACGGGCAGTGAGGTCCTGCCTCCGGGGACCCGTGCCGTCGCGCAGGAGGATTTCGTGGGGGGGCGCGGCGTGGTCCTGCTCAATGGGGTCCGCTGGAGCGCCGAATCCACGGAGTCGATCCGGGCCGGCGACCCGGTGTGGTTGACTGGCCACCAGGGGCTGATCCTGCGGGTCAGCGCCAATCCACCCGCCTCATCTTGAGCCGACCGTCCTTGCCACCGCGATCCCCCTGACCCTCGGAGTCCAGCACATGAACGAGCTCTACGTCAGCATCAGCACCATCATCTCGTTGGCCGCGGTTGCCGTGATCGTGGTCGCCATGGTCAAGACGGCCCAGATCGTCCCGCAGCGCTCGGCCTACATCATCGAGCGGCTCGGGCGCTATTCGCGCACGCTCGAGGCCGGTTTCCACATCCTGATCCCATTCGTCGATCGGGTCGCCTATCGTCATACGCTCAAGGAAGAGGCGCTCGATGTCCCCAAGCAGCAGTGCATCACCAAGGACAATATCGCGGTCAGCGTCGATGGGGTGCTCTATCTTCAGGTCATCGATCCACAGTCGGCGAGCTATGGCATCGCCGATTATCGGTTCGCCTCCATGAGTCTCGCCCAGACCACGCTGCGCTCGATCATCGGTCAGATCGAGTTGGACCGGACCTTCGAGGAGCGCGGACGGGTCAACGAGGAGGTCGTCAATGCGCTCGACGAGGCCGCCCAGCCCTGGGGCGTGAAGGTGCTGCGTTACGAGATCGCCGACATCCTCATGCCCAATACCATCACGGACGCACTCGAGCAGCAGATGCGCGCCGAGCGCGAGCGCCGTGCCGTGGTCGCGCGCTCCGAGGGCGAGCGTCAGGAGAAGATCAACATCTCCGAGGGTGAGAAGACCCAGATCATCAATCTCTCCATCGCGCACAAGGAGAAGCAGATCAACGAGGCGGAGGGCAAGGCCCGCGAGATCGAGCTCTTGGCCGAGGCGACCGCACTGGGGATCGAGCGCATCGCCGCCGCGATCGAGAAGCCGGGCGGCAAGGATGCGGTCAGCCTGCGCATCGCCGAGCAATATGTGCGTGAATTTGGACGACTCGCCCAGTCCGGGACCACCCTGATCCTACCAGCCGAGCTCAGCAACATCGGGGCGGCGGTGGCTGGGCTCGCCAAAACGCTGCAGACGCTGCCGACGGATGGCGGCGCCACGGCAACGCGATGACTGGCGGCGGTGGGGCGACTCCTGATCCTGGCCTGCGGCAATCCCTCGCGTGGTGATGATGCACTGGGTCCGCTGCTGATCGAGCGGCTCGACCGCGAGTTGACCGAGGCACGCGGGAGTGTCGCGGCCTTGGTCGATTTTCAGCTCCAGATCGAGCATGTGCTGGATCTCGATGGCGCCGAGTGTGTCATCTTCGTCGATGCCGCCAGCACCGGACGCGCGCCGTTCGACGTCCTCCCGGTGCGGGCGCGCGCCGATGCATACTTGAGCACCCATGCCGTCAGTCCCAGTGCACTGCTCGCACTCTGTGCGCGCGTGATCGGTCGGGCGCCGCCACCGGCATGGGTCTTGGCGATCCGTGGCTATGAGTTCACGCTGGGCGCGCCACTCTCCGCGCCCGCCGGCGCCAATCTCGAGCGCGCCCGACGCTTCCTCGCGCGCGCGATTCGCACTCACGTGATTCGCACTCAATCGGTCGCGCGCACATTCCAAGGACGGCCGAGGAACAGATAGAGCGCGTCGAAGTCGCCGTCGGCGATCCCATAGCCCAGATAGAGTGGGCCGATGAAGGTGTCGGCGCCGAGGAAGAGACTGCTGCCGAAACGCAGCGTGTCGAAGCGGATGTCCGAGCGCGAGCTCCAGGTGTTGCCGACCTCGAGCGAGCCGCCGGCATAGGTGTCGATCAGCCCGGAGCTGAGCTTGCGCAGATAGATGGCGCGTGCCAATCCCAGATTGGCGCCCGAGAGCTCGAGTTGATTGAAGCCCGACAGATTGAGAAAGCCGCCGAGCCGATAGTAGGCCTGCGCGGGCTCGCGACCGCCGAAGGTGCCGGCCAGGCGCAGTCCAGCCATGAGGGTGTGATCGCCCCAGCTGCGGACCCCGAAGAGGCTCGCGCCAGCCTGATCATAGTCGTGCGATGCCCCCAGCTCGGTGCGCGAGGTCAGTGCAAAGGCCGTGCCCACGTGGCCGCGGCGGGGGAAGTTGGCACTGTCGAGCGTGTCCATGTACCAGGTGATGCCGAGCTCGGCCTCGTCGAAACCATAATCGCTCATCTCCGGCTCACCGAAGCGCAGGTCGGCATTCCCGCCATAGCGTCCGAAGGTGACCCCGATCTGGCCCCAGTGGCCGATGTTGCGTCCGAGCTCGAGCGATCCACCGACACGGGTGACCAGATATTTGGCGGTCGGGTTGTCCGAGATGCTGGGATCGAACAGGTTGAGGCTCTCGGAGATGTAACCGGCGGTCGCCCCGAGATACCAGCGCTCCAATGGATCGAGCGGCTGGTAGAATTCGGTCAGCAGCGTCGGCTCCTCGCCGGCGCGAAGAAAGGTGCGCCACTCGGCATTCAGCGAATTGACCGGTACCCGATTGTAGGCCAGCCCGACGTTGAACCGGGAGTTGCCCGCGGAGGCCGATGAGAGCTCGAATCCACCCTGAAGATAGCTGGTTCCCCACCCCTTTTCGGTGGCTGTGAGGACCAGCTCGGTCTTGCCATCAGAGGCTTTCTCGACCTGGTAGTGCACCGATTCGAAGTTGTCCTGATCGAAGATCCGCTCGATGTCCCGCTCCAGGAGGTCCGGATCCAACGGCTGGCCGAGCGGGATCTGCAGGCGTGCGCTGATGAGCGCATCATCGAGACGCGATCGGTTGTCGATGCGCACGCGCTCGATGATCGGCATGCGTCCATCGACCAAGCCCGGATCCTGGCGGTGATCGGCGGTGTACGTCCGGGGCATGGCGAGCGTGGCCAGCGCGGCGCGTTGGGTCTCGGCACCGCGCTCGCCGATGGCGATCGCCTCGAGCATCCGGTTGAAATCAGCCGCGGTGACCTCGCGGTGCAAGGGTGGCGTGATGAGGATGTCCCGCTCGCCCAGCTTGGCGATCTCCTCCTGGGTGTTGCGCCAGGTCACCAGGCCCATGACCTGATCCAGCATCTCGAGGACGTTGTTGATCTCCTCGCGATCGCGGCGCGGTCCACCCACGTCGACCGCGATGATGATGTCCACGCCCATCTCGCGCACCACGCTGACCGGCAGGTTCATTGCCAGACCGCCATCGATCAGCAGCCGATCATCGATCTCCACCGGTGCGAACGCGGCGGGCACCGCCATGCTGGCGCGGATCGAGGTGGCCAGGTCGCCTTGACCGAGGATCACGGCCTCGCCGGTCACCGCATCGGTGGCCACGGCGCGGAAGGGGATCGGCAAATCATCGAAATCGGTGATCGCGCGCGCGGGCAGCGTGTAGCGTCGCAACGCGAGATCGAGCCGTTGGCCCTGGATGAGCGCCGGCACCAGGGTGACCTTGCGCTCATCTTCCTTGACGCCGGGGCGGGCATCCATCAGGAAGGTCCGATCGTCGAGCTTGCGACGCATGCGGCGGACCTCGCGCGGGGGCTCGTCCTGAAAGATCGCGGTCCAATCGATCTCAGCGATGGTCTCCTCGATCTGGTCGGGCGACATCCCCATCGCATAGAGTCCGCCGACGACGGCGCCCATGGAGGTGCCGGCGATCGCATCGATGGGGATGCGCAGCCCTTCGAGCACCCGGAGGACGCCGACATGCGCGGCGCCACGCGCACCCCCACCCGAGAGTGCGAGACCGATCGTCGGACGCTCTCCGGCAGTGGCCACCGGGGCCAGCAGGAGCAGTAGGAGGATGGGAATGATGCGCCGCGTCCAAGGTCGTGTCGATGAATCGAAGGCTTGGTTCATCAGGGCCCTGCATCAAGCTGAGTCTATATCGGTGATCACTATAGCACGTAGGCCACCAGACGCCTCTGGTCTGACCTGGAGTCGACCACCGCCCTGTTGGTCCATCGCTTGGGACGATTTTGGGCTAGACTTCACCACTCAATCATCGTTGCCTTGGATCGCTCGCCATGCCGAAGCCTTGCATGCCCGTCAACCCCAGATTCCGGATGATCAGCGGTCTTCAGGCAAGGCGCCTTGGTCTGACCGGACTGCTCATGGCCGCGACCCTCATCGGCTGTCGCGAGCAGGAGGCGACAGCGCCGCCGGCCCAGCCCCCGTCGGTGGTCGCGGTCGCCGCGACGGCGCGCTCGATCGAGCCCGCGGCGACCTTCGTCGGGCGTGTCGTCGCGGTCGATCGGGTCGAGCTGCGCGCGCGGGTCGATGGCTTCTTGCGGGAGCGTCGCTTCACCGAGGGTCAGGAGGTCAAGGTCGGTGACGTGCTGTTCGTGATCGAGCCGGATCAGTATCAGGCCGTGCTCGAGCAGCGCCAGGCCGACCTGGAGAAGGCGATCGCCGATCAGCTCAATACCGGGGCGCAGCTGGTGCGTGGCAAGGAGTTGTTGGAGCAGAAGAACGTCGCTCAATCCAGGGTCGATGAGCTGCAGGCCGCCGATTCGATCGCCCGCGCGAGCATCGCGCAGGCGCGGGCGGCGCTGGCGGCGGCCCAGCTCGATCTGGGCTACACCCAGGTCGTCGCCCCGGTGGGCGGACGCATCGGACTGGCCAATTACACGGTAGGCAATCTGGTCGGTCCTGCCTCCGGCGCGCTCGCCACCATCGTCAGTCGTGACCCCATCGATATTCAGTTCCCGGTGACCCAGCGCGAGCTGCTCGAGGCACGCCGGACGGTCGAGGATCAAGGCGGCAATCCGCGTGATGTGCAGGTGCGCGTGCGCCTGCCCGATGATCATCTCTACGAAGAGGTCGGACATCTCGACTTCATCGACGTGACCACCGACCCAGGCACTGATTCGGTGACCTTGCGCGCGAAGATCGCCAACCCGGATGGGATCCTGGTCGATCGTCAGTATGTCGGAGTCGTGCTGCAAGCGGGCGCGCCCGAGACCGCGATCCTGATCCCGCAGTCGGCCCTGCAGTTCGATCAACAGGGTCAGTACGTCATGATCATCGATGCCGATGGCAAGGCGCAGATCCGCCGCATCACCACCGGACAGGTGCAGGGTTCCGAGGTCATCGTCACCCAGGGTCTGCAAGAGGGTGAGCTGGTCATCACCCAGGGGCTGCAGAAGGCGCGTCCCGGTCAGCCCGTCAGCGCCTCGCCGGCGTTGGCAACAGCGGGTGAGTCAGGGGTGGGGCAATGATCTCCGAGCGCTTCATCGATCGGCCGCGACTCGCGCTCGTCATCTCGATCGTCATCACACTCGCCGGACTGATCGCCATCACGCGCATCCCGGTCGCCCAGTTCCCCGACATCGTGCCCCCACAGGTGACGGTGAGCGCGACCTATCCGGGCGCGAGCGCGGCGGTCGTGGAGTCGACGGTCGCCCAACCGATCGAATCCAAGGTCAATGGCGTCGACAACATGCTCTACATGCAGTCGAGCAGTGGCAACGATGGCAGCTATAGCCTGACCGTCACCTTCGCGCTCGGCAGCGACCCGGACATCAACACGGTCAATGTCCAGAACCGGGTCAGCCTGGCCTCCCCACGTCTCCCCGAGGAGGTCAGACGCCAAGGACTCACGGTGGAGAAGAAATCCAATGCCATGTTGCAGGTGGTGGCGCTCTACTCACCCGGCGGCTCCTACGACGCGGTCTTCCTGAGCAACTATGCCACCATCAACATCATCGATACCCTGGCGCGCGTCCCTGGGGTTGGGCAGGCCGCGCTCTTCGGTCCGCTCGATTACAGCATGCGCATCTGGCTGGATGTCGACCGCCTCACCGCGTTGTCCTTGACCCCGGCCGACATCGTCGCCGCGATCCAGAGTCAGAACATCCAGGCCGCGGTGGGCCGGATCGGCGCGCAGCCGATGTCCGATGACGAGCAATTGCAGATCACGCTCCAGACCCAGGGGCGCTTGTCCGATCCGCAGGAGTTCGAGCGCATCCTGGTGCGTGCCAATCCCGATGGCTCCAAGGTGCTGGTGAGCGATATCGGACGGGTGGAGATCAGCTCGCAGCAGGCCGATTCATTCAGCCGACTCGATGGTCGCGATTCCGCGGCCCTGGCGATCTATCTCTCGCCTGGCGCCAACGCGGTGTCCGTCGCCGCGGGAGTGGAGCGCGCCATGCAGGAGTTGGCCGAGCGCTTCCCGGACGACCTTGCGCATCAAATCGTATACGACACGACCGATTTCGTTCAGTCTAGCCTCGAGGATGTGATCCACACCTTGTTCGAGGCCTTCGTGCTGGTGATCCTCGTCGTCTTCCTCTTCCTCGGGAGTTGGCGCGCCACCCTGATCCCGCTGGTCGCGGTGCCGGTGGCCTTGGTCGGCAGTTTCGCCGTCCTGTTCGCGATCGGCTTCTCGGCGAATACCATCTCGCTGCTCGCGGTGGTGCTCGCCATCGGCATCGTGGTCGACGATGCCATCGTGGTGGTCGAGAACGTCGAGCGGATCATGGAGGAGGAGGGGCTCGATCCACGCGCCGCGGCCAAGCGTGCGATGGGCCAGATCACCGGACCCATCATCGCGATCACCCTGGTCCTGCTCGCGGTCTTCCTGCCCGTGGCCTTCATCCCGGGCATCACCGGCCAGCTCTTCCAGCAGTTCGCCGCGGTCATCGCCGCCGCGATGCTGATCTCGGCGGTGAACGCCCTCACGCTCTCGCCGGCGCTCTGCGCGCTCCTGCTCAAGCCGGGCGGCGAACGCCGTGGTCTCATGCGTTACCTGCTGGGTGGCATCGATCGGGTGCGCGATGGCTATGCCGCGGTGGTGGCGCGTCTGGTGCGTTTCGCCCTGCTGGTGTTGATCCTGATCGCTGGGATCGGTCTGGCCACTGGTTGGCTGTTTTCGATCACGCCCACCGGCTTCCTCCCCGAGGAGGATCAGGGCTCCTTCATGGCCGAGGTCCAACTGCCCCAAGGTGCCTCGGTGAACCGGACCCTAGAGGTCGTCAAGGAGCTTGAAAGACTCGTGGCGGCCGATCCGGCGGTGGCGCATGTGGTCACGGTCACCGGCTACAGCATCATCGACGGTGCGGTGCAGTCGAATTCGGCCACGGTGATCGGGCGCTTGAAACCCTTCGTCGAGCGCGCCACGCCCGATCTTTCGGTCACTGCGGTGATCGAGCGTGTCGCGGCCCAGACCATCGGGATCCCGAGTGCCCGGGTCATGCCATTCAATCTGCCGCCAATCGTCGGTCTCGGCACGGGCGGTGGCTTTCAGTATCAGCTCCAGGATCTTCAGGGCCGCGCGCCCGAGGAGCTTGCTGGGGTGATGCGCGCATTGGTGGTCGCGGCGAATCAGGATCCTGCCCTGGCGCGTGTCTTCTCGACCTGGGCCACCGACAATCCGCAGATCTATCTGAATATCGACCGCGAGAAGGCGCAGACCCTCGGGGTGCAGATCAACGATGTCTTCGCCGCGCTCCAAGCCACCTTGGGTGGTTACTATGTCAACGACTTCAATCGATTCGGGCGGATCTGGCAGGTCCAGGTGCAGGGTCGGCAAGATGATCGTGCGCGCGTCGACGACATCTATCGCATCCATGTCCGCAATGCCCAAGGCGAGATGGTGCCCCTGCGCGCACTCTTGACGACCGACATGATCCTGGGGCCTCAACTGCTGCAGCGCTACAACAACTACCGTACCGTCGCGATCCAAGGCGAGCCCGCGCCAGGATACAGCTCGGGGGATGCACTCGCGGCGATGGAGCGGCTCTCGGCGCAGACCTTGCCGCCTGGCTATGGCTTTGAATGGACCGGCACGGCCTATCAGGAGAAGGAGGCCGGTGGTCAGACCCCGATCGTGCTCGGACTGGCAGTGCTCTTCGCCTACCTCTTCCTGGTCGGGCTCTATGAGAGCTGGTCCATGCCAGTGGCGGTGCTGCTCAGTGTCACCGTGGGGTTGCTGGGGGCGCTGGTGGCGCTCTGGATCGCGGGTCTGTCCAATGACCTCTATGCCCAGGTCGGCATCGTGGTGCTGATCGGTCTAGCCAGCAAGAATGCGATTCTGATCGTGGAGTTCGCCATCGCGCAGCGTGCCAGCGGCGCCGCGATCCTGGATGCCGCCGTCGAGGCGGCACGCCTGCGAATCCGTGCGGTGCTCATGACCAGTTTCGCCTTCATCCTCGGGCTCGTGCCGCTCGTGCTCGCCAGTGGCGCCGGGGAAGCGAGTCAGCGTGGTGTCGGGACCGCGGTGTTCGGCGGGATGCTGGCCGCCTCGTCGATCGGCATCTTCCTGATCCCGATGCTCTATGTCGTCTTCCAGCGGCTGCGCGAGCGCGTCCACGGCGACCGTCTGGAGCGCGCGGGGGGCACGTCGGATCAATGACCAAAGCCGGGGCGATTGGTCCGTGCGCGACCAGCCACGGACCAATCGATACGCATCATCCCCGTATGAGCGCCACTTGTCTTGACGGGGTGTCTCGATGATCTCCACCGAACCTGCCCGCATTCTCGTCGTCGATGACACACCGACCAACATCGAGGTGCTGCTCGGGATCCTGGATCGGGATCATGAGATGAGTTTCGCGACCTCCGGAACGCAGGCGCTGGAGCTCTTGCAACGCAGCCAACTCCCCGATCTCATCCTGCTCGATGTCATGATGCCAGACCTGGACGGTTATCAGGTCTGTGAGCAGATCAAGTCCAATCCGCAGACCCGCGATATTCCGGTGATCTTCGTCACCGCCCGAACCGATGCGCAGAGCGAGACCCGGGCACTGAGATCGGGCGCGGTCGATTTCATCCACAAGCCGGTCAATTCATCGGTGGTGCGCGCGCGCGTCCATCTGCATCTGGAGTTGCGGCGACGCACTCTGGAGTTGGAGCGGAGCCTGGCCGAGATCGCGCGCGCCCATGAGCAATTACAAGTGCTGTGGCAGGCCATCGAGCAGAGTCCGACCTCGATCGTCATCACGGATCACCAATCCAACATCCAGTATGTCAATCCCTATTTCACACGCGAGACCGGCTATACGGCCACCGAGGTGCTGGGCCGAAACCCGCGGATCCTCCAGTCCGGCCTGACCGATCAGGCGGTATTCAAGTCAATGTGGGAGACGCTGCGACGCGGTGAGCCTTGGTTCGGCGAGCTCATCAACCGCCGCAAGAGTGGGGAGACCTACTGGGAGGAGGTCCATATCGCCCCAGTCAAGGATCCCCGCGACAAGATCGCGCATTATGTGGCGGTGAAGCTCAATGTGACTGAGCGCAAGCAAACGCTCGAACGACTGGCCCACATGGCCAATCACGACGTGCTGACCAATCTGCCCAACCGGGCCTTGTTCTTCGAGCGGCTCGATCAGGCCATGGGGCTGGCGCGCCGACGTGCCACCCGTTTGGCGTTGCTCTTCATCGATCTGGACAAATTCAAGCCGATCAACGATACCTGGGGCCATGCCGTCGGCGACCAGGTCTTGAAGGAGGTCGCGGATCGGTTGGTCGGGCGCGTGCGCAGCACCGACACGGTGGGGCGCATCGGTGGGGATGAATTCGTCATCCTACTGAGCGAGATCACGGACGCGGCCGATGCGGCCGGGGTCGCCGAGCAGATCCGGTGTGTCTTGGCACAGCCCTTCCTGCACTCCAGTCTGCCCCTGGAGATCTCGGCGAGTATCGGCATCGCCATCTACCCAGACCACGGCGAGGACGCCATCACCTTGGCTCGGCATGCCGATGATGGCATGTATCAGGCCAAGCAGTCCGGCGGGGATCGTCTGCGTCTCTTCCAGTCGGACCCCTGAGCCCGCGTGCCGACTTCACCGCAACCCAGGATCAGCCCGATCGCGCGTCTCGACGCAGCGTCCATGAGCGCCAAGACCGCGCGGGGATCCACGAGCGAGGAGCAGCGGCTCTGGCGGGCGCTGACGATTCGTTATGTGGTCGCGCTGTCGCTCGTCGCCTGTCTCGTCACCGCGGCCTGGATCAGTCTGCAGTTGGTCATCTCGGCCCAGGAGACCACGGCCGCCATCGTCAATGTCAGCGGCCGTCAGCGCATGCTCAGCCAGCGCACGGCACTGTTCGCGCTGCAGCTGGTCAAGGCGCCGCCGCTGGAGCGTCCCGATCGGCGCGAGCGGCTGCGTCAGACCATCGATCTGATGCAGGTCTCTCATCTCGGGTTGACCGGAGGCGACCCCGGGATGGGGCTACCGGGGCACATGTCGGAGGTGGTCCGGGCACTCTATTTCGAGGGCGATACGCCACTCGACCAACTGGTCCGTGACTATCTGGAGGCGGCGCGCGTCCTCCTGGATGCGCCGGACGAGCATCTGAGCGTCAACCATCCCGCCCTGCGACACATCCTCGCGATCGGTCCAAACGCTCTGCTGGCGGCGCTCGATGCGATGGTCTGGCAATACCAGCGCGAGGGCGAGGCGGCGGTCGCCAAGTTGAAGCGCATCGAGACCGCGGTCTGGCTGCTGACCCTGCTGTTGTTGGCGCTGGAGGCCGGCTTCATCTTCCGTCCCTTCAGTCGGCGTGTGCGCCAGCTGGTCGGCCAGCTGAATCAGGCCCAGCGTGGCCTGGAGCAGCACCGGGACACGCTTGCCGAGCAGGTCGCGGCACGCACCCGCGAGCTGCAGGACTATCGCGATCATCTCGAGGAGATGGTCGTGGAGCGCACCGCCGAGCTGGAGATGGCCCGGTGCAAGGCCGAGGCGGCCAGCGCGGCCAAGGATCAGTTTGTCGCCAACATGAGCCACGAGATTCGCACGCCCATGAATGCGGTGCTCGGGCTGCTCGATCTACTCGCCGACACGCGTCTCGATGCCGAGCAGGCCGATTCGGTGCGCAAGATCCGCCAGGCCGCCAAGGCACTGCTGCAGATCTTGAACGACATCCTCGACCTGACCAAGCTCGGTGCCGGTGCGATGAGGATCGAGCCGCGGCCCTTCGTGCTCGACGCCGTGCTGCAACAGTGCCTCGAGCTCTTCTCCGCCTCCGCCCGGGGCAAGGGGCTGACGCTGGCCATCCTGTCTTCGCCGATCCTGTCATCGGCCTTTCGCGGCGATCCACTGCGTCTGGGACAGATCCTGAACAACCTGGTTGGCAATGCCATCAAGTTCACCGACCAGGGGCGCGTGGAGGTCGCGGTCCAGGCACTGGACTGCAGCGGCGAGCGGCAACGGTTGCGCTTCGAGGTGCGTGATACCGGCATCGGTCTCATGCCCGCGCAGACCGTGGCGCTCTTTGAGCCCTTCAGTCAAGCCGACGAGACCACCACGCGTCGCTTTGGCGGCAGTGGGCTTGGACTGGCCATCAGCAAGCAGCTGGTCGAGCTGATGGGTGGTGAGATCGGTGTCGAGAGCCGCCCGGGCGAGGGCAGCACCTTTTGGATCGAGCTGGCGCTGGAGCCGGTCTCGGTCAGCGAGGCCGCGGCCGCCACCCCCCGGGAGACGTCCACCAGTCCATTCGAGCACGCCGCCGCGGTCAGCGGGGCCGAGCTGCTGCTCGTCGAGGACAACCTCATCAACCAGGAGGTGGCACTGGCATTGCTCGGCAAGATGGGCATGCGTGTCACCCTGGCCAATCATGGCCGCGAGGCACTGGAGCGGCTCGAGGAGCGGCGCTTCGACCTGGTACTGATGGATCTGCACATGCCGGTGATGGATGGCCTGGAGGCCACCGCTGCCATCCGCGCCCGCCCGTGGGGCCACGACATCCCCATCATCGCCATGACTGCCGCGGCACTCGACAGCGACCGCGAGAAGGTGCTGGCCGCTGGCATGAACGACCATGTCGCCAAGCCGGTGGACCCCTGGCGGCTCGCCGCGGTGCTCTTGCGCTGGTTGTCGGCGACGCCCGTCCCCCGGTCCGAGTCGAACCCCGCGGACTCGACCGACCGGTGTCCGGCGCGGCAGGCCCCCGAGCAGCCTTGTGTGTTGTTGGTGGACGGTGATCCGGCGAGCCTGCGTCTGGCCGCCGAGGTCCTGGAGAATGACTACACCCTCATGGTTGCCATCAACGCCGGCGACGCCCTGAAGCTGGCCGCGAGGGGGCCCGATCTGATCCTACTCGATCAGTATCTGCCGGACATCGACGGCTTGGAGGTCTGCCGCCGACTCAAGGCCGCTCCGGCGAGCGCCAGCATCCCGGTGATCCTCGTCACCGACCGCCATGACCCGGCATTGGAGACCACGGCACTCGCGGCCGGCGCGCTGGATCTCATCGTCAAGCCCTATAGCGCCGAGCTGCTGTGCGCTCGCGTGCGCGCCCAGATCACGCTCGGCGCACATGCAACCGCGCGGTGATGGTGCCAGCCGCTCTAGCAGGCCATGGCGACCACGGTTGGCTGCAGCAGCCGCAATGCGTCGGCGGTGCGTAGTGAGATGATGTAGCCCCGCTTGCCACCGTTGAGATAGATGCGCGGCAGCTCGGCGATCCCGGCCTCGCAATAGACCGGCATGGCGCGGCGGGTCGCGAACGGCGAGGTGCCGCCGACCTGATAGCCGGAATGCTTGTCGGCGATTGCTGGCGCACAGGGCTCCACGCGCTTGACCCCGATCGCCCGGGCGAGTGCCTGGGTCGACACCTGACGATCGCCATGCATGAGCACGATCATGGGATTGCCGCGCTCGTCCTGCATGAGCAGTGTCTTGATGACCAGGTGCTCGTCGACCCCGGTCACGCGTGCGAATTGTGCCGTCCCGCCGCCCTCGACATAATCATAGGGGTGACCGGTGAATGGGATCTTGGCCGCGCGCAGTGCGCGCACCGCCTGGGTGACGGGTTCTTTCTCGACTTTCATGCCACGATTGTGACCCAGGGCCATGGCCCTTGCCAAGGGTGTCAAGACATGACCACCGGAGCGTGCTCGAGGTTCGACCAGGCGGCCGGATGCATGGCTTCAAGTGTTTAGAAATCAATCATCTGACTCTCGCTGAGAGGCCGATTTCGAGCCGCTCGGTGATGACTCACGGCACTGCATCGCAGCGGGGAAACCATGTCAGGTCCGAGTTATCATGCTGGCTTTGCGTTCACGAGATCCCCCGACTTGAAGAGGTCACTCCAGCCCGCCGCCGCGCCTATCCGCCACGCACGGAGCCATGCTTGGACGGCGGCCGGTCTGCCCTGGCTGCTGTTGACGTCGTTCCTGCTCAGCGGCGGCTGCGCCACGACTCGCGCGCCCACGCCAGTGGCCGAGGGTCAGGAGATCAGGCGCGTGGATGTGGAGCGGGTGCGTCCACCGCGTTGGTCGTCCGCCGAGGTCGGTATGCCGGCCGGGTCATCCGCGGATGGTGCGGGTCGGGTACTCTTCGATGATCCGAGCGTGACCCCCGTACTCTTCAGCCCTGATCCCGAGCTGATGCGCGCCGAGGTCGCCGCTGAGTGTCGCGCGGTGCGCGCCATGGGCTTGACCGATGGCTTGAGCCCATTGGTCGTGACACTCTATCTGTCGGTTGCTGATCCGGCCGAGGCGACCGCCGCCCTGATCGGCGGTGATTGCGCGCCGGTCGATGAGATCGTCCGCGAGATGATCGCCAAGGGTGGCCCGGAGGTTGCGCCCGCCGTGCTTGCGGGTGCACGCATGAGCAACCCAGGCGGGAACCGGCGCGCGCTCGATGTGGCGGCCGCGCAAGGGCTCACGCGCCATGCCGCGGCCCGGGGTCTGGATGTCGGCCCGGTCCGCGGCACGCGCCACCAGGCGATGGCCTACCATCCTTCCGTGGCCGAGGCGGCGCGGGTGCGGCGCTCCGAGGGCCAGGATCAGCAACTCTATCGTCAGGCCGTACCGGGCTTTGGGGTCTATACCTTCGTGTTGATCGGGGCCGACTTGGAGGGGTTTTCAGTGGCCGACCACTTCAGGCATCGCGAGCTCTTTCGTCTCATCGAGACCTATGCGCCCGGACAGGGCGCCGACCCGATCGCACCGAGTCCAGGGATGCATGTCTTTCTGGTGCCGGTCGATGCCGAGTTGAGCGTCGCCCCCCTGTCGAGCCAGGTCTCGGCCGATCTCGCCGACCGGATGCGTCTGGCCTTGATCGCCGAGCTGAATCGGCGTGGACAGGCGCGCGTGGCGGAGCGTCTGGCACGTGCACGCGGCCCCTTCCTGGTGGCGTCACTGGGGCCGACGCTGTTGTCCGAGGCGCTGGATCGGCCCTTGCTGATCGCCGATCTGTCGGCCCTGGGGGCCGAGCATCTCTATGGCGTGGTGGATGCCTTCGATCGCGCCATTCCGCCCGAGTCCAGTGGCACCATGGCGAGCCTGAGCGCGATCCGCGAGCGGCTCCAGGCGGTCGTGCCGGGCGGTTCCGACGCGCGCGCTGGTGCAGCGGCGGCGGATGAGGAATGGATCTTCATGGTCGAGAGCGCGCCGGAGGCGTCCGCCGAGTCACCCCCGCTGGATGACCGCGCACTCGATCTCAGGCGCGACCGCGCCAGCATCTGATCAACGGCTTCACCAGGCCTGGAGACTGAGCGATGAACATCATTCCATCCGGGGTCGGCAGCTTGCTGCGTTTTCTCATCGGCATCTTTCTGCTGCAGGGCGTCACGGGTCTGCTGGTCTACACGGCGTTGAGCACCGACTGGACCAGGACCTGGCCGCTCTTTCTCTTGTTGGCGGTCTCGATCGGGACGCTCGTGGCCTTTTGGTTCAATACCATCGTCGCGGCTGATCGACATCGCACGGTGTCGCGTATCAGCGAGCGATTCTCAAAGGAGCGTGAACGGATCCGTGTCAAGGCCGAGCAGGTCCGCGCCAAGGTCGGTCGTGATCACGCACGGCTCCAAGCGAAGGCCCGTGGCGGCACGCTCAGCGCCAACCTGAAGACCGGCGCGGTGGTCGGCGGGGCGCTCGGTCTGGGCGTGGCGATGCTCTTGGCCCAGTTCGTGACGGTCGGACTCTTGACCCTGACGACCGCGGGTGGCGCGGCGCTCGGCTATTCGGTGCGCGTGCGTCAGGAGAAACGCATCGTCGCCAAGCGTCTCGCCGCGGAAGACCGTCTGCTGCTGGTTGAGCCCGAGACCGAATCGCCGCGCCGCCGTCTGCTCGGTCGCAAGTCCGAGTCAGGCCGGGACGAGCGCGAGCCGCTCTAACGCGCGTTCAGGCGGTTCGTGGTGGGGTGGCTTGGCGCGCGCGGCGCACTCGTCCGCGCGTCCAGCTCAGGTGCCCGACCCTGTCAAGGCCGCGGCCAGGTCATAATAGAGCAGGGTCGTCGCAATCCCGACGCTGCCGATGATCAAGAAGGGCAGGAGGAGCTTCTTGAACAGATTGCGGTCACCAAGACCAAACACCAGGAAGAGCTTCATGAAGGTGTTCGAGATGGCGCCCAGCACCAGGTTGAAGCTGGCCCAGTCGATGTGGATCAAGCCCGCGGCCTGGAGGCTGCTGACTGAAAAGGCGATCGCGTCGGCGTCGGTCAGGCCGCTGACCAAGGCGATGATCGGCAGCCAGGCGTCGCCCAGATAGTGTGTGGCGAGCCGGGTGAAGATGAGGATCGCGGCAAACACCAGACCGAAGCTCACGGCTGCCTTCAGACTGAAGGGGTTGTCGAACTTGACCTGGGGCGGTGCCAACGCGGGTTGCCGTGAGCGCACGAAGAGCAGGGCGGCGATGAGCGCGCCGGTCAGCGTCATGATCCCCAGTGGGACCGCGATGTTTTTCATCAAGGCCGGATTGACCACCGCGATCTCCAAGAGCAGGCGTGGAAACATGATGGTGCTTGCCAGGATGATGGCCATGGCGAATAGCGAATTGCCTCCCGGCGACTCGATGCTGCGGCGGGCGAAGCTCAGTGTCGTCACGGTACTCGAGACCAGGCCGCCGATCAGTCCGGTCAACCCGATCCCGGCACTGCTGCCGATCAGTTTGATCAGGACATAGCCGGCGAAGCTGACGAACGAGACGAGCACGACGATCAGCCACAGCATGTAGGGGCGGACAGCCGAGGCCATGACCTCGATGAATTCGATGTCCAGACCCTCGCGCACGCGGTTCTCGACATGCACCTCCGTGATCTCGCCCTCGCTCAGCAGCCCGCTCGCGGTGGTGCGCGAGACGCGGTCGATGACGATGGTGCCGATCCGCTCCAGATTCGCGCCGATGATCTCGACCTGCCGCTCCGGAGCAAGTTGAGCCTTGGGTGCCAGGGCGATCTCCACCCGTCCGCTGTCCAGATTCACGGCCGTCACCTCGCCGACCGGATGGCTCAGGTAGGTATCGAGCGAGTGCCGCGGGAGTATCGGCAGGACGATGAAGGTGATGGTCAGGAAGAGCAGGACCGCGCGCATCTCATGGACCTGCACGTGTGCGCGGAAGCTCTTGATGGTGTGCTTGGGGAAGAGGATCCCGAGGGCCAGGAGGGCCAGCGCGATGGCGAGCACCGTGGAGCCGCGCATGATGAGGACCCCGAGAAAGAAGGTCAGCACCGCGGCCAATTCGGTGGTGATTCCAGGGCCGTGGAAGCGCTGAGCCCAGTAGCTGGAGAGGATCAGCACCAGAAAGCCGGTGAAGGCGGCCAGGATCAACCAGGCGGATTCGTACTGGATCGCGGCATAGCTGGAGACGGCGCCGAGTATGGCGAAGAGGACGAAGTCCCGGATCCCTATCGTGACACTATCCTGATCGCGCAACTCGCGCTCGAGCCCGATCAGGAATCCTAACAACGCGGCTAGGCCGAATTGGGCGAAGAGCTGGGTGAGGTCGTCTTGAGGCATGAGCGATCCCATTAGTGGTCGATGACTGACCCATGGCTCACCGCTAGGGGTGAATGGCGCGGGCGGCACGCTCGCCGATCAGTTAGCCGGCAGGCGTTGTCACAAAAGCGTAACATTTCCATGGCATCGATGGGAATGCCCCCAAGACGACCCATTGACACTAAATTCGATCCCGTCAACCAAGGATTCCCGCGCGGGGCCTGAAGACCCCCAAGGGAGTCGGGGGTCCGCCAGTGGAGTCGGGACCCGCCAGGGGAGTCTGAGGCCCGCCAGGGGAGTCGGGGCGTCCTCGCCCCGCTGAACATCGGTCAGAGCCGATCGCTCAGGTCACGGCCCTGGAAGCCGCTCCAGTCGCCGTCGAGGTCCTTGCTCAGGCCCATGACCTTGTAGCGCTCGCCCATCGCCGAGGGGAGCAGGAGCTGTTTTGCCCCGAATGACAGCTCGGGCTGCCCTGGCGCCTCGGCGATGAGTCGATCGATGCCGCAAGCGATCAGGAAGTTGGCCTGGGTCGTGAAACCGTCCAGCATGAATCCGGCGGTGTGCGCGGATTCGACGACGGCGGTGAAATCCACGTGCGCGGTGATGTCTTGCAGTCCAGGGGCAAGATAGGGGTTGGCGTGGGCCTGATGACGTCGATAGCAGACCAGTGTGCCCATGTCGCGATCCGCTTGATAATATTCTCGACGTGGATAGCCATAATCGATCAGGAGCAGTGCCCCACGGGTCAAGGCCGCGCCGAGCGCCCGCAGCCAAGGAGCCAGTCGCAGATTGATCTCGGAGCGATACCCGGGCGCGCATGCCAGCCCCGTGGCCCGCAGGTCGGCCACTGCCTCGGCCAAGCCCGGCGAGCGGGCCGGGGCATGCACTTCGATGAGCGTGTCCTGGCGGTTGCTCACGAAGAGCTCCTCGGGCAGGCCATTGGCGGCGATCCTGAAGCGGTGGACCGGCATCGCGTCCATGACCTCATTGGCGATGATCAGACCCTGGGCCGCCGTCGGCAGCTCGCTCAGCCACTCACAGCGGTTGGCCAGGTGCGGGATCCGCGCCTCGATCAAGCGCTGCTGGCGCTCTTGCAGGTCAGGGCTCGGCTCGAGGATCCGATAACGCTTCGGCAGGGCCGCGCGCGACTCCAGTGTCTCGAGCAGCTGTACGGCCAAGGTGCCCGAGCCGGCGCCGAGCTCGATCAGGTCGCCGCCGCCGAGCCGCTCCAGGACCTCGATGCAATGGTTGGCAAGACAGCGTCCGAACAGGGGCGAGATCTCGGGCGCCGTGACGAAATCACCGTCTGGTCCGAGCTTCGCGGCGCCGGCCACGTAATATCCAAGGCCGGGGGCGTAGAGCGCCAGATCCATGAAGCGGTCGAAGGGCAGCAGACCAGCGGCGGCCGCGATTTCCTCGCGGATCAGCTGCTCGAGCCGGCGACTGATCTCTTGGGCGCTGGCGCTGGCGGCGCGGCTGTTGTCGGTGGGGCTCGGTCTGGTGTGATCCATCGCGGCTTCCGCGGCTGGGTTGCTTGAATCGGCCACTATATCCCCAATGGACCCGCTTGCGGGCATGCCCCTCGGGGCTTCTCGTGCAGAGACAATGAGGCAAACCGATGGACAATGATCGAAAAGGCATGCGACATCGTGGGGCGTCCTCCAGCGCGCCCTATCCGGTGAGTCGGCTTGCGCCGGCCTTCGACAATGGCGATCTGGTGGCGGAGGTGGCCAAGGCCGAGGCGATGCTCAACGCGCGCACCGGGGCGAAGCTGCGAGTCATCGCCGATCAGATCAAGCAGCTGCAGGAGGCGGCGCGCAAGATCCTCGCCGAGGCTCGGGAGGAGCAGGCACTGACGCAGGCGCGCTGTGCCTTCAAGCGCATCCCAGGCAAGACCTATCATCTCTATCGCAAGTCCGATGGTCCATTCTTCTCGATGCTGGGCCCGGATGAGTGGGGTGGGGCGCCGCCGGGCAGCTTTCTTGGCTCCTACCGACTCGAGGCCGATTATTCCTGGACCCCGGCCGAGCGGGCCGGGCACTCGGACGAGACCGGTGCGCTGGTCAGCCAGCTTCTGCGCATCGGCGGTCTGTCGCGCTGAGGGTCGCGCCAGCGCGCTGATCCGCGGCCAGGGGCAATCCCAGGCTCACGCGCGATGTGCCGAACGGCGGCGCGTGAGTGGGTCAGTCGGCGCGAGCGCGCTCGATCAGGACACCGACCGCCACGTCCGCGCCGAGCGCGCCTGGCTTGCTCAATCTGAGCTTGACCCAGGACAGGCCGAATTCATCCAGGAGGAGCGCCGCGCAGCGCTCGGCCAGGGTCTCCACCAGCTCGCAGTGACTCGCGCTGACGAATTCAGTCAGACGTCGGGTCACCGCCTCGTAGTCCAGCGCATCGCTGATCCGATCGCTGGCGGCGGCCCGTGCGATGTCGCTGCCGAGCTCCAAGTCGAGCAGAATCGGACGGCGCAGCCGTTTCTCCCAATCGTGGATGCCGATGGTGGTCTCGATGGCGAGACCCTGGATGAAGACGATGTCCATGTGAGGTCTATGATGTGCCTAAGTGGTTGATGACAATGACGCGCCCAGCCACTGATGGGCATGGTGCGCGGTGTGGCTTGACGCCCGCGGACTTCCCATGTCCAATGCGTGCCCATGATCACTGCATCCTTGCTCATCGTCGCCGCCTACCTGCTGGGATCGGTCTCCAGCGCCATCATCGTGTGTCGCTTGATGGGTCTACCGGATCCGCGCGCACAGGGATCCGGCAATCCCGGCGCCACCAATGTGCTGCGCATCGGGGGCAAGAAGGCCGCGGCCATCACGCTGGTCGGTGATTCGCTCAAAGGGCTGCTGCCGATGCTTGCCGGGCATCTGCTCGGGGTCGCGCCGGCCATCCTGGCCGGGATCGGTCTGGCGGCCTTCATGGGTCATCTGTATCCAGTCTTCTTCGGCTTTCGCGGTGGCAAGGGTGTCGCCACGGCGCTCGGCGTGCAGATCGGTCTCGCTTGGCCGATCGGGTTGACGGTCGCCGCGGTCTGGCTGATCGTGGCCAAGGTGCTGAAGATTTCGTCCGTCGCGGCACTCATCTCGATGGCCTTGGCGCCGCTGATCGTTTGGATCTTTTGGCCCGAGCCGTCATTGATCGGGATGCAGTTGATCATCACCGGGCTGCTCATCTGGCGCCATCGCAGCAACATCCGCAAGCTGCTGGACGGCACCGAGGGTCGGCTGAACGAGTGAGCCCTCCGCGGCATCGCGGTCTCACGCCTCGTCGATCTGCGCGGTGGCCCCGGTGAGCGGCATATCCGGCGGGTTGAACCAGCTCAGCTTCTCGCGCAGGCTCACGACCTCGCCGACGATGATGAGCGTCGGCGGCTCCGGCGGATCGGCGGCGACCTGCTCGACGATGGTGGCGAGTGTGCCGGAATAGACCCGTTGCAGGTGTGTGGTGCCCTGTTGGATCAGCGCCACCGGCATCTCTGGTGACACCCCGTGCGCGATCAACTGCTCGGCGATGATGGGTAGTCCAGCCAGACCCATGTAGAAGACGACGGTCTGGTGCGGTTGGGCAAGCGCCGGCCAGTTGAGGTTCATGGTGCCGTCCTTGAGATGGCCGGTCACGAAGGTGACCGATTGCGCATGATCACGATGTGTCAGTGGGATCCCGGTGTAGCTTGCGCATCCCGCGGCCGCGGTGATGCCGGGGACGACCTGGAAGGGCACTCCCTCGGCAGCCAGGGTGTCGATCTCCTCGCCGCCACGACCGAAGATGAAGGGATCTCCGCCCTTCAGACGCAGCACTCGGTGACCCTCCTTGGCGAGGTCGGCGAGGAGTCGATTGATCTCCTCCTGGCGCATGGCGTGATGGTTGCGTTGTTTGCCGACATAGATGCGACGCGCATCGCGGCGCGTCATCGCCAGGATCGGCTCGGCGACCAGCCGATCGTAGACGACCACGTCCGCCTGCTGCATGAGTCGCAAGGCACGAAAGGTCAGCAGATCCGGGTCACCAGGGCCAGCACCCACGAGATAGACCTCGCCCATGTCGGTCTCGCTCGCGCCGGGGGCCAATTCGCGCTCGATCACGGCCTCGGCCTCGGCGAATTGACCCGCGAAGATGCGCTCGGCCACCGCCCCCTCCAACACCCGGTCCCAGAAACGGCGCCGGTCGCGCGGGTCGCTGAAGCGCGCCTTGACCCGCTCGCGATAGCGTGCGCACAGCTCGCCCAAGCGTCCGTAGCCGGCGGGGATGAGTGATTCGAGACGCGTGCGCAGGAGTCGCGCCAGCACCGGGGAGGCCTTGCCGGTGGAGATCGCCACGACCACGGGCGAGCGATCCACGATCGAGGGCAGTAGGAAGGTGCAGGCGTGCGGATCGTCGCTCACGTTGACCGGGATCTGGGCCGCGCGTGCCAGCTCGGCGATCGACCGATTCACCGCACGGTCGTCGGTCGCGGCAATCACGAAGCGATTGTCCGCGATGTCGGCGGCCGCGAAGGGGCGGGCGTCGTGGCGGATCTCGCCGGCCGCGAGTCGGCGCGCGAGCGGCGCGGTCAGCGTGGGAGAGACGACGCGCACCGCGGCCCCAGCGCGCAGCAGACTGCCGACCTTGCGCTCCGCGGTGGTGCCACCGCCGACCACCAGGCAGGGTTGCCCCTTGATATCGAGAAAGATCGGTAGGAATTCCATCCTCGTCCCCGCGGTCTTGACCCCACCGGGGTCATTGAGTTGGTCGTGAAAAGTCCTTAATATACTTAAATACTTAGGTTTGTGGTAGAACGACGACGTGATCAACGAGATCGATTCAGAATCATTGCAACAGCGTGTCGCCAGTGGCGAGGATCTGCTGCTCGTGGATATTCGAACCCCCGCCGAGATCGCCCAGGGCGCGATCCCCGAGGCCTTGCGGTTGCCCATGCACATGATCCCACTGCGCATGAGCGAGCTTCCCAAGGACCGCGACCTGGTGCTCTACTGCCGCAGCGGCGCGCGCTCCTATCAGGCCTGTGCCTACTTGATGCAGCAAGGCTATGATCGGGTGATCAATCTGCGCGGCGGGATCATCGCCTGGGCGCGGCACGGCTATCCGATCGTGTGATGCGCGGCGGGTGTCCGTGCCGACACGACGGTGAGCGTGTGATGCATGACTCGCCGCGCGGATGGCGCCTTGCCTTTTGTGGCCATTTCGCCTATAACTCCGCGCTCTTGTGTTTACTGATATTCTAAAACAGCGTTCGACGGGAGATACTGCATGTCAACTTTCGATCAAGAGCTCGATGCGAGCGGCCTGAACTGCCCACTGCCGATCCTGCGCGCGAAGAAGACACTCAACGCGATGTCCTCCGGACAAGTGCTCCATGTCATCGCCACCGATCCAGGCTCGGTCAAGGATTTCGATGCCTTCGCCAAGCAGACTGGCAACGAGTTGATGGAGTCCAAGGAAGAAGGGGGCAAATTCCACTTTCTGATCAAGAAGTCCTGATCAGTCGGCTCGCACTATAACCGACCGTTGTCGCGTGCCATATCAACCGCGAGGAGGATCCAGTGGAACAAAAGAAACTTGCCATCATCGCCACCAAGGGCTCGCTCGACTGGGCGTATCCCCCTTTCATCCTTGCTTCCACCGCGTCCGCGCTCGGATACGAGACCCAGATCTTCTTCACCTTCTATGGTCTGCAACTGCTGAAAAGGGATCTGTCACTGGAGGTCACCCCGCTTGGCAATCCTGGCATGCCCATGCCGATGGGGATGGACAAGTGGTTCCCCGTCCTGGGTATGGCCTTGCCCGGGATGCAGTCCGTGATGACGGCCATGATGAAAAAGAAGATGAAGGACAAGGGCGTGGCCAGCATCGAGGAGCTGCGCGAGCTCTGTCAGGAGGCCGAGGTGAAACTGATTGCCTGTCAAATGACCGTCGATCTGTTCGATCTGAATCCATCCGAATTCATCGATGGCGTGGAGTATGCTGGTGCCGCGGCCTTCTTCGAGTTTGCTGGGGAAAGCGACATCTGTCTCTATATCTGACCCACTCCATCCCACTTCCCGCAGCGCGCGCGGATCGCTCCGCGCCCACTGCGATGCACGAGACACCGCCCCGCTTGGGGCGGTGTGCCGTTTGGCGCTGTCATCCGCGCCGTGGGGTCATGAGCCCTATTCGAAGACCTTGTTGATCTCGATGCCGATCAGATGCGCATGCATCTGATAGTCGCCGTCGACGGCGCTTGTTCCATTGATCGGACCGCCAGTATAGGGGGTCGCGCTCTTGATTCGACGATCATCGGCGACGACATACATATAGCCGAGCTCTAGACTGTAGCCATTGCCGAGCGATTGCGCCAAGCCTGCGCTGAGCAGTTGACGATCGCTGTCTGGCACCCGTGGACTGAAGTGGGCATCGTCCTGACCGGTCTGGTCGTAGGCATAGCCAAAGCGTAGCCGGGTCGCCGGGCGGATCTGATAAGTGGCGCCGATGCGGTAGGCATTGCTGTCGCTCCAGCGATTCTGATCGCGGAAGATGAGCTCGTCGGTGTTGTTGCCCCTGATCTCCAAGGTGTCAAAGGTGCTCCAGCCGGTCCGTGCCCAGTCGAGCTCGACGGCCAGCTGCTCCGTGACCTGGTAGCGTGCACCGAGCTGAAAACGCCATGGCAGCTCGATGTCCACCTCGGCGTCCTGCGCGGGCGGCAGCCGCTTGATCGCGACCAGGGTTGGACTCAATGGCTGATAGGGACCATCGATGCTGATGTCGGCGCTCGATCGATAGGCGGCGCCAAAGCTCCAGTCACCCAGGCGATAGAGGACGCCGAGGTTGAAGCCCAGACCCGTGCCATCGCCGCTCATGCGGTTGGCGGTCGAATCGAGTTGGGCATGCTTGGCCCAATAGACGTCGAGCCCCGCGGCGACACTCAGATCATCGGAGACACGGTAGGCCAGGCTGGGCGCGATATCGAGGATCTCGAGCTTACTGGCGGTTGGGTGCCCCTTGGGGACGTTGGGATTGAGCGATGGGGGCAAGCCTGGCACGTGGGCGGTGCCGCTGACCGCGGGAAAGGTGCCGTCGGTCCAGCGGGTCTCCAGTCCAAATGGCGCGCTGATGCCGAGGCCGACGCGCCAATCGTCGTTCAAGCGCAGCGCCGCCTGGATCATCGGGCCCGCCAACCACTCGGCGCCTTGACTATCGTGATTGCCCGAGTCGGTCCGAACACTGAAGCTCGGTCCGATCAAGATGGTCCCCAGCGCGAGACTGGAGGTCTGGTGAAAGCCCATTGCCGCGGGGTTGTAGCTGAAGGCGCCGCGTTCGTTGGGGTCGGCCACCAGTGCGTTCGCCAACCCGATGCCCGCGGTCGATGATTCGGGCAGCGAAAAGCCCGCGGCACCGACCGCACCGGCGGCCATGAGGGTCGGTGCAAGCGCGAGCGTCGACAGCACCCTGGACAAATGATTGCCATGACGTCTACATCTCATCTTCGATCTCCATAATCTATATCATCATGTGTCCACCGCTCGATTCGCGGATAAACGCGTGATCCACCGTTCGACCTGCTGACGACCGCCGGTCCCCCAAGGATTCGCGTCCGCGCGGGAGCGAGGCGGGGCAAGAGTATCCGATCCTTCGGTGATGTGATATAAGCAATCCATTGGCGGTTGTCACCATCGTGTCTCGGATGCCTGATCGTAGACTGCAAGTGTTCCATACGGTCGCTCGGCTGCTCAGCTTCACCAAGGCGGCCGAGGTGCTGCACATGACTCAGCCGGCGGTCACCTTTCAGGTCCGCCAGCTCGAGGAGCACTTCAATACGCGTCTGTTCGATCGGACCCACAACCGCATCAGTCTCACCGAGGCTGGCCAGAGGGTCTATGCCTCGGCCGATCGCATCTTCGAGCTCTATGCCGAGATGGAGAACGCGGTGCGCGAGGTCACTGGCGAGATCAGTGGTGCGCTGGCCATCGGCGCCAGCACGACCATTGCCGAGTACATGCTGCCGACACTGCTCGGTGACTTCAGGGAGCGCTATCCCGATGTCACCATCCATCTGAAGGTCTCCAACACCGACGGCATCGTGTCGATGGTCGAAAACAATGCCATCGATCTCGGTGTCGTGGAAGCTCCAGTCAACAACAAGACTCTGGTCGTGGTCCCGTGCAAGCGGGATCAGCTGTTCGCGATCGTCCCGCCGGGTCATCCACTGGGGAGCCTCGAGCAAGTGACACTCGATCAGCTGCTCCAATACCCCTTCATCTGCCGGGAAGAGGGCTCGGGGACCCGCGAGGTCATCAACGACTATTTGAACGTGCAGCAGGACTGCCAGTCCGTCCTGAGGGTCGCGATGGAGCTGGGCAGCCCCGAGGCCGTCAAGGGCGCCGTCGAGGCTGGCATGGGGGTCTCGGTGGTCTCTGGCGCCACCATTCAAAAGGAGTTGAAGCTGGGGACACTGATTGCGCTGCGGCTCGATCCACCACTCGATCGACCTTTCTCATTCGTCCATCAAAAACAGAAGTTTCGTCTGCGCGTGATGGAGGAGCTGCTCGAATTCGCGCGCGCCTACTGTCTTGCCCATCCTGGCTGAGTCAGCCGATGACCACCCTGTCGATGCTGGTGACTCCCAAGCACATGAGGCCCCCGAGCGCGCCCTCGCCGATGGCGCCGCACCGCGTGCCCGCGGCAACGGGCGGGATCTCATGCACGCGAGGTTCGCGATCATGATGGGACCCGCGGTGGGGTCGGCGACCGAGCGCCGGCTCATGCGTCTGTTTCGGGCGCTCGACGCGACCCAGCAGGAGACCCTGCTGGCCTTCGCGGCCTTTTTGCACGAGCGCGGGCATGCTCAAGGCATGCCGACCCGGCCACGTGAGCCGGTGCCGCTGCCCCGTCCGGCCGAGGAGTCGGTCATCGCGGCCATCCGGCGTCTGTCCAAGACCTATGACATGCTCGATCGTGGTGCCATGCTCCATGAGACCTCGGCCCTGATGTCCTCGCATGTCCTCCAGGGCCGCGCGGCCGCCGAGATCATCGACGAGTTGGAGGGTCTGTTCGAGCGCCATTATCAGGAGTACCGCGCCAGACACCCCGTGACTGGCTGAGGCCGGCTCGCATGAAGATCGTTGCCAATTGGTTTCGGCGCCATTTCTCCGATCCGCAGATCGTCGTTCTGGCCCTGCTGCTGCTGATCCTGTTCGTCGTGGTCGTGACCATGGGGAACATGCTGTTGCCCGCGCTGGCCAGCATCGTCATCGCCTATCTGCTCGAGGGCCTGGTCGGACGCCTCGAGCGCCTGGGGTGGCCACGCTTGGCGAGTGTGATCCTGGTCTATCTCGTCTTTCTGGCCTTCGTCGTGCTGGTGCTGCTCGGGGTGATGCCGCTGGTGTCGCGGCAGGTCACCGACCTGGTGCAACAGCTGCCCTCCATGATCTCGGCGGCGACCACCGTGCTCCTCGATCTTCCGGACCACTATCCCGAGCTGCTGACCGAGGCTCAGGTCCGCGCGCTGATCGACGTCATTCGCGCGGAGACCCTGCAGTTCGGCCAGCGCATCCTGTCCTGGTCGCTCGCCAGCGTGCTCGGCATCATCACCGTGATCGTCTATCTGGTGCTGATTCCGGTGCTGGTGTTCTTCTTCATGAAGGACAAGGCGCTGATCTTGAATTGGTTCCGGCGTTATCTACCGAGACATCGTGGCATCGCACATCACATCTGGACCGATGTCGATCGCCAGATCTCCAACTATGTCCGCGGCAAGGTTTGGGAGATCTTGATCATCTGGTTGGTCAGCTTTGCCGTGTTCTCGGCCTTCGGGCTCAACTACGCGATGCTCTTGTCCTTGCTGGTTGGTTTGTCGGTCATCATCCCGTACGTCGGCGCAACCCTGGTGACCCTGCCCGTGCTGCTCGTCGGTTGGTTTCAATGGGGATCGGCTCCGATCTTCATCTGGCTGGCGGTGGCCTATTTCGTGATCCAAGTCCTGGACGGCAACGTCCTCGTGCCTCTGCTGTTCTCCGAGGTCGTGAATCTGCATCCGGTCGCCATCATCGTGGCGATCCTCGTGTTCGGCGGGATCTGGGGCTTCTGGGGCATCTTTTTCGCCATCCCACTGGCCACCCTGGTCCAGGCGGTCCTCACGGCTTGGCCCATTCTGCCGGATGATCTGGATCCGCTCGAGCCCTGAGCGGAGCCGCCATCCTCGCCTGCTCTGGTTGTGCTCACATTCGAATCGATCAACTGACGCTCGCACCCTTTATGCACGCCTTCGCACTCAGTCGCTTCCTCTTCTGGTTCGTGATCTTCTTCCTGCTGGCGCTGGCGGGTCGACTCTGGATTCCAGACCTTTTGATCCAGTATCGAGCCGAGCCCCGGGTGGTTCAGGCGCGCGGCGAGTTGGCCGCCGATGAACAGTCGACCATCGCGATCTTCGAGTCGGTCAGTCCATCCGTGGTCTATCTCACCACGTCAGGACGCGTGCTCGATCTGCTCTCACGCAACCTCATGGAGGTGCCGCGGGGAACCGGAACCGGCTTCATGTGGGATCGTCAAGGACACGTCGTGACCAATTACCATGTCATCGCGGACGCTCAGGCGGCCTATGTTCGGCTACCCAATCAGCGCGTCTACGAGGCATCACTGATCGGTGTCAGCCCAGAACATGACATCGCCGTGCTGCGCATCGCCACCCCGCTCGGTGGTCCACCGCCGGTGCCGATCGGTTCCAGTCATGACCTGAAGGTCGGGCAGAAGGTCTTCGCGATCGGCAACCCGTTCGGTCTGGACTATTCGCTGACCGCCGGCGTGATCTCGGCGCTCGATCGCAGCATCCCATCCGAGGATGGTCGCACCATCGAGCATCTGATCCAGACCGATGCGGCGATCAACCCCGGCAACTCGGGCGGTCCATTGATCGATAGCGCCGGACGGGTGATTGGGATGAATACGGCGATCTTCAGCACCTCGGGCAATTTTGCCGGGATCGGTTTCGCCGTGCCGGTCGACACCATCAATCGTGTCGTGCCACGCCTGATCGCGCATGGCCGTTATGTGCGCCCGGTGCTCGGCATCGTGACTGACCGGGATCTCAACGCGCGCCTGACCGCAACCCTCGGCGTGACCGGTGTCCTCATCCTCAAGGTCCAGGACGGCTCGCCAGCCGCGCGTGCCGGGCTGCGCTCGGCGGTCATCTCGCGCGAGGGCAGTCTGATCGAGGCCGATGTGATCCAGGCCGTGAATGATCAGCCGGTCCAGTCGGTTCCCGAGCTGCTCGATATGCTCGACGCGTATCGCGTCGGTGAGCGTGTGCGCTTGCGGGTCCAGCGCTCGGGTCAAGTGCTCGCGGTGGAGGTCGTCCTGGGTTGACCGAGCGCCACCGATGGTGGTGGCTTGGCGGGTGGGGCGTCGCGAATCAATGGCTTGCCCGCGGTGACGGTCTGTCCCCGCGGGCGGTCTGGATCAGTTGAGCCCGCACATGCCGCCAGGGCAGCAGGCGCCGGTCGAGCAGGCCGGGGCGGAGCCACTGCCGAGCGTGCGGCTCGAGATCACATTACCCCCGGTGGCGAGCTTGTGCACCGGCGCGCTCGCCGGGGTCTCGCCCGGATCCATGCCCAGACGCTCACAGAGCTCACCCCAACTGGTGAGCGTCTCGCTCATGCGGTGACTGACCTCGATCACTCGATCGTTGGCCTCACAGCGATAGTCATAGGTTGGCATCGGTGTTCTCCTTCGAATATCGATGAATGCTAATACAGCCTATTATACCCAAGGCGCGGCGATTTTCGCGTGGATTCTGAGCGGGTTGAGCCAGACTTGGCGGGTGGTCACCGAGACTCGAGGAGGGATGCGCGTCCTGGTGGATCCTAGAGGCCCTCGGGACGCCGCCAATAGCCGGTCATCTCGAGATATCCGCGGCCGATTTCGTGGTCGCCCTCATGGACCTTGACCGCGCCCTCCCAGTAGACGACGCCGGTCGAGCGGCGCCCGTCGAGCTCTTGGTCATCCATGAGTGGCACGAGACGCAGTGTGCGTCCGTCGATCGCCAGTGTCCATTCGACCGGATAGCGCGCGCCGGTGCGAGGTGATTGCCACTGTCGTCCCGCGGTGAAGCGCACTTGATCGGGTGCGAGTGCACGGGGCGTCTCGCCGCCGCGTCCCAGTGTCGCGGACGTCCAGAGTGCGCGGCCGTCGGCGCGGCGCATTTGGAAGGCCATCAGTGAGCCACCGTCGTGCAGGTTGATCCCGATCCAGTCCCAGCCTTGCGCCTCCGGCGGCATGATCTCGCTGGACCATTCATGGTCGAGCCATGCGTGTCCACTGACGGGGCGCACCTGCTCGTCGATTCGCATCTGTCCGCTCACCGCCAACTGGGGGCGACTGTAGTAATGGCTCGCGTTGAGCGGGTCGGGTGTCTTCTGGCTGAATCCCTCGCGCCCGTTGAGCACTGGTGCCTGGGGCGCGACCAGGACGAGATCGAGTCCGATCCCGGGTGCATCGATCCAGGCACGATAGCGGTCGCCACCCTGCTCGTCGGTCAAGACGAGCTCCCAATCGCCGATCCAGGCGCGCGTACGTCCTGGCATCGCCCCAGCCAAGGGCGCGACCGCTCGCGCGGCGCGCTCGGCATGCAGCAGTCGCCCGCGCCGCGGATCGGCGATCGCGGCATGGGCCAGGATGAGCTGGCGCGGTGCGAATCGGCTTGGGTTGTCGGCCCCGATCCCAGTCCCGATGCGGAAGAAGGTGATCTGGAAGCCGTGCGCTTGTCCCGTCTCATCGGTCAACCAGCCAGTGATGTACCACCACTCGGTGCGATAGTCTGGATGAGCGCCCGTGTCCTCGGGAAAGACCAATGCGCGCCCTGGGGTCACCGGGGCGAATCCATCCTCGACGCGCGCGGGACCGGGTATGGCCAGGATCAGGGCGAGCGCCAGACCAGAGAGCGACCGGATCCAGGTCTGGCCAAAGAGGGTCTTCGGCGGCTGAGGTCTCATGACTGGATGGGCTCCAACAGGGTGAGTGGGTCGGTTGGCTTGCCGTCCGCGGGTCGTGCGGCGCGCCGTGGTGGTGTCCGATCGGTCCGAGTGCTCACCAATCCTCGCGCACCGCAGTCACGGCGTCTTGTCGCATCGCCTGACCGCCGGCCAGCCGCGCGGCCAGGGCGGCGAGCAGGATCAGGATGAGACCAAAGAGTGCCAGGGTGCCAGCAGGTACACGCATCTCCATGCTCCAGTGAAAGCTCTGTGGGTTGATCACCGCGATCAGCACCACCGCGATCGCCCCGCCGGCGGCCAGGCCGATCGCGACCCCGACGGCGGCGATCAGCGCCGCCTCCGCGGCCAGCAGGGTGCCGATCTGGCCGCGGCGCAGCCCCAGATGACGCAGGATTCCCAGTTCCTTGCGGCGACTGCTGGCCAATGCGGCGAAGGTGGTGGTCACGCCGAAGAGTCCGATCAGAACGGCCACGGCCAACATCAGATAGGTGACCAAGAAGGTGCGGTCGAAGACCTCGAGGATCATGGCGCGCAGCTCACTGGGCAGGATCATCTCGCTGACCCGTTCACCCAGCGTGGCGCGGATCGTCTCCATCACCTCGGTCACATCGTGGCCAGGGGCCAGGAACAGGCCCAGATCGTTGGTGAGGGAGTCACCGGTCAGTGCACGGAAATCGTCAAGCTCGATCACGACCGCGCCCTGTTGGCGCGCATAGTCGCGCCAGATGCCCAGGATCTGGAAGTCGTGCGATACACTGCCCAGTGGCAACGCGATCGACTCGCCAACCTCCAGGCCCAGTCGATCGGCCAGCGCCTCCGAGATCCATGCCGGCGCGCTTGCGCGCGGCCCGGCCGAGTCGCTCAGCCTGCCCGCGACCAGCGGGAGTCCAGAGGTGCCGCGCACCGGACGGGCGATCAGCGTGATCGGCTCGCGTCCCGCCGCGAGTCGCAGATCCTCGAAGCGCACCGGGCGCACCGCGACCACCCCGGGCAGGGCCGCGACCCGTGTCACCGCGTCCGGATCGAGTGCTCCACTCGCGCTCGCGGCCGAGGCGCGCAGATAGATGTCGGCAGGCAGCATACTGCCCAGCCAGTCATCGAGCGAATCACGGAAGGAAGCGACCATGATCACCATGGAGACCGCCAGGGCCACGCTGGCCACCACCCCGGCGCCCGCGACCACGGCCTGGCCGGGCGCGGCGGCGAGTCGCGCACGGGCCAGACGCCAGAGCACCCAGCGACCGGGATCCAACAGACGCATGGCCCAGGGCGTGGTGCCCGGCAGGGCCAGTACAGCGCCGGCCAGGATGAGCATGACCGCGAGATAGCCGAAGACCGGGATCTCGGCGATCGACGGGAGCACGGCGAGCAGGGCGGCGAGCGCGAGCAGCATCAAGGTGGCGCCCCAGCGGGGTCGCGCCTGATAGACCTCGGCCTCGTCACCCGCGCGCAGACCGCGCGCCGGGCTCATCCGCGCTGCCTCGCGCGCTGGAATCCAGGCGCCAGCCACTCCAGCCAATAGGCCGAGCCCCAGATAAATGGCGGTCAGGCCGGGCTCCAGGCGCAGCCGTGGCGCCAGACCGGCGAAGAAGCCCGCGCCCAGGTCGCCACCGATCAGGTCGAAGGCGAGCGCGGTCAACAGATAGGCGAGTACCACCCCGATCAGACCGCCGCCGATCCCCAGCGCGGCGCCCTCGGCGAGCAGGCCACGCCTGAGCGCGCGGCGGTCGAGTCCGAGTGCGCGCAGCAGCGCAAACTCCTGGCGGCGTCGCACCACTGCCAGCAACTGAGCGGAGAACACCAGGAAGCCACCGGTCAGGAGCGCGATCCCAGCCAGCATGGTCAAGTTGACCCGATAGGCGCGTGAGAGTCCGAGTACCTCCGCCTCGCTGTCGGCCGGGGTCAAGACCGTGATCCCGGGCGGGAGCATGGCGGTCAGTTGGCGTTGTGCCGCCTCGCGATCGCGACCTGGCGCCAGCCGCAGATCGATGCGCGTCAGACGTCCAAGGCGCTCGAAGACTTGCTGCGCACCGGCGATGTCCATCACCGCGATGACCTGACCCACGCCTGCCCCCGGCACCGTGCCACGGATGCGCAGCCGCTCCTCGCGCAGACCGACCTGGACCAGGATCTCAGCATCGACCGCCAGATCCAGTCGGGTCGCCGCCGCTGGACTCAGGAAGAGTGCGTCGGGTCGCAGCGCGGCGAGTCGGTCCAAGGTGTCGGTACCCGTCGACGTGGGCATGTCGGCGGTCGCGTCCACGGGTTGACCGACCAGCGGCAGCAAGGATGGGGTGAGCGCGCCCACCTGGAAGAGATCGATCCCGAGGATGCGCAGCGTCTCCGCGCGACCGGGTAGACGGGCCTCGATCTCGAGCACCGGACTGGCCTCGGCCACCTCGGGATGTTGCGCCAGCGCCAGATAGAGTGCGTCGTCGAAGCCGGCCCTGGGTCCCACCACCTGGAGATCGGCGGTGCCGCTCACGAGTCTGATCCCACGTCCGAACTCATCGAGCGCCGCGCGATGGATGAGCTGCACGGCCAGCCCGAGCGCCACCCCGAGCGCGATGGCGAACAGGGTCAAGCCGGTGGCCAAGGGACGCTGGCGCAGGCTCGCCAGAAACAGGTGTCGCAGTGCCGCGCTCATGGCTCGGTTGGCGCGCTGGGGTCGATCGGCCACGCGTCATGCGCGGCGACCAGGCCCGCGCGGGTCAGACGCAGCACCTGATCGGCATAGGCCGCCGCCTTGTGCGAGTGGGTGACCAGGATGCCGATGGCGCCGGCGTCCTGGATGCCTTCGAACAAGAGCTCCAGGACGCTCGCGGCGCGCTCTGGGTCGAGGTTGCCGGTGGGCTCGTCACAGAGCACCAACTGAGGATCATGGACCAGCGCGCGGGCGATCGCCACGCGCTGCATCTCACCGCCGGACAGATGCCGGGGCCAATCGTCGCCGCGCCGCTCCAGCCCCACCCGCGCGAGCATGGCACGGGCGCGTCGATCGGCACTGGTCTCGTCGCGCTCGAGCAGCCAGAGCGGGAGGGCGACGTTCTGTGCAAGGGTCAGGTGGGGCAGGATGTGGAAGGCTTGGAAGACGAAGCCGAGCGCGCGGCGGCGGAATTCGGCGCGCGCATCCTCGCTCAAGCCAGTCAGCTCGGTCGTGCCGATCCGAATCCGTCCGCCATCGACCGACTCCAGACCGGCGATGCAATTGAGCAGGGTGGACTTGCCCACACCCGACTCGCCCATGATGGCGACCGATTCGCCGGGCTCGAGCCGCAGCGACACCCGCTCGAACAATGGTCGCTCCAGCGCGTCCCCGAACCCCTTGCTGAGGTTTTCGATCACCAGCATCGTCATGTGTGTCCCGACTTGAGTCCTGGCCTATTCTATCCGCGTTGCACGATGGTTTTGGGTTTTTCAGGTCGGCTCAGGTGATGGGCGATCGCGCATGCGGGGTGAGGGATGACCCGCGCGACTGGGTCGTGGCGATGGGCCGGTCGCTGGGACACGCACGGACCGCGGCCTTGGTCGAGCGCCGCCGGGATGATGGTAAGATGCCGATCTCCCACCCATTCATGCCCGTCCGGGTATGATCACCATGACCCCTTTAGAGATGGAATCAGCCGATGACCGCCAGCCACGCATCGCCATCTGGAGCCACCCAGATCCACCCAGACACCGACACCAACGTCACCTGGCATGAGCATCGGGTCAGTCGCGAGCATCGCGAGTCGCGGCATGGTCACCGCGGCTGTGTCATCTGGCTCACCGGTCTCAGCGGATCGGGCAAGAGCACCATCGCCAACACACTCGACCATCAGCTTCATGGCTTGGGGCATCACAGCGCGGTGCTCGATGGAGACAACGTGCGCCATGGTCTCAACGCCGGTCCCGGCATGTTGCGCGAGACTCACGGTCCCGACTTTGCCCAGCGCTTCGGTCTCGGCTTCTCGGCCATCGACCGCCAGGAGAACATCCGCCGCATCGGCGCGGTCGCCCAACTCTTCAGTGAGGCCGGGCTGATCGCGCTGACCGCCTTCATCAGTCCCTATCGGCTCGACCGCGACCGTGTCCGCCAGACCCTGCGTCCGGGTGAATTCATCGAGATCTTCGTCGACACCCCGATCGCGATCTGCGAGCAGCGCGACCCCAAGGGGCTCTACAAGAAGGC
>RZZN01000103.1 GCA_009929855.1 Gammaproteobacteria bacterium
GCTCGACTACAGCGACGATGGCATGGGCATGGACGAGCACACCCTTCGCCGGATCTTCGACCCCTTCTTCACCACCAAGCGCAACGCCGGCGGCAGCGGTCTCGGCATGCCCATCGTCTTCAACCTGGCGACCCAGGCCCTCCAGGGCTCCATCCGCTGCGAGAGTCGCCCCGGCAAGGGTGCCCGCTTCTTGCTCGACTTCCCGGCGCGCCCCCGCGGGGCAGGGCGTCACCAAGCTCCGAGAACATAGAGTCATGACCAACGACAATGACGACCTGAACCTCCTGTTCGCCGACGAGGACGACCAGCCGGCACCCAGGGCACCCACCAGCCCACCATGGAAGATCATGATCGTGGACGACGAGCCCGCGATGCATGAGGTGACCACGCTGGCGCTCAACGGCATTCGCTTCCATGACCGGGATCTGAGATTCATCCACTGCTATTCGGGTGCCGATGCCCGCGAGGCCATCCTCCAGCACCCGGATACCGCCGTGATCTTGCTCGACGTGGTGATGGAGTCTGATCACGCCGGCTTGGATGTCGCGCGTTACGTCCGTGAAGTGGCCAACAACCAGGGCGTCCGGATCGTGCTGCGCACTGGTCAGCCCGGCCAGGCCCCCGAGCGCCGGGTGATCATCGACTACGACATCAACGATTACAAAGAGAAAACCGAGCTCACCTCCAGCAAACTCTTCACACTCATCTATTCCTGTCTGCGTGCCTACCGCGACATCGAGACCATCGAGCGCAGCAAGCAGGGGTTGGTGCGGGTGATCGAGTCCTCGGCCGACATCTTCCAGCTCTCCGCGGTGGACCGCTTCGCCGGCTGTGTGCTCGAGCAACTCGCCGCCCTGCTCGGTGCCCACCCCGGAGTCCTCTACCTCGCGGGCAAGAGCGAGCTGAGCGGACTGGCCGCGCAGATGGAGACCGGGGTCTGGCAGGCGATTGCCGGCACCGGTGACTATCGCACGCTCGAAGGCAAGCCGATCGACAACCTGCTCGACGAGGACCGCCTCGCACTCTTGAAGCAGGCGCAGGAGAAACGGAGCAATGTGTTCGCCGACGGCGTGTTCGTTGGCTACTTCGAGGACCGGATCGGTCACCGCAACCTGCTGCTCGTCGACGGCGTCGAGCACATGGATGCCCTTGATCGGTACCTGGTGGACATCTTCACCCGCAATGTCTCGATCGCCTTCGAGAACGTGCACCTGCACAAGGACATCGAGGAGACCCAGTCCGAGATCGTCTACATGCTGGGAGAGGCGGTGGAGCGGCGTTCTCGCGAGACCGGCTACCATGTCAAGCGGGTGGCCGAGATCTCGCGGCTGCTCGCACTCTCGGTCGGCATGAGCGCGGAGGAGGCCGAGGTGCTGCGGCTCGCCTCGCCGCTGCATGACCTCGGCAAGATCGCCATCCCAGATGCCATCCTCAACAAGCCTGGCCGGCATACCCCGGAGGAGCAGGTGATCATGCGCACGCATGCCGAGATCGGCTATCAGATGCTGCGCAACTCCAAGCGGCGCATCCTGCAGGCGGCAGCGATCGTTGCGCACGAGCACCATGAGCGCTGGGATGGCGCGGGCTATCCCCGGGGGCTGGCTGGCGAGGACATCCACATCTACGGTCGCATCACCGCCGTGGCGGACGTCTTCGACGCCGTCGGCAGCGTCCGTTGCTACAAGGATGCCTGGCCGCTGGAGAAAATCCAGGCATTGTTCACCGAGGAGCGAGGCCGCCACTTCGACCCGACCCTGGTCGACATCCTGTTCGACAAAATCGACGACATCATTGCCATTCGTGAACGCTTGCCGGATCGATGAGTGGAAGAGTGCGCGATCAGATGGAACGCATCAGAAATGGCGACAAGAGACCGACTGATTTACCTCGACAGCGCATCGACGACACGCGTCGCGCCTGAGGTCTGCGCGGTGATGTTCGAGCAACTCGATGGGACGAGAGGATTCGCCAACGCGTCCTCGCAGCATCATGAGGCAGGAAGACAGGTCGCGGAGCAGATCGAGCGCGCGCGCTCAACGGTCGCTCGCGAGCTTGGCTGCGTCGCCGATGAGATCATCTTCACCTCGGGCGCAACAGAAAGCATCAATCTCGCCCTGCGCGGTGTCGCTCTGGCGAACGCGCAGCACGGACGTCATCTCATCACGACCCAGATCGAACACAAAGCGACACTTGCATGCTGTGACTCACTGCATGATGAGGGATTCGAGGTGACGCGGATTGCCCCTCGCCATGACGGTCGCGTCGATCCGGCCGACATCGCCAATGCCATCCGCTCGGACACCCTGCTGATCTCGGTCATGCATGTCAACAATGAGACTGGTGTCATTCAGCCGCTCTCAGAGATTGCAGCGATTGCCGAGGACCGTGGTGTGCTCCTGCATGTCGATGCCGCCCAGTCGGCAGGAAAATTTCACATCGGACTTTCACAGATCCCCATCGACCTGCTCTCCTTGTCAGCCCACAAGATCCATGGACCCAAGGGGATCGGATGTCTGTTTGTGCGAGATCGCCCCCGCTTGCGGATCCGACCGCTCACTTTCGGTGGTGCGCAGGAGTTCGGCTTGCGGCCTGGAACCCTGCCGACCCATCAGATCGTCGGACTTGCCGCCGCCCTCGAGTTGGTCTCGAGGAATCGCGATCAGGATCAGAAACAGGTGACGCGACTGAGAGCGCAATTCGTTGAGATGCTTTCATCGAGGGTGTCATTGAATCTTCATGGCGCGCTCGATGTGACGTCACCCTATATCCTCAACTTTTCCATTCCAGGCATCAGCAGCGACGTACTGATCAATCAATGCGCCGCCGATATCGCGATGGCGTCGGGTGCGGCATGCTCCTCGGGTACTGTCGAGCCATCCTACGTGCTGCGCGCAATGGGACTTGAAGGCGATGCACTGTATGGTGCAGTGCGGGTCAGCTTCGATCGTTACCATACCCCGGTCGATATCAATGTCGCTGTTGATGTGATCACCGAGGCAGTCAAACGTATCAAGGAGTTGGTGGCCTGAGTGAAGGGCACCTCGAAAGAGCCCGGCACCTCGGTGATTTGGTCAAATGGCGCTCTCCTCATTTCGCTGTCTGACTCTCGGACGAACAGATGCACGAAGGCCGACGCAACAAGACCTTTCCGAGTGCCAGCAGCGGCGTCACCAACGAATTTGGCCGCGGTCATCGTTTGAGGGATGGGTTCACTGAAAACCTCGCGTTATTCGAGGTGCCCTAGTCAGTTGTGCTGCATCTTTCCTTGCATCTGAGAATGTCGCAATCATGGGATTGATCCCGAGCAAAATCGTAGCCGGCCGTAGCTATGTCCTTGTCGACTTTCTGTTGCTGCTCGACACAAAAAGAGCGGAACGAGTCGCGTTGGCGGAGAACTTATCGAAAGTCACTCGTGGAGCCCAGTTCAATATTGTTCGCTTCGATGAGGATGATCGCAGCGTTGCTCTGTTGAATTATCCAGACTTCAATGATGATCCCTTTCCCGCATTAAAAGAGAGTTGGCTGGTTGATCTCGAGAAGGGCACAGTCAGCTATCGGACATATGCCGAGTCCTTGAATCCTCCAATCCTTCACCGCAAGGAGCTCATGTTTGCGGTCGATGATCCTCGAAGGGAGCAATGCGCAGCACTCACATCGGCTTGCGAGTCTATCGGACTCTTTGATGATACGCGTCGAATTGGTTATCGCCGGCAATGGTTGACCTTGATCGCGGAGAAAGGCTATCAGCTTCAAGGGCACGCGCTGGTGCCTCTCGGGAATCTGGATGCGGTCATCAGTATCGACCGCAAGACGATGGACGAATCGACGGGACGTTTGGATTGGGAGGCAGCGCGTCATCTGACCGCATTGGTACGCTATGGTTTCTCAGCACCCATTCAGTCCCTTGCTCGCCATGGTTTTCTGAATGGACGCTATCGACTGTTCGACTATGGTTGTGGCCGTGGTGACGATGTTCGTGGTCTGCTTGAAAACGGCCTGATGTCATCAGGCTGGGATCCTTATTTTGCGCCAGATCAGGCTATCGAAAGTGCTGATCTGGTCAATCTGGGCTTCGTCATCAATGTCATCGAGGATTTCGATGAGCGTGTGCAAGCATTGACCCGTGCCTGGTCTTTGGCCGAGCGTCTATTGGTCGTTGCAGTGATGTTGGCCAACCAGAACAATCCGCGAGGCGACTGTTTTCGCGACGGTGTCATGACCCAGCGCGGAACCTTCCAGAAATACTATACCCAATCCGAGATCAAAGAATTTCTCGAGCAGGTGCTCAATGAAGAGGCAATCCCGGTGGCGCCTGGAGTACTCTATGTCTTCCGCGATAAGGAGGCAGAACAGCGCTTCCTGATCGATCGTTATTCCAGTCGACGTCACCGGTTGCAGCTTCCTCATCCGCGACCACGGCAACGAAGTCAACATGAACGTCGTGATCGTGTGGCTGAGAAATATGCAGCCTATCAGGAGGCATTGGACCGACTCTGGATGCAGTATCGGAGCCTTGGACGCAAACCCGACAAGTCTGAGGTCGATGACCTGGCGGTCCTGATCGATGGTTTCGGCTCATTGCTCAAGGCACTGAGATTCATCGAAGCGCGACATGACCGATGCGAAATCGATCAGGCTGCTGCATCGCGGGCTGACGATTTGCTGGTCTATTTTGCTTTGCAACAGTTCGAGCGACGTCAGCCTTACAGTCATCTCGAGGCAGGTCTGCAGCGTGACATCAAGGCTTTTTTCGGAGATTATGCGACAGCAAAGTCGCAAGCGACTGAGCAATTGTTTCGTATCGCCGATATCAGAGCCATCGAAGAGGCATGCCGGAGCGCCGCCGAGCGTGGCTTGGGATGGTTGGATCCTGGACGGTCACTCCAATTGCATGTCAGCCTGGTCGAGCAACTCCCACCGCTCCTACGAATCTATGTCGGATGCGCGGCGCGACTCTATGGTGATTATCACAATGCCGACTTGGTGAAGATCCACATCGGATCTGGGAAACTCAGCCTGACCCGTTACGACGATTTCGAGGGTCAGCCCTTACCGCGAATGGTCGAGCGGGTCAAGATCAAGCTGCGCGACCTGGACATCGATTACTTTGTCTATGGTGAGGATTATGAGCCGCCCTTCCTTTTCCATAAATCGCGCTATATCAACGAGGAATTCCCGAACTATCCCGAGCAGCATGCGTTTGATCAGGCACTGGAGGAGTTGGAGTTTCTGAACCTGAGTGGTTATGGTCCCCCGCCGGCCATGTTCTTGGAGAGCATGGCGCGGAATCGGTGGATGGTCAATGGTTTCGATCTGGTCAGGGCTCAGACCATACCGAATCTGGACGATCCCTGTGGCCGCTTTCTCACCTTCAGACAACTGATTGAATGCGGTGAGACTCAGGCGAGGACGGGGCTTGCCAATTTACCGAAGCGGTACGAGAGCTATAATGCACTCTTCGAGCTCGCCGAAAGGGTGTTGGATCCAGTCATCGACTATTTCGGGATGATCCGTCTGACTTTCGGTTTCTGCTCAGCGGAGCTCGCTAAATTGATCCCGGGTCGCATCGATCCTAAGCGCGATCAGCACGCGGCTCACGAATACAATCGTTTGGGAAAGCCGATTTGCGAACGTTTGGGTGCGGCCGCGGATTTCCTGGTCGAGGATGAAAGTATGCTCGAGGTTGCCCAGTGGATCCTGATGAATACGCCATTTGATCGACTTTATGTCTATGGCGATGACCAACCCATTCATGTGAGTTATGGTGTGAATCATGACCGACAGATCGTGCTAATGGTGAAAGGTCAGAGCGGGAAATTGATACCTCGCGTGATCGTCAAGGACGCATTCTTGAAGATCGATTCTGCAATCTTTGACGATTGATTGCGCCATGAATCTTGAAATGACTCCATCTGGCTGGTCATCTTGTGTCATATTCAAGCTCAAAGATTCGAAGTCAGTGTCGCCCTCAAGGTTTCACTCATTGATCCGCGCCCGGCTTTCGCTCCTTGCGATGTTTCTTCAACCATTGCTCCAACTCGATCGCCTGCATGGGTTTGGCGTAGAGATAGCCTTGTGCCTCGTCACATCCCATGAATTTGAGTCGATTCGCAATCTCTTGGCATTCGACGCCCTCTGCGATCGTGCGTAGGCTCAGACTGCGAGCGATCTGGATGATTGCCTGAACGATGGCACTGTCTTCCTCGTTGTTTTGAAGACCGCTGACGAAGGAGCGGTCGATCTTGAGCTTGTCGACCTTGAATCGCTTGAGATAGGCGAGACTCGAGTAGCCGGTCCCGAAGTCGTCGATGGAGAGCTGGATCCCGAGCGCCTTCAAGCGAGTCAGTGTCTCGATCAATGACTGCTGATTCTTGAGCAGCATCGATTCGGTCAACTCCAGCTCGAGGGAGTTGGGCGCGAGTCCACTGTCGGTGAGTGCTTTCAATACGTCCTGCTCGAAGTCTGCGTGCAGGATCTGCGCTGCCGAAATGTTCACGGCCATGACTACACGCTGACTTCCCATTGCTTGGCAAGTGGCCGCTCTCTGGCAGGCTTCGCGCAGGATCCAGCGACCGATTGGGATGATCAGTCGGCTTTCCTCAGCGATCTGGATGAAGGTCTCGGGTGACCTCAGACCCTCCCCGGGCTTATCCCATCGGATCAGGGCCTCGATCCCGGTGATCTTGCCGCTGTTGAGATCCACTTGTGGTTGGTAGCTGAGCTGGAGCTCACCGTGCAGCAGCGCGGAGCGCAATTCATTGCGGATTTGCACGAACTTCTTCAATGATTCATTCATGCCCGGATCGAAGAATCGATAGGCATGCGGTCCGGCTTTCTTGGCCGCCGAGAGTGCGGCATCGGCATGACGGCGCAGTGTCTCTTCGTCTCCGCCATCCTGTGGGTAGATCGCCACTCCGATAGAGGCCGTGACGAAGACTTGTTCGCCATCGATGTCGAATGACTCGGCGATGCTCGCCAGGATGCGCTCACAGGTGCGTTCGATGTGCGCGAGCGGGTGGGCCAAGGGCAGTTGGGACAACACCAGCATGAGCTCGTCGGCCGATGAGCGACTCAGAACGCTTGCGTCTTGTATGTCGCGACTCAGGCGCGCGGACACTGCCTTGAGCAACTGATCGCCTGTCTGGTGTCCGTACATCTCGTTGACATGCTTGAATTGGTCCAGATCGACGAAGAGGACTGCCAAGCGCTCACCGGCTTGCTCGGCACGCGCGACTGCCTGGGTCAGCAAGTCTTGACCCAGGTGTCGATTGGGGAGTCCGGTCAACTCGTCGTAGAAGGCTAGATATTCGATCCGCTCCTGGTTGATCTTCTGTTCGGTGATGTCCTGCTGGGTTCCGAACATCGACACGAGGCGGCCATGCTCATCGAACCTGTTTTCGATGATGTTGCGCAGCCATTTCACCTGGCCATCAACGATGATGCGAAACGTGCTTTCGGAATGAGGATGACCTGCGAGCGCGAGCTCCCAGCCTCGCTCGATCTGATCAAAGTCCGCCGGGTGGATATGGCTGAAAAACAAATCCTGGGTGATCAGTGTGCCGGGCTTGATCCCGAATATCCGATAGGTCTCTTGCGACCATTCGACCCGATTGGTGGTGAAGTCGAGGGTCCAATTGCCGATGCGGGCCATGGTCTGCGCACGCTCGAGGTTGGCGCGGATGTGCATGAGCTCCTGCTCGGCCTGTTTGCGGTGACTGATGTCATGGCAGAGGAGCAGCACGGCTGGTCGGCCGTCGAGCATGATTGGCGTGGTCTTGACCTCGACATGCCTGAGACGACCATTGGCCGCGCGGTGCAGTGTCTCGAAGGCACATGATCCCTGCTGGAGCAGGGCGAGCCGCGCGGGCGCTTCCTCGGTCTGGGCTGACTCGTCGATGTCGCTCAGTTGCAGTGTCAGGAAGAAGCCCCGGTCATAACCATAATATCGACAGGCGCGAGCGTTGATGTCGAGCAACCGACCCTGTGGGTCGACGATGAGGATGGGCACGACGAGGCTATGGTAGAGCATGCGGTAGCGCTCATCGCTCTCGCGCAGTGCCGCATTCGCCTTGCGCAGTGCCGTATTCGCCTCATGCAAGGCGGCATTCGCCTCAAGCAAGGCGGCATTCGCCTCAAGCAGCTCGGCGGTTCGCGCTGCGATCCTCTGCTCCAAATTCATATCGATCCGACGGATCTCATCTGTCCGCCCCTGCATCTCGACAGTGATACCATGGATGTTTCGACCGATCTGCTGACCTGCGGTGATGTCGCGTAAACTCATCGGGCTCCTGATCTTCGTTTGACAGATCTGGCACGTTTGCCCAGTGATTGGGAGTCTGGGCAACTAAGTATGACGTGTGTTTCCAACCCTAAATCTAACAGTTCCTGACGTCAATGGGATGGAATACAGCGGTGCCCGAGGCTCGGTGGTCGCTGACGGCAGCCTGGAATGGTGGAGGGGCGAGTCGTTGCTGACCGCTCAGAAATTCATGCTGAAAGCTCACTTTGACTCCAGCCGCTACCGGACCATAGCCGGTATGAAAGAGGTGTACTTCATGCTTCACACTGGCAATGGGGAACGACTCATCCGAGCATGTCTACGATGACGCTCCAGCGCAGGCAGCCGGTTGACGGCGAAGGTCCTGCCCTGCTCGAAAATGGGCCAAGCTCGAGCACCGCTGTCTCCAGCCAGTTCAGTGGCATCCGCGCTCTTGGGGCTGACCAGAACGCTTGCGGTCGAGCCGGTCCCGATGGGCTTGGGGCATCCGGGCAGGCGCAGGGGCGATGGCGGCGGCGCCGGCCCGGTCCGATCCTGGGACGTGCGGCCCTGTTCTTCGGCATCTGGCTGATCCTGTCGGCGCCGGACCTGGTCGCTCTGCACCTCGATCCCCTCGCGGCCACCGCCGATCTCGCCATGGCGGTCCTGGCCGCGGCGATCGCCACCTGGGTCAGCCTCTGGGTCTTGCCCCCCGGGCCGCGCGCCTGGCGTCTCGGCGGGCTCTTGGCCTTGATGGGACGCTTCCTTGCGCAGTCCGTCCTGGGCGGCATCGACGTGGCGCGCCGAGCCTTCCATCCGCGCCTGCCGCTGCGGCCCGGCTACATCGTCTTTCCGACGCGCCTGCGGTC
>RZZN01000262.1 GCA_009929855.1 Gammaproteobacteria bacterium
CATTAACTTAATTAGAAAAATACATAACCAAACACTTCGTGCGACATATTATCCACCAAAAACGATAAGAGATATTGAAGAACAAAACCCTGATTACTTTGAACTTTCGCCTGATGAATTAAAGGCTTCTTATGAAAACAACTTTGTTGAAGAACATAAGAATGAGTTTTGGGAAAATGAGGGTATTTCTTTTAGATATAAAGATGGGACGGAAGATGTTTACACAAAAAGTGGTTATGAACATGAAGTTTTTGAGTATTTAGACCGTAATTTTATGAGCAAAAAGCGTTATCGTTTACTTACTGATGATACGCACATTGACTTTTATGCAGGTGGTAGGGTTTTAATTGATGGTATTTACTATGAAATCGTTAAAGTTATCAATATGACAAATGATATTCCAACTCAAAACAAATTTAGAGCATTTAAGGGTTTACAAAACCCTCATGCTTACGCACCAAAGATTTTAGCGTTACTATAAGGTGGTGTTTAGCGTATGGCAAACTTTACAATTCATGCAACAGATAAAATACCTTACAAATTAACAACAGGTTTAGGCTATTCTATATGGAATATTGCCGTTATGAAAGCACCATACGAAACAGGTAATTTAAAAAGTCAAATCATGCTTCAAAATAATGGTTCTAAAGTTAAAAGAATTGTTTATAATGATTACAATGCTTACTACTTAAACTATCTTGAAGAAGGTAGGGGTAGAAATAAACGACATATTGGCTTTATTGAAAATGATACCGTAAATGCAATACTATCAGAAACCTATTTATTCTTACTTACAGGAAGAACAACTTTTAGTGGTGTGCCTACAATTAATTTTAGAAATGAAAGAGCAAGAAACTATGAAAGAAACTCGCTTCGTGAAATAGGTTTTAACTTGCAAAGAAGAATATCAGCAAATGATCGTGCAACATTGTCAAGAATTGAAGCACGAAAACATGGTTTAGACGGCAATAAAGGTTTTTACACGAGAAATGTAGAAAGAGTAAATGTAGTTAATAGAAATAGTAGTGAAAACAAAATCTATTATTCATACGGCAAATTAAGAGCAAAATAAGAAGGAGGTAAATAGGCATGAAAAGCAATATAAAACGTGATTATGTCTTAAAATATATTTTAGATAAGTTTAACGTAAATACTCAAGATGTTGATTTTTTAATGGGTAGAGATGGTATGCCTTTGTATCAACCTATATCACAAGAAGCAAGTCAAGGCGACCCAAATCAATTTGAGTTTATTAACGAAGAAACCTATCAATATACCAAAAAGCAATACGTCCCTGTTTCAGTTCTTGTTGCAACTTCGGACTTTTCTAACTTAACAACCATAGAACAAGATAAAAGAGTTACAAGTTCTTCTTGGTCGGCTGTTGTTGAGTTTTTAGTCTTTGCAGGTAGTTTTGTTCACAACAAAATTGTATTTGCTATGGAGGAGTTTAGAGATAAGTTTTTTGGTAAAATTGACTTTATGGAAGGTAGAGAATGGGACTACGATACACCTTCAGTAAAAGCAAGTAAAAAGTATTATAATGTAGTAACACATTGTAGCGACTTAAATCCAGGTGGTATTGTAACTATCAATGGCGATATTTATATGTCATATACATTTGATATTGATTTAGATATATCGGACGAACTTGCATACGGTAATCAATTTGAGTTTTATGTTAAAGAACTTGTTGGAGATACCTATGAAAGAGTGCTACCTATTGTAGGTAGTTGGGGTTCAAGTAACTCATTAAAAGGTGTTCAATTACTTAAAAATACTGCATTAAGTGGAGATGATTTAAGTAAGGCAAAACAAATACACAATTTAGTTACAAGTAGAGGTTTTAACTTAAACTTTACATTT
>RZZN01000263.1 GCA_009929855.1 Gammaproteobacteria bacterium
TTGGCCCATGCGCGTCAGGCCCTGCACCGCAGCGTTGAAGAAGACGAACCACGCATTGATCGAGCGCCCCCAGGCCCCTTTTTTGTTGAAGTTGACGGTGAGGTTTTTCGACAGACTGGCCGACGCATCGACACTCATGCCCATCTGCTCGTTTGCCACGACGAAAGCGGCAACTCGGGTGCAGTTCTCCAGGGTCTCGTTGAAGTCGGACAACCAGTCAAAAAGACCGCGCAGGCCGCGCATGGTCATGCCCGAGTTCATTCGCTTGATCTCTCGGTGCAAAGCGATCGTGCGATCTTCGGGTCTGGTATAGAGGTCTCGATACCCGGTTGAGCCGCCCGCCATCTGCATTCGGATCCAGGCGTCCTGGTACCTGCGCTGCGACGCACTGAGCGCGCGTCGCCCCCCCGGCACGCGGCCCTTGGATTCGGCGCGCTCGACCCGCCAGATTGCGCGCATGGCGGGAATCACGCCTTTCAAGACGGCGCCCTGCTTGCCCCTGAGCGGCGTCGTCGACAACTGCAAGCCTGCCGCTTGAACATCGCGCGCGAGGTTCACGAAACCGAAGATCGGGTTGTACTGAGTATTGACCTTGGCGATGAAGCGGGTGTAAACGGCAGCGTTGCGCGTCGCAAAATCGAGGCTTGAGCCGTCAAGATTCTTCAGCGTCGCCGCCAACCGCATGGCTTGCGGGTTGTGCTCGTTGAAGGTGATGTACAGCTCCTTGCCCCCGGCGCGCACCACGAAGATGTTCGGCTTATCGTGCAGCGAGCGATCCGGGTAAGTTTTGACGATTCCGGTCTTGGGATCGATGCGCCGTAACATCGGAACTTCGTTGACGCTCCACACCCCCGGTAGCGGATTGGCCTTGACCAGTGCATAGAGATGTTGCGCCACCCGGCCCTTCTCGCCGCGGGTCAGTACCACCTCGCGCTGCATCGCGATATGCGCCAGGATGTTCGTGACCTTTGAGTTGCTGCCGACGCGCTGTTGGATGGTGTGGCCGCGCACCTGGAACCCTTGGCCCATGGGATGCGAGACAGTGTCGGGGTGCGCCTCGTCTCGATGCAGCGGGACGTAGTAGTCGTAGGTCTCGCGCCACCCATTGATCGTTGCCCGGTCTTCCAGGTCGTAACGCTCCATGAGTTGCAGCGTGGTTTCGTTCATGGCATCGACGCGCACCGCCAAGTCTTCCATCTTGACCCGGACCTCGGGGGCCAGGCCCGCCATGTAAGCTTGCGCGTCCGCGTCCGACATGCCCGACAGCGACAGCCGCTGCTCCTCGGTGCCCTTGAAGGGTTGCGCCTTGTCCCAGAGGTCGCGATCTGCGATTGCGGCTGCCAGGGATTGCTCGATGGCCTTGGTGGCGGTCCCCGCAGTTTGCGCGTTTTGCAGGTCGAGCGACAGCATATTGACCACCATGCGCAGGGTGTCCTGGATCACATCCAGTTCATCCTGATTCGGGTTGCGCTCCGCCAGTTTCTTGTTGGCCTCGGGTGCATGACGTGCATGCAAATACGTCTCGAACTCCTCGGTCGAGACCTTCTTTTCATTCATCTCCTGCAACAGGGGGCGCAACTCTTTGGCAAGAAACTCATCGGTGCGATACGCCACCCGCTTGTGATACAGCTCCTCGGCCTGGTAGGCGTTGGTGCGGTCGGTGATGATCCCGCCCAGCGCATCGATACGTGTTTGCAGCCGCTTGAGGTCGATGAACTGGTCCTGCAAGACATAGATCAGGTTGTCGAAGCTCTCCGGGTCGGTGAGCTTGTCGATGCGCGCTATGGTGCGCTGGTAGGCGTTCTGCTGCCGCGGCGGGATCGGTGGCTGTGGGAGTGGGC
>RZZN01000040.1 GCA_009929855.1 Gammaproteobacteria bacterium
CGCCCCGACTCCCCTGAGGGGCCTTCGGCCCAGAGGAGTCGGGGCCTCCAGGCCCCGAGTGAGGATCTTCTCGCGGCATCAGACCAGATCGCCGCTCCCTTCTGCCTTCTGCCTTGGGCCTTGAGCCTTGAGCCTTGAGCCTTGAGCCTTGGGCCTTGGGCCTTGGCTGAATCGGTTTCCCCATCCAGCCTCTCCCGCTGGGTGGACTACTCGAGATTCTGCACCTGCTCGCGCATCTGCTCGATCAAGACCTTCATCTCCACCGCCTCGCGGGTGACCTCGACATCGGCCGATTTGGAGCCGAGCGTGTTGGCCTCGCGATTGAGCTCTTGCATCAGAAAATCCAGACGGCGTCCAACCGGCTCGTCACGCCTGAGCACTGAGCGAACCTCAGCCACATGCGCGGCGAGTCGATCCATCTCCTCGTCGACGTCCAAGCGTGCCGCGATCAAGGCCATCTCCTGCTCCAGACGGGTCGGATCAAGCTCGACACGCAGCTCGGAGAGCCGGTCGGCCAGACGCTGGCGTACACCTTCCATCACTTGGGGAAGTCTGAGACGGACCCGCTCGACGCTGTCCTGAAGACGATCGCAACGCTCCGCGAGCAGCACCGCGAGACGTTCGCCCTCGCGCTCGCGAGTGGCGAGCAGGGTGTCGATCGCGTGCTCGAGAAGCTCCAACGCGGCGGCCGTCACCTGATCCAGATCGGGATCCTGCTGCTGCAGCACGCCTGGCCAACGCAGCAGCTCGATCGGCGAGGGCTCGGCACCGCCGCCGACGAGCGCCCCGATCTCGTGGGAAGCGGCCAGCAGCTGCTCGACGAATGGCCGATTGACACTGAGGCTACCGGCGAGACCGACAGCCGGGGCGAAGCGCAGCGCGCAGTCGAGCTTGCCGCGCTGAAGCCGAGCGGCCAGGCGAGCACGAACATTGGGCTCGAGCACGCGCAGCTCCTCGGGCAGGCGCAGATGCGGCTCCAGATAGCGGTGATTGACAGCCCGCAGCTCCCAGGTCAACTCACCGAAATCCGCGGCGCGCGACTCACGCGCGAAGGCTGTCATACTCTTGATCATGGGGTGTTTCCTCGGAGGCCGCTGACGGCGGCCCAAGCGGGTGGCGGAATCCTCCGCGGCGGGGATGCACCAACTGGATTCCGATCGGATCGAGCCAGTATGCTAACCCATATGCAGATCGACAGGCACGACCATGGCCGCCGCGCGCGATAGCCTGCCCCCAGGAACCCAGCTGGGTCCCTATCGGATCGACAAGATGATTGCACAGGGTGGCTTCAGCTTGATCTATCTGGCGATCGACGCGGAGAGCGGAGACGAGGTCTTGCTCAAGGAGTTCATGCCCAAGCTCATCGCCCGGCGCGATGCGCGGGGACGTGTGCTGCCGATTGCGCCGAAATTCGCGGAAAATCTGCAGATTGGACGCAAGCTCTTCTTCCAGGAGGTCAAGGCGCTCGCCGCTGTGAAGCATCCATCGATCGTGCGGGTCCTGGATCTCTTTCTCGCCAACGAGACGGCCTATCTGGTGATGCCGAACGAGCGAGGACGCAATCTCGGCACCTATGTGCAGGATCGCCGCGGGCGGATCAGCACCACCTTCATCATCGAGGTCTTCGTGCCGATCCTCGAGGCCTTGGCGCTGCTGCATGGTCGCGGCATGGTCCATCTCGACGTGAAGCCGGGCAACATCCATCTGCGTCACGGTAGCCGCCCCTTGCTGCTGGATCTGGGCGCAGTGCATCTACTGGCGCATGGCCAGGCGCGCGGCGGACAGGTGATCACGGGCGGCTATTCACCGGTCGAGCAGTATCGACGGGACGGACGAGTCGGCCCCTGGAGTGACGTCTATGCCGTCGGCGCCAGCATTCGAGCCTGCATGGAAGGACGTATCCCCCAGCCCGCGCCCGAGCGCCAGCTCAAGGACGAGTTGATTCCGGCCACGATCGCACTGAAAAACCGGTATCCTTATGCCTTGCTCGAGCTGGTCGACTGGGCGATGTCGATCGAGATCGAGGCCCGTCCCAAGGATGCCGGGGAGCTGCTCGCGGTGCTGCAGCGGCAGGTGGTGCGGCAATTGGACGCACTGGCATCCGGGTCCATGACCGCGCCGGAGGAGTCCACATCGAGCAGTCGGAGTAATCGTCGCGACTGAATCCAGTGACCCCGCAGGCGTGCGGTCAGACCGAACGAGGGTGCGCGCGCCGCCGCGAGATGAAGGATCGCGCGCAGTCGAATCCAATCGCCGATCGAGTCAACATCCACCCCGATACCATGATAGATGCCCCTGACCAACCGACCATCCGGCCATCGCGCCGCCGACCCGATGAGCTGCGCGCGATCCGCCTGACACGCGGCTTCACGCGCCATGCCGAGGGCTCGGTGCTGATCGAGCTTGGCGAGACGCGCGTCCTCTGCACGGCGAGCGTGGAGTCACAGATCCCCCCCTTTCTCAAGGGTCGCGGACAGGGCTGGGTGACGGCCGAGTACGGCATGCTCCCGCGCGCGACCGATCAGCGCACCCCCCGCGAGGCCACACGCGGCAAGCAGGGTGGACGAACACTGGAGATCCAGCGCCTGATCGGGCGCGCCTTGCGTGCCGCGGTCGATCTGCCGGCACTCGGCGAGCGCTCCATCACGCTCGACTGTGACGTCCTGCAAGCCGATGGCGGCACCCGCACCGCCGCCATCAGCGGCGCCTGGGTGGCCTTGCGCGATGCCATCGATTCACTCTTGGCCCGCGGCGAGCTTGCGGCCGACCCGCTGCGCGCCCAGATCGCCGCCGTGTCGGTCGGGATCGTTCGGGGGGTTGCGGTCCTCGACCTCGACTATGCCGAGGATGCCACGGCCGCGACCGACATGAACCTGGTGATGGACGAGACCGGCCGTTTCATCGAGGTGCAGGGGACCGCGGAGGGCGCACCCTTCAGCCGGGCCGAGCTCGATGCCTTGCTCGCGCTCGGCGAGACCGGTATCCGAGCCATCCAGCGGGCGCAGCGCGACGCGCTGCACGCCCGTTGAGGAGCACGCCATGACACACACACATGCCGGCGAATCGATCGTCCTGGCCAGCAACAATCCGGGCAAGGTCCGGGAGATCAACCAGCTGCTCGCCGATGCGCGCATCCGGGTGGTGCCGCAGCAAGATCATGCCGTCCCCGAGGTGGAGGAGACCGGTCTGACCTTCGTCGAGAACGCCATCCTCAAGGCTCGCCATGCCGCGCGTCACAGCGGTCTGGCCGCGATCGCCGATGATTCTGGACTGGAGGTCGACGCGCTGGCGGGCGCGCCCGGGATCTATTCGGCACGCTATGCCGGGATCGGGGCATCCGATCACGCCAATCTCATGAAGCTGTTGGCCGATCTGGAAGGCGTCGCCGAGTCCGAGCGCACGGCCCGCTTCCAATGCATTCTGGTCTATCTGCGCCATCCCGCGGATCCGACGCCACTGATCTGCCAGGGCACCTGGGAGGGCATGATCCTGACCGCGCCACGCGGCGTGCACGGCTTCGGCTATGACCCGATCTTCTGGGTTCCGACACACGGCTGTAGCTCGGCCGAGCTGGACCCAGCGACCAAGAACCAGCTCAGTCATCGCGGGCAGGCCCTGCGCCAACTGCGCGCCTTGTTGGGAGATGGCCAGGATGGGACCCACTGACGATCAGGATGAAATGATCGCGCGGCGTCTAGCCGCGGTGCACGCGCGGATCCGTGCCGCCGCCGTGCGCGCGGGTCGCGCGCCTGAGCAGATCAGACTGCTGGCGGTGAGCAAGACCCACGAGGAGGCAGCGATCCGCGCCGCCTACGCGGCCGGACAGCGTGCCTTTGGCGAGAGCTATGTCCAGGAGGCCATCGCCAAGATCCCGCGCCTGGCCGATCTGACCGAGATCGACTGGCATTTCATCGGACAGGTGCAGGCCAACAAGACGCGACGCATCGCCACGCACTTCCATTGGGTCCACGGATTGGCGGATCCGGAGCATGCGCGACGACTGAGCGAGCAGCGTCCGGCGGACTGGCCAGCACTCCAGGTCTGCATCCAGGTCAATCTCAGCGGGGAGTCCACCAAGGGCGGGGTCGAGCCGGACCAGGTCCAATCGCTGATCGAGCACTGCGCGGCCCTGCCCGGCCTCCAGGTGCGCGGTCTGATGACCTTGCCGGCACCGGTCGAAGGCGAGGCGGCCCAGCGCATTCCCTTTCGCGCCTTGCGGCTTCTGCGCGACCGGCTGGCCACGCCCGAGCGCCCGCTCGACTGTCTCTCGATGGGGATGTCGGATGATCTGGAGGCGGCGATCCTCGAGGGCGCGACGCTCGTGCGCATCGGCACGGCGGTGTTCGGGGCGCGCAACATCGGCTGATCGGTCCCCAGGTGCACTGGTCATGCCGATCAGCGGCGAGTCCAGATCCAGCGCGCCGCGCTGACTGATCCATACACATTGACTCGGAATCAGCCCATACATCTTTGCAGGGGTCGACATGACAACTACCAGGATTGCCTTTATCGGTGGCGGCAATATGGCCACGAGTCTGATCGCCGGTCTGGTCGCCGACGGTTACACGCCCGCGACCCTGCGGGTCTCGGATCCCAGTCCGGATCGTCGCGATCTGCTGGCCGGGCGCTATGGTGTCCAGACCTTCGCCAGCAACCTCGAGGCACTGACGGACGCCGACACTCTGGTGCTCTGCGTCAAGCCCCAACTCGCGGCGCAGGTCTGCACCGAGATCGCCGCGGCGGTCGCGGTCACACGCCCATTGGTGATCTCGGTCATGGCCGGGGTGCCGGAGCAGGCGATCCAGCGTTGGCTGGGCGGGAACCCGCCGGTGGTGCGGGCGATGCCCAACACGCCGGCCATGGTGCAGACCGGGGCGATCGGTCTGCATGCCAGCCCGGAGGTCGGCGAGGATGAGCGCAACCGCGCCGAGACCATCCTGCGCGCGGTCGGTCTCACCCGCTGGGTCGAGACCGAGTCTCAGATCGATGCCGTGACCGCGGTATCCGGGAGTGGACCAGCCTATTTCTTTCTCTTGATGGAGGCACTGGAGGAGGCCGGCATCGCCCTCGGGCTCGATCCTGAGACCGCCCGACTCCTGACGATCCAGACCGCGCTCGGCGCGGCCAAGATGGCGGTGGAAAGCGAAGATACACCCGGACGGCTGCGCGAGCGCGTGACCTCGCCGGGCGGCACCACCGAGCGCGCGCTCGAGCATCTGCTCAAGGCCGACCTGCATGCACTGATGAAACGGGCATCGCGCGCGGCCCACGATCGCTCGGTGGAGATCTCACACAGTCTAGCGGAGCAGTCATGAGCACATCCTATCTGACCAACCCGCTGGTCTTTCTGATCCAGACCCTGTTCGGGCTCTACATCCTGGTGGTGGCGATCCGTTTCCTGCTCCAGTGGGCACGGGCTGATTTCTACAACCCCATCTCGCAATTCGTGGTCAAGCTGACCTCGCCGGCCCTGCGTCCGTTGCGTCGGCTGATCCCGGGTTATGGGGGGGTCGACCTCTCGGCACTGGTCCTGGCCTGGCTCTTGAAATCAGTCGAGCTGGCGCTGCTGGTCCTGGTGCTGAATGCCGGCGTCTCCTTCCTCGGGGCGCTGCTGTGGTCGCTGCCGGCGCTGGTGGAGCTCTTCATCAACATCTTCCTGTTCGCGATCCTGATCCGTGTCATCCTCAGCTGGGTGAATCCAGACCCATACAACCCGGCCGTGGCGCTCCTGACCCGCCTCACCGACCCCATCACGCGCCCAGCACAGCGCATGATCCAACCGATCGGAGGGATCGATCTTTCGCCCATGGCGGTGCTCATCGGCTTGGTGCTGCTGGAGATGCTGCTGGTGCCGCCGCTCAAATGGCTGGTCGGCAGCCCATTCTGAAGGCGTCTCGGGAAACGGCGAGCACGCGATGTCCTGGTATCGCTGGAGCGGTGACGATCTGGAGCTGGCCTTGCGCGTGCAACCGCGCGCGCCGAAGGATGCCTTTCTGGGTCCGCGGGGCGACCATTACCGGGTCGCCATCAAGGCGCCGCCGGTCGAGGGCAAGGCGAATGCGGCCTTGCGACGCTTCCTTGCCGAGGCCTTCGGTGTCGCGCCTGCGCGGGTGACCTTGATCGGCGGCGAGCAGGCCCGATACAAGAGGGTCAGGATAGAAGATCCCCGAATCGTGCCGATCGCGCTCGAGCCGCCCACGCCTGGGACATGAGCAGGCGCTCGGGTGCCGATTCATTCTCACTCACACACGAGGTTTCAGCATGCGTATCCAATGGACCCAACCCCTGGTGCTCGCCGCCGCGCTCCTCGCCACCCAGGTCGCCGGCGCGGACAGCCCGCTGGTCGTGGGCGAATACAGCATCTATTACAACACCAACAGCGCCGCGACTCTCGATCCCAAGATCGCCGAGGCCCATGGCATCCAGCGCAGCAAGCTCAACGGACTGCTCAACGTGACGGTCCTGCGGACCGCGGATCCGGGCCAGCCACGGCATGTCATCGCCCAGGTCGAGTCGACCGCGCGCAGTGGCGACGGCCCCGCGAGCCCTATCGGCATGCGCGAGATTCGCGTCGGCGAGGCGGTCTCCTATCTCGGACAGTTCCCGATCCAGGATCAGCAGGTCATCGACTTCGCGATCCAGGTCAAGCCGGCGGGTGTCACCGAGCCCATGAGGATCGATCTGCGCGAGCAGTTCTTCACCGACTGATCGCCCTCCAGCGACCTGATCGCCCCGCTCGCCGAGTCGGGCGGGCCTCACAGTGTCTCGGCCAGCAGTCCCCACAAGACCTGGATGCCGAAGCCCATCACCAACAGTCCAGCGACCTGTCTGACCCAAGCCCGCTCGGCGATGCGGGCCGCCGCGCCGGCGAGTAGACCAATGCCGATGAGATTCGGGAGTGTGCCGACGCCAAAGGCGAGCATGACCAGCGCGCCCTTGACCGGACTGCCGGTCGCCACCGCCGTGATGAGCACACTGTAGACCAGACCGCATGGGATCCAGGCCCAGAGATAGCCGAGCGCCGCCGCCTGCAAGGGGCCGCGCACCGGCAGGAAACGCCGACCCAGCGGCTCGATCCGGCGCCATAGCAGCACACCCAGACGCTCGAGACCGGCGATCAAGCGCCACCAGCCACCCAGATAGAGCCCGAGCAACAGCATCACGACACCGGCCACACCATAGAGGATTCGCTGCACCACCTGGTAGGCGTCAAGCTGGAGCAGGACCGCGCCGAGACCTCCGAACAGCGCCCCGGCGGTCGCGTACCCGGCGATGCGCGCCAGGTTGTAGAGGATCTGATAGGGCAGCATCAGCGCTGGATCTTGGCGGATGCGCGGCCCCAGACCCATGGTCAGTGTCCCGACCAGACCGCCACACATCGACAGACAGTGCACGCCGCCCAACAGACCGACCACGAACGCGGTGAGATAGATGCCAAGTGTGGAGGTGATCATACGAGTGGAGCGCGTGCGTGGCAGGTCGTCGATCAATCGATCCGCGACCTCGGTCAGCCTGCGCGGGCCAAGGGCGATCGACAGCCAGCGCGATCATAACACCATCGGCACGCCCTGCCCGCTTGAGCTGATGCGCGCGCCGCGCTTCAGCCGTTTGCGCATCGCCACCCGCTCTCGCTTCCAGGGATGACTCCAGGGGGCCGACTCCCTGGGCATCGGCCCCCATGTCGCGGATCCTCACCCGGTTCGCCACCCAGTTTGCCACCCAGATCGCCGCGATTCGTGATACCGTCATCGTGCAGGGTCGGCATCGGCTCGACGTTCGTCAAGGCAGCTCATGAAAGACTATCAAGCGGATTTTCTCGCCTTTGCCGCCGCGATCGGCGCGCTTCGCTTCGGTGATTTCACGCTCAAATCAGGCCGGCGGAGCCCCTATTTCTTCAACGCCGGTCTCTTCAACAGCGGCGTCCGTCTGGCTCGGATGAGCCGCGCCTATGCACACTGCATCAAGGACGCCGACCCCGGATTCGACCTGCTGTTCGGGCCGGCCTACAAGGGGATCCCGCTGGCCGCGGCGACCAGCATCGCCTTGGCGAGCGAGTTCGGCCGCGACATCCCGTTCGCGTTCAATCGCAAGGAGGCCAAGGACCATGGCGAGGGTGGTCTCATCGTGGGGGCACCGCTGACCGGGCGGGTGCTCATCATCGATGATGTGATCACCGCCGGGACCTCGGTGCGCGAGTCGGTCGCGATCATCCGCGAGGCGGGGGCCGCGCCGGCGGGGATCATCATCGCCCTCGACCGTCAGGAGCGCGGTCAGGATGGACGCTCGGCAGTCGCCGAGGTCCAAGACACCTTTGGCATCCCAGTCCTGAGCATCGTCGGCCTGAACGATCTCATCACCTATCTCGATGCACAGCCCGAGCTCGCTGTCCATGCCGAATCGGTGCGCGCCTATCGGGCGCGCTATGGCGCCTAGCGGCTGCGGATCAGCGTCCCAACGCCCTCGTCGGTGAAGAGATCGAGCATGACGGCATGCTCCACCCGGCCGTCGATGATGTGCGCCGATTTGACCCCGCCATGGACGGCGTCGAGCGCGCAGCGCACCTTCGGCAGCATGCCACCGGCGATCACCCCATCCTTGATCAAGGCCTCGACCCGTCCGGCGTCGAGCTCGGTGATCAGCTCGCCCGTGGCATCGAGCAATCCCGCGGTATTGGTGAGCAACAGGAGCTTTTCCGCCTTGAGCACCTCGGCGATCTTGCCCGCGACCAGGTCGGCGTTGATGTTGTAGGAGCGACCGTCCTCGCCGACCCCGATGGGTGCGATGACCGGGATGAAGTCGCCCTTGACCAGCATGTGCACGACCCCGGCGTCGATGCTCTCGACCTCACCGACATGCCCGAGATCGATGATCTCGGATACGGCCAGCTCGGGCGCGTCGCGTCTGAGCAAGAGCTTGCGCGCCCGGATGAGGTCGCCGTCCTTCCCGGTCAAGCCGACCGCGGCGCCACCGTGCTGATTGATGAAGTTGACGATCTCTTTGTTGACCAGTCCGCCGAGGACCATTTCGACCACATCCATCGTCTCGGCGTCGGTCACCCGCATGCCCTGGACGAACTCGCTCGCCTTGCCGAGACGCTTGAGCAATGAACCGATCTGTGGTCCACCGCCATGGACGATGACCGGATTGATGCCGACCATCTTCATGAGCACGACGTCGCGCGCGAAACCCTGCTTCAACACCTCGTCGACCATGGCATTGCCGCCGTATTTGATCACCATGGTCTTGCCGCGAAAACGCCGGATATAGGGCAGCGCCTCGATCAAGACGCGGGCGATGGTGTGGGCGCGTTCATTGAGGATGGACATGTCAGCAACTCACTCGGGTGAATCTGTGATGGGATGGACGCCGAGGGGCGTGGGTGAATCAGGTGCTTCCGGTGTGGCCGAACCCGCCGCTGCCGCGCGTGGAGGCGGCGAAGTCATCGACCAACCGCAGCTCGGCCTGGAGGACGGGCACCAGGACCAATTGGGCGATCCGCTCCCCGACGGCGATCCGGAAGGGCGCCGTGCCGCGGTTCCAGCAGGAGACGAGGAGCGGCCCTTGATAGTCCGAATCGATCAGACCGACCAGGTTCCCAAGCACGATGCCATGTCGATGACCCAGACCGGAGCGTGGCAGGAGCAAGCCGGCCAGATTGCGCGCGGCGATGTGGACGGCCAATCCAGTCGGCAGCAGCCGCGCATCGCCAGGGGCCAGATCGAGCGGCTCATCCAACATGGCACGCAGGTCGAGCCCGGCCGAGCCACTGGTCGCATACTGCGGCAACGGAAAATCACGCCCCAGTCGGGGGTCGAGGATCTTGACCTCAAGTGGATGCGACATGGCGGATGGATCCAGTCTCAGGGGTGCGCGGGTGGGTTGGCGAGACACTGCTCGGCATAACGCTCGGCGAGGATTCGGGCCAAGTGCTCGGCCAGCGCGCTCTTCGGCATCATCGGGAGCTCGATGCGACCATCGCGCCACAGGATGAGGAGCGCGTTCTCCGCGTGCTCGAACCCGCCGCTGGTCCCGCCGACCTGGTTGGCCGCGATCATGTCCAAGCCCTTGTCGATGAGCTTGCCGCGTGCATAACGCTCGAGGTGATCGGTCTCGGCGGCGAACCCCAGTGTGAATGGCGGGCGCGGTAGGGCCGCGACCTCGGCGAGGATGTCCGGGTTGCGGACCAGCCTGATCTCCAGTTGCTGAGCGTCCTTCTTGATCTTGCCCTGGGCTGCGGCGGCGGGCCGATAATCAGCGACGGCCGCGGTCGCGACGAAGATGGCGCAGTCAGGCACGCGCTCCATCACGGCGGCATGCATCTGCAGCGCCGTCTCCACCCGGATCAGCTCGACCCCAGAGGGTGGCGACAGGGCGCTCGGTCCGCTCACCAGCACCACGCGGGCGCCGAGCTCGGCCAGCGCGCGCGCCAGTGCATAGCCCATCCGTCCAGAGCTGCGGTTGCCCAGATAGCGGACTGGATCCAGTGGCTCGCGGGTCGGGCCCGCGGTGAGCAGTATCGGCACGCCAGCGAGTGGGCCCGCGCCCACGGGCTCCGCGACAGCGGCGGCGGACAGACCGGTCACGGCCTCGGCGATCTCCAGTGGCTCCAGCATCCGCCCCGGCCCCACATCGCCGCAGGCCTGGTGGCCCTCCGCCGGACCCAGGATGAGCGCGCCACGGGCGCGCAGCCGGGCGAGGTTGTCCTGTGTCGCCGGATGTCGCCACATCTGCTGATTCATGGCTGGGGCCAGGATCAGGGGGGCCTCGGTCGCCAAGGCGAGGGTCGTCAAGAGGTCGTCAGCGAGGCCGGCGGCCAGACGTGCCATCAGATCCGCGGTCGCCGGGGCGATCAGCAGCCGCTCGGCCCAACGGGCCAGCTCGATGTGACTCATGCCAGCCTCGCCCGCCGGGTCGAGCAGCTCACTGCGCACCGGCTGTCCCGAGACGGCCTGGAAGGTCAGCGGGGCGATGAAGGCGGTTGCCGCGCGGGTCATGACCACGCGCACCGTCCAACCGCGCTCGCGCAGCCGCCGGACCAGGTCGAGCGACTTGTAAGCAGAGATACCGGCGCCGACACCGAGCACGATGTGCTGACGAGGACTTGGATTCATTTACTTATCGTGTAATACTTGCGGCGAGGGACACAGAGTTTAACCGATTCGCGGTAACCGTGCGTCGGCCCGTCCGCGTCTGCCGGCGGGACCGATCGAAAGGAGGATGTATGCCGATCAAAGACTGGCCGGAAGGGGAGCGTCCGCGCGAGAAACTGCTCGCGCGTGGGGCCGATGCACTGTCGGATGCCGAGTTGCTGGCCCTGTTCCTGAGGACGGGTGTGCGCGGCAAGAGCGCGGTGGATCTCGCCCGTGAGCTGCTGAGCGAATTCGACGGTCTGGTCGGACTGCTTGCCGCCGACCATGGGCGCTTCTGCCGAGGCCGCGGGTTGGGCACCGCCAAGTATGCCGAGCTACAAGCCGTGCTCGAGCTGAGCCGTCGCTATCTCTTCAACCGGGTGCGCAATCAGGATGTCCTGACCAGCCCAGAGGCGACGCGCGACTTTCTCAAGCTGCGTCTCTATGGCTTGCCGCATGAGATCTTCGCCTGTCTCTTCCTCGACAATCGTCACCGTGTCATCTGTTACGAGGAGCTGTTTCGCGGCACCATCGATGGGGCCAGCGTTCACCCGCGCGAGGTGCTGCGCCGGGTGATGCAGACCAATGCCGCCGCGGTCATCTTCGCGCACAACCATCCATCGGGGGTGGCCGAACCGAGCCAGGCGGATCTGCGCATCACCCAGCGGCTCAAGGAGACATTGAGTCTGATCGACGTGCGGGTGCTCGATCATGTCATCATCGGTGATGGCCAGGGGACCTCGCTCGCCGAGCGCGGTCTCATCTGATGCCCGCTGCGTCGGAGGCCCAATCAGTCGCTTGGCGCCAGCATGCGCTTGAGGATGGCATTGACCTGTTGGGGGTTGGCCTTGCCCTTGCTCTCCTTCATGACCTGACCGACGAAGAAGCCGAACACCTTGTCCTTGCCGGCGCGGTATTGCTCGACCTGCGCGGGGTTGGCGGCGACGATGGCGGCGATCATGGTCTCGAGCGCGCCACTGTCGGTGATCTGGCGTAGACCCTGCTCCTCGATGATCTGATCGGCATCGCCCGCGCCGCTCCACATGGCCTCGAAGACCTGCTTGGCCAACTTGCCCGAGAGCGTGCCATCCAGGATGCGCTTGAGCAGATCGGCGAGACGCTCGGCGCTGACTGGGCTTTGCCCGATCTCGAGCTCGGCGCGGTTGAGCGCGGCGGCCAGCTCGCCATTGATCCAGTTGGCCGCGAGCTTGGGCTCGCCGCTCGCCCGCGCGACCGTCTCGAAATAGTCTGCAAGCTCGCGGCTGGCGGTCAATTGGCTGGCATCGTACTCGCCCAGGTCATATTGGGTATGGAAACGCTCGCGCTTGACATCGGGCAGCTCCGGCAGGTCGGCGACCGCATCGACGATGAAGGCGGCATCCAGCTCCAGCGGCAGCAGATCCGGATCGGGGAAGTAGCGATAGTCGTGCGCCTCTTCCTTGGAGCGCATCGAGCGGGTCTCATCGCGCTCGGCGTCATAGAGACGCGTCTCCTGCACCAGGGTCCCGCCCCCCTCGAGGACCTCGATCTGGCGCTCCACCTCGAACTGGATCGCCCGCTCCAGAAAGCGGAACGAATTGATATTCTTGATCTCGGCGCGGGTCCCGAAACGCATCTGACCATGCGGACGAATCGAGACGTTGGCGTCGATGCGGAATGAGCCTTCCTGCATGTTGCCATCGCTGATCCCGATCCAGCGCACCAGCTGATGGATCTTGCGCGCGTAGGCGACCGCCTCTTGGGGCGAGCGCATGTCGGGCTCGGAGACGATCTCCAACAGCGGCGTGCCGGCACGGTTGAGGTCGATCCCGCTGTAGCCGCCACCACCGAGCCGATCATCGTGCAACGACTTGCCGGCGTCCTCCTCGAGATGCGCGCGGGTGACCCCGATGGATTTGACGGTGCCGTCGGCAAGCACGATCTGAACCTGTCCCTCGCCCACGATCGGCAGCTCGTACTGGCTGATCTGATAGCCCTTGGGAAGATCGGGATAGAAATAGTTCTTGCGCGCGAAGACCGAGCGGTGAGCGACCGAGGCACCGATCGCCTTGCCGAAGCGGACCGCCAGCCGCACCGCCTCGGCGTTCAGGACCGGCAGCACGCCGGGCAGACCCAGATCGATGGCGCACGCCTGGCTGTTGGGCGCGGCACCGAAGGCGGTCGCCGCCCCCGAGAAGATCTTGGAGCGCGTGGCGAGCTGGGTGTGGATCTCGAGACCGATGACGGTTTCCCATTGCATAGTGTGCGACACCCCTATTGGAGACCCCGGGCTTGGAGAAAGATCACTGAGACGACGCCATGCCGATCACGCGACACGCGCACGACGGCCAAGGCGCCAGAGCGGCGACCACGCCGTTACTCGAACCCCGCGGGCGCGCCCTGATGCCAATGCGTGACCTGCTGGAAGCGGTGTGCCACATTGAGCAGACGGGCCTCGGCGAACGCATTGCCGATGAGCTGCAGACCGACCGGCAGACCATCGACCGGCTCGACCGGGATCGACATGCCTGGCAAACCGGCCAGGTTGGTCGCGATGGTGTAGATGTCGTTCAGATACATGGCGACCGGGTCATCGAGCTTGGCACCGAGCGCGAAGGCGGTGGTCGGCGCGGTTGGCCCCATGATGACGTCGACCGTCTCGAAGGCACGCGCGAAATCGTCCGCGATCAGATGGCGGATCTTCTGCGCCTTCAGATAGTAGGCATCGTAATAGCCCGCGGAGAGCACATAGGTCCCGATCATGATGCGCCGCCGCACCTCGGCGCCGAAGCCCTCGGCGCGGCTGCGCTTGTAGAGATCATCGAGATCCTGGGGATGCGCGCACCGATGGCCGTAGCGCACCCCATCGAACCGCGCCAGATTGGAGGAGCATTCGGCCGGAGCCACCACGTAATAGACGGGCACGGCGAGCATGCTGTTGGGTAGGCTGATCTCGCGCACGCTCGCGCCGAGCCGCTCGAGCTCGGCGATGGCCGCGTGCACCGAGCGGGCCACTCGATCATCCAGACCGGACCCGAAGTACTCCTTGGGCAGACCGATGCGCAGCCCCGCGATGTCATCGTCGAGCGCGTCCACGTAATCCGGCACCGGGACATCGGCACTGGTGGAGTCGCGCGGGTCGAAACCGGCCATCTCGTCGAGCAGACAGGCAACGTCCGCCGCCGAGCGGGCCAGGATCCCGGCCTGATCGAGCGATGAGGCGAAGGCGATCATGCCCCAACGCGAGCAGCGTCCGTAGGTGGGCTTGAGTCCGGTGATCCCGCAGAGCGCGGCCGGCTGGCGGATCGAGCCGCCGGTGTCGGTGCCGGTGGCCGCGGCGCAGAGCCGCGCCGCCACCGCGGCGGCCGAGCCACCCGAGGAGCCGCCGGGCACGCGCGTGGGATCCCATGGATTCTTGACCGGGCCATAGTAGCTGGTCTCGTTCGACGAACCCATGGCGAACTCGTCCATGTTGGTCTTGCCCAGGATCACCGCCCCGGCCGCGCTGAGCCGCTCGACCACGGTGGCGTCATAGGGCGCGATGAAATTGTCGAGCATGCGCGAGCCGCAGCTGGTCTTGAGACCGGCGGTGCAGAAGATATCCTTGTGCGCGATCGGAATCCCGGCCAGCGGACCGGCATCGCCCGTGGCGATCATGCGGTCGGCGCGCTCGGCGGCGGCGAGCGCCGCGTCGGACGCGACGCTGATGAAGCTGTTCAGACGTGGATCGAGCCGCGCGATCCGCTCCAGATAGTGACGCGTCAGCTCGACACTCGAATAGGTGCGCAGCCGCAGGTCAGCGGCGAGTTGGGCGATGGATTTGTTCTGCATCAGTCGATGACCTTGGGGACCAGATAGAGCCCATCCTCGGTCAAGGGGGCGATGGACTGGAACAGCTCGCGTTGATCCGAGTCGACCACGCGATCGGCGCGCAGCCGCTGGCTCATGTGCAGCGGGTGCGCCATGGGCGTGACGCCCGTGGTATCGATGGCATCCATCCTGGCGACCAGATCGAGGATGTTGGAAAGATCCACGGCATAGCGCTCGATCGACTCGGGCGCGATGGCCAGACGGGCCAGATGGGCGATTTTCTCGATGTCCGAGGCATCCAACGACATGACCGATCGACCTCCTCGCTGATGAAGCCGCTAACCATAGCACAGCCTCCAGACGCGCGCAGCTCGCCACCGCGCCGCTCGCCACGCCTGGCGGCGCTCGAGGGTCGGGCAAGCCGCCTTGCCGAGCCCCGCGTGCATTGCTAGATTAGTCAAACGAATATCGAGCTGATTCCCCAACGGAGCCTCCCTCAACAGGAAACCCGCGGGTGCCCAGTGATCCCATCCTCAATCCTGCCAGGTCCGCACTCCATGTTTCTGAAAAGCCTCCGTGGAATCTTCTCCAACGATCTCTCGATCGATCTCGGCACCGCCAACACACTCATCTACTCCCGCGGTGAAGGGATCGTCCTGAACGAGCCGTCGGTCGTGGCGATCCATCAGGAGGGCAAGAGCGGACGCAAGTCGGTCGTCGCCGCGGGCGAGGAGGCCAAGATGATGCTGGGCCGCACCCCGCAGAGCATCACGGCGATCCGTCCGCTGAAGGATGGCGTGATCGCGGATTACACCATCACGGAGAAGATGCTCCAGTACTTCATCCAGAAGATCCACAAATCCCGCTTGATCCAGCCGAGTCCGCGCGTGCTCATCTGCGTGCCATCAGGCTCCACCCAGGTGGAGCGTCGCGCGATCAAGGAGTCGGCGGCTGGCGCCGGCGCACGCGAGGTCTTGCTCATCGAGGAGCCCATGTCGGCGGCGATCGGCGCCGGTCTCCCGGTCCAGGAGCCGCGTGGCTGCATGGTCATCGACATCGGCGGTGGCACCTCGGAGGTCGCGGTCATCTCGCTCAACGGCATCGTCTATTCATCCTCGATTCGGGTCGCTGGCGATACCTTCGACGATGCCATCGTCAGCTATGTCAGACGCAACTACGGCACACTGATCGGCGAGGCGACCGCCGAGCGCATCAAGCAGCAGATCGGCTCGGCCTTTCCGAGCAACGACGTGTTGGAGATCGAGGTCCGCGGACGCAATCTCGCCGAGGGCATCCCGCGCAGCTTCAAGCTCAACAGCAACGAGATCCTCGAGGCCCTCCAGGAGCCACTGGGGGCGATCGTGGGCGCAGTGAAGGCGGCACTGGAGCAGACCCCGCCCGAGCTGGGCGCGGATGTGGCCGAGCGCGGCATCGTGCTCACCGGTGGCGGCTCATTGCTGCGCGATATCGACCGCTTGGTCGAGGCCGAGACCGGCTTGCCGGTCGTCCTTGCCGAGGATCCGCTGACCTGTGTCGCGCGCGGCGGCGGCAAGGCGCTGGAGATGATCGATGCCGGTCGGCTCGATCTGTTCACCACCGAGTGATCCCTGGCGCTGACGTCTCCGGGACACGCCCGCCGCTCGCTCATCACCCATGATGAGCGTGCCACCGACTCGACAGCACCCGAGAGCAGGGCTGAAGGCCGGCGGTCGGCAACGCGAGAGCACAGCCAACCAGCCCTTGTGAGCACGCGAGGACCGACCCCATCAAACCGCTATTCCTTCCCGGGCCATCCCCAAGTATCCGCGTGACCCTTGCGGTCATGTGCGCATTGGCCCTGCTCATCGTCGACCATCGCTTCGATTATCTGGATCGGGTGCGCACGGTCTTGTCCGCCCTCCTCCATCCCCTGCATCTGGCCGCGGACGCACCCGTCGCGCTGGTGCGCGTGCTCCAGGAGCGTCTGACGAACGAGGCCCACCTGCGCGCGCAGAACCTTGACCTGAGCCGCCAGAACCTCCTGCTCAACGCCCGCTTGCAACAGTTCGATGCGCTGGAGGCGGAAAACGTGCGGCTGCGCGAGCTGCTCGGCTCCTCGCTCAATCTGGGTGAGCGCGTCTTGATCGCGGAGATCCTGGCGGTGGATCTGACTCCCTCGCGCCAACAGGTGATGGTGAACAAGGGGACGCGCGCGGGGGTGTTCGTGGGCCAGCCGGTGCTCGACGCCAATGCGGTGATGGGCCAGGTGATTCGCGCCAATCCATTCTCATCCATCGTGCTCTTGATCACCGACTCGGATCACGCGCTCCCCGTCGAGGTCAATCGCAACGGGCTGCGCAGCATCGCCGCCGGGACCGGCGTGGGCCAGGAGCTCGATCTGCTCCACATCCCCAAGAACGCAGACATCCGCGAGGGCGATCTGCTGGTGACCTCGGGGATGGGCGAGCGCTTCCCCCCCGGCTATCCGGTCGCGCGCGTCAAGCTGGCGCGACAGGACCCAGACAATCCATTCATGACCGTGCTCGCCGAGCCGACCGCGCGACTCGATCGCAGCCGTGAGGTCCTCTTGGTCTGGACCCTGAATCCGCGCATCCCGCAAGAGGACATGGCCGGTGCGCCGACCATGGCGCTCGGTCATGAATGATCGCGTGCAACGCGGTGCCTGGCTGATCCCGGTCAGCCTGGTGCTTGCCTTGTTGCTCATGATCCTGCCCATGCCCGACTCGACCGCGCCCTTCCGGCCGCAGTGGCTGGCCTTGGTCACGCTCTATTGGTGCTTGATGACCCCGACACGATTCGGTGTTTTCTCGGCCTTCGCCGCGGGTTTGACGCTCGATCTGATCTCGGGATCATTGCTCGGCCAGCACGCCTTGGGGCTGTCGGTGATCGCTTACGCGACGGTCGAGCTGCACCAACGGGCGCGTCTCTTTCCGCTGTCGCAACAGACCCTGTTCATCTGGGCACTGCTGCTGGTGGAGCGGCTCATTCATCTGTGGGTGCTGGGCGCGACCGGCCAGCCGCTGCCGTCCTTGATCTACTGGGCCCCCACACTGATCGGCATCCTGCTCTGGCCCTGGCTGCGGGCCGTATTGAACGACCTCAGCCACCGGGTGGGTCTACTCTGAGCCATGCTCGAATCCAACTTCGATGAGCGCAAGCGCGAGGGACGCCTGGTCGGAACGCGCGCACTGATCGCGGCGTTCATCGTGATCACGGCGCTGCTGGCCGTGGTGCTGCGCCTGGCGCATCTCCAATTGGCTGGTCATGAGCACTTCTCGGTACTCTCGCGCGACAACCGTGTCAAGGTGCAGCCCGTGTCGCCCGCGCGCGGCCTGATCTTCGACGCCAAAGGGATCCTGCTGGCGGACAATCATCCGGCATTCTCACTGGAGATCACCATCGAGAAGGTGACTGATCTGGCGGCAACACTCGATGAGCTGGGACGCCTGATCAAGATCGAGCCGCAGGATCGTGCCCGCTTCGAGCGCCAACGGCGGCAACGGATACGCTTTCAAGGGGTCCCGATCAGACTCAATCTGACCCCCGAGGAGGTCGCGCGCTTCGCGGTCGATGCCCATCGCTTCACCGGCGTGGAGATCCGCGCGGACCTGGTGCGGACCTACCCCCACGGCGAGGACACCGCGCACGTGCTCGGCTATGTCGGACGCATCAACGAGCAGGATCTCGCCCGCATCGACAAGAGCAATTACGCAGGCACCCAGCATATCGGCAAGGGCGGCGTCGAGAAGGCCCACGAGTCGCTCCTGCATGGACGCGTCGGGTATCAGCAGGTCGAGGTCAATGCACGTGGTCGGGTGGTGCGGACACTGGAGAGTCACCCACCGGTCTCGGGCGCGGATCTGCATCTCTATCTGGACATCGACTTGCAGCAGGTGGCTCGCGAGGCATTGGGCACGGAGCGGGGCGCCGTGGCCGCGATCGATCCGCGCAGTGGAGGGGTCTTGGCCCTGGTGAGCACGCCGAGCTTCGATCCGAATCCCTTCGTATCGGGGATCAGCCAAAAGGATTATCACGCGCTGCTCAATTCACCCGACAAGCCGTTGTTCAATCGGGCGGTGCGCGGCCAATATCCACCCGGCTCGACCATCAAGCCATTCGTGGGTCTGGCCGGACTCGAAGCGGGCGTGACCACCCCGCGACGCTCCACCTACTGCCCCGGATATTTCAGCCTGCCTGGACATTCGCATCGCTTTCGCTGTTGGCGTCGTGGCGGGCATGGCGCGCAGAATCTCCAACAGGCCATCGCGCAATCCTGCGACGTCTATTTCTACGATCTCGCCAATCGACTGGGTATCGACCGACTCTCCAGCAGCCTTGCCGATTTCGGGTTCGGCTCAGTGACCGGCATCGATGTGGCCGACGAGCTGGGCGGACTCCTTCCCTCGCGCGAGTGGAAACAGCGTGCACGCAAGGAGGCCTGGTATCCTGGCGAGACCCTGATCGTCGGGATCGGTCAGGGCTCCTTCCTGGCCACGCCGCTGCAATTGGCGGCGGCCACGGCGGCGATCGCCAATCGGGGACAGCTCATCCAACCCCGCGTGGCGCGCGCGGCACAGCCCCCCGGCGAGGCCCAGGCCAAGCCCTTGCCACTGGTCTCGAGCAGGATCGCGGTGAGTGACGAGCAACATTGGCAGCAGCTGATCGACGACATGGCCAAGGTCATCGAGAGCGGCACCGCCCGCCGCATCCACAGCACCAGCTACCGTATCGCCGGCAAGACCGGGACATCCCAGGTCTTCAGCCTCGGACAGAACCAAAGATACAATGCCGCCAAGATCCCCAAACACCTTCAGGACCACGCATTGTTCATCGCCTTCGCGCCAGTGGAAGAGCCCCGCATCGCCATCGCCGTGATCGTCGAGAATGGCGGCTCGGGCGGCTCGACGGCCGCCCCGATCGCGCGTCGCGTCATGGATGCCTATCTCGGCGCGGCTGGATCCGGGGATGCGCAGGAGCACTAGGGGAGGCCCTGTCATGCGCGGCGAGACGATCTCCCCGAGCCCCGTGGGCCTGTGGCAGCGGCTGCATCTGGATGCCCCGCTCCTGGTCGCCCTGTTGGCGCTGTGCGCCTTTGGCCTGGTCATACTCTACAGCGCCAGCGGACAGGATCCGGAGATGGTGATCCGCCAGCTGATTCGACTCGCGATCGCCTTCACCTTGATGCTGGCGGTTGCCCAGATCCCCCCGACCGCCCTGCAAGGCTGGTCGCCACCACTCTATGTGGTGGGCATCCTGATGCTCGTGGCGGTCTTGGTGGTTGGCGATCTGGGCAAGGGTGCGCAGCGCTGGCTGGATCTCGGCGTCATCCGCTTTCAACCCTCCGAGCTGCTCAAGCTGGCCGTCCCCATGATGATCGCATGGCTGCTCAGCGCACGTCGCTTGCCACCGACATGGCCATGGATCCTACTCTCGGCCGTGCTCGTCCTGTTGCCAGTCATGCTCATCGCCAAACAACCCGACTTGGGCACCGCACTCTTGGTGGCCAGCGCCGGCGCCTTCGTGCTCTTCATCGCCGGCATGCGATGGTCGATGATCCTGGGCATCCTGGCCCTCGTCGCGGCCTTGGCGCCGATGATCTGGATCGGCATGCACGACTATCAGCGCGAGCGTGTCATGACCTTCCTCAATCCAGGGTCCGATCCACTCGGGTCGGGTTATCACATCATCCAATCGATGATCGCCATCGGCTCGGGCGGGGTCGATGGCAAGGGCTGGCTGAACGGCACCCAGTCGCACCTCGAGTTCTTGCCCGAGCGACATACCGACTTCATCTTCGCGGTGATCGGCGAAGAGCTCGGCTTCACCGGCATCCTCGCCTTGCTGGCACTCTATCTCTTCATCATCCTGCGCGGTCTGGTGATCACCGTCAGCGCCCAGGATCGCTACGGACGTCTCTTGGCCGGCGGGCTCACGCTGGTCTTCTTCGTCTATGTCATGGTGAATACAGGCATGGTCACGGGTCTGCTGCCAGTCGTCGGGGTGCCCCTGCCCTTGATCAGCTATGGCGGCACCTCGATGGTGACCCTGATGATCGGATTCGGCATCATCATGGCCATCCAGACCCATCGCAGACGGCCACAGGTCTAATCGCTGGCACTCACCGCCTGATGGACACCGCTGGACGCTGCCCATCCTCTTGACGAAACAGGCCGATATTCCGCGTTCTGATCGTGGGCGAAGACATGACACTTCCCAATCAAACCCCTGGACTCATCTACTGGTTTCGTCAAGACCTGCGTCTGAGTGACCAACCCGCGCTGACGCGGGCGATCGCGCGGGTCCAGGCCTCGTCGGAGGATCGGCTCGGACCCCAGCTCGGCTGGCTGCTCCCGGTGTTCGTCCATGATCCACGCCAGGACGAGGAGACGCGCTGGGGGTTCATGCGCCAGGGGCCGCACCGGCGGGTCTTTCGCGCGCAGGCACTCGCCGAGCTGAGGCGACGCTTGGAGGCACTGGACAGCACACTCCTCGAGCTGAGCGGTCGCCCCGAGGCGGTCTTGCCCGAATTGGCGCGTGAGCTGGGCGCGGCGGGTCTGGTCTGCGAGGCCATCGCGGCACCCGAGGAAGAGGCCTGCATCCAGGCCTTGCGCACCGCTGGCCTCGCGGTCGAGTGCCATTGGCACTCCAGTCTGCTGGACCCGGCGGCTCTCCCGTTCCCGCCCGAGCAAGCCCCGAATCTCTTTACCGCCTTCCGCCAAGCCGTCGAGCGTGCCGGTGTGCAGCCCGCTGCCCCACTGCCCGCGCCTGAGCGTCTGCCGCCTTGGCCCAGTCGCCCGGTGATGGACTGGCTGGCCAAGCGACCCCTGGCGGCCGCGCCGCCCCAAACCCCGCGGCCGTGCGCCGATCCAAGGTCGGCCTTTCCCTATGCCTTGCCTGCCTGGCACGGCGGAGAAGGCTCGGCGCAGGCGCATCTGCGCCAGTATTGCGAGCGTGGTCTACCGCACCACTACAAAGCCACGCGCAACCGTCTCAGTGGCATCGATGAGTCCAGCAAGCTCTCGCCTTGGCTTGCGATCGGTACACTCTCCGCCCGCCAGATCATGACCGCCATCCGCGGCTTCGAAGCCGAGCGGGGCGCCAACGAGGGGACCTATTGGCTCTGGTTCGAACTGCTGTGGCGCGATCATTTCCGTTTCATGCACCTGAAGCACGGCCGGCGCCTGTATCAGGCCGCCGGTCTTTCCAGTCTGCCCCCGCCCACTCATGATCCCGCGGCCTTCGAGCGCTGGTGTCAGGGCCGCACGGGTGAGGCACTCATCGATGCCGGCATGCATGAGCTGGCCGCCACCGGCTATCTCTCCAACCGCATGCGCCAGATCGTCGCCAGCGCACTGATCCATGATCTTGCCTGTGATTGGCGTGCGGGGGCGGCCTGGTTCGAGTCCCAGTTGGTCGACGACGATGTCTACAGCAATCAGGGGAACTGGCTCTACATCGCCGGGCGCGGCACCGACCCGCGCGGCGGCCGACGCTTCGATCCGCTCAAGCAGGCCCGTGAGCACGACCCGGACGGGGTCTATCGCGCCCGTTGGGCCGCGCCATGAGGTCGCGATCAGGCGTCACATGAGGTGCTGTCCAGACCCGCTGCATACTCGTCCTTCCTAATCCCGTCGACACCGGGCGCCTTGCGTCCGTTCTGACGCTCCCAAGCGCACACAACATGCCCATCATGGACGTGAACCTCGTCATCTCGAGTCAGGCTCGACACGGCCTCGGCCCCCGGTGAGGCGGGTCTTTCGCGTCCAGCGGGGCTTGCGTTGTCGAGCGAGCCGAGGCGGCGCTATACTCCGTAATGTCATAATAGCGACATAAAGCCCCGATCATGACCCTCCGCAATCCTCGCGCTTTGCCCTCGAAGACGGTCCTGTCGATCGCCATCGCCGGTCTGCTGCTGGGATCCGGAGTCCAGGCGGCCACGATCATGGTCACTTCGGATGCCGATGATGGTGGGACTGACTGCACCCTACGCAAGGCGATCGAAAGTATCAACGCGGGAAGCAATCAAGAGGGCTGCGTTGCCGTAGGTACTTATGGCACCAACGACACCATCCTGTTCGCCTCATCCGTGACGGGGGAGATCGAGCTGACTGGCACCCAGATCGCGATCACCAAATCCGTGAGGATTCAAGGTCGGGTTGCGGCGGACTTGGCGGTTGATGGAGCAAGCAGTTCGCGAGTGTTCGATATTTCAGGAACAGGCGTTGCGGTCTCCATTGACCGGCTGACGATTCGCAATGGGCTGGCGAGCGGTGGATTCCCCGATGGTGCGGGCGGCGGAATTCGCGTCCGCGACAACGCGAGTCTGGAGTTGTCGAACAGCACGGTGTCAGGCAATTCGGCGGTCGATGGCGGCGGAATTTTCGCTGCCTCCGGCGCCTTCCTGACACTCACCAACAGCGCGGTGTCGGGCAATTCGACAGACGGCGGTGGCGGCGGAATTGACGCCTTCTTCAACGCTTCAGTGACGCTGACCAACAGCAGGGTTTCGGGAAATTCGGCGACCGGTGGCGGCGGAATCATCGCCGACAACAACGCTTCAGTGACGCTGACCAACAGCATGGTGTCAGGCAATTCGGTGTCCTTGTTTGGCGGCGGAATTCTCGCCTTCAACAACGCCTCAGTGACGCTGACCAACAGCACGGTATCGGGCAATTCGGCAGGTCGCTTTGGCGGTGGGCTTGACGCCCGGAATTCCTCCTCCGTGACGCTGACCAACAGCACGGTGTCGGGTAATTCGGCGAACTTCGGTGGCGGCGGAATTGACGCCTACAACAACTCCCCCGTAACGCTGACCAACACCCTGCTTGCCGGCAACAACACCGATTGCTCGAACAATGATTCAACGGTGACCGGCAACTTCAACCTGATCGGAGACGCGGCTTCCGCCTGCGGCCTGACCAATGGGGCGAACAACAACATCGTCGGCATCGCGCCCCTCATCGGCCCGCTGGCCGACAACGGCTGCCTCACCCCGGCCGGCAACTCGAACGGTCCCCCGGAGCTCTACGGCTGCGTCCAGACCCACGCACTGCAGAGCGGTAGTCCGGCGATCGATGCGGCCACCGCAATTGGCGCGCCCTCCACCGATCAGCGCGGCGTCTCCCGTCCACAGCGCGATGGTTTCGACATCGGGGCGTTCGAGCTGGAGCGCGAACCTGACGCCATCCCCACCCTCCCGCTCTGGGGTTTACTGGCGGGCTCGGGTCTGCTCGGGCTGCTCGGGGCCTGGCGTCAGCGCCGCACGAGATGCTCGTCGCTGCTGAGACGGGACACCCGCATCCGCTAAGACGCCCCGAGACGCACTTGTGGAGGGATATCCTCCTCGAGCATTTCTCCCAACGACGGCCGTGCCGGCGCGCTTTCCCCTCCCCGCCTGCTCACGGCCAACCCCCGGCAGCGCCGTAGCGCTGACGGCACCGCCCGCATGAGGTCATCGCGGCATGGCGTTCGGCTGGTGTCCGCTCCCTTCGGATCCGCTGTCGTGGCATGCTGGCCTCCCCGGCCCCGCTTGGCCAGTGTCACCCGCGCGCGCGACTTGCTGCTCGGCGCAAAGCTGTCGCCAAGGCTTTTTTCTTGAAGGTCGGGAAGCCGGGCATGAGCAACGACTCACGACCAGTCTCATGAGTCGTTGATTGAGCGGCCCAGGGTCTCGAAGCCTCGCGGTGGCGCGATGAGGCGACTGGATCGATCGGCTCAGGACGACTTGGAACCCGAGCCTGGTCAGAAGATCGGGATGCTCGCGTAGCCCTTGGACTGGTAGCCGATCTGCGAGACGAAGGTGTTGCCCACGAAGTTGATGCCCGGCAGCAGCTGCTTGGCCTCCACGCCGAATAGGCGCGCGGCGATGGAGCAGGCCTCCATACGCACGCCGGGGCGCTGCTGCAGCGCCGAGATCTGCTCGGCCACCGCCTCATGGTGCTCGATGTCTTCCAATGGGACGTCACCATGCTCAGTGGAGATCAACGGCAGGGAAGGCCCTCGAAAGGTGAAGATCATCTCAGGCTCCACACCCTGACGCTTGAGGTCATCATAGGTCTCGGCCATGACCTGCAGGTAGAGGCGCAACTTCTTCGCATCGCCCATGTTGATGTCCCAGGCGACCTTGCCGGTCTCGACGCCCGCGAGCGCGTGGCTGTCCGTAGGCTTCTCCGCCAGTGCGAGCATGGGCAGCAGGCACAAGAATCCGATCAGGCAGACCGAGCGCGGATGTGGTGACATGGATTGGAGCTCCTGTGGTCGAGGATTGGTTGTTCACTGGTTGTCCCGCCGAGGATACACCGAAGGCGTGTCAGCGTGGGCGTCCAAGGCCGGCTCAGCGCGTCTTTCCCGCAGGCGCGGGCACACCGCCCCCCAGCCCTGACCAAAGTTGTCACCGCCGCCGATATCGCCTCCCCGGCCGTCATCACGCCAGCTTCGACCAAAATTCTCACCGTCGCCGCGACAGCCACCATCGGGTGTTGCGTCTACACGGAGGGCAGACCGAGCTCCTTCAGATACTGGTTGTGCTTGGCGGCCGCCTCGGCAACGCGCTTGTCGATCTCCACCAGCCGCCCATGCACGGCGACCAGGTCGATGTCCTCCTGCTGGGCGGTGCTGACCCATCATTAACACCTCCGGTCCGTTCCTGCCCCAAATTTTCTCCGCCCCTCACCGCAAGCCATTGATCCATATTTACACGGCCTACAATCACTCTAAATTAGTGCCATAATTTTTCGGATTGTCCTAGACAGCCAGCTCCCCTTTCGAGCTGGATTGGGCGGTCACGCTCGACGCGAAGCCATCGCGAAACGCCCGGCCATCATGGAGTACGATGGTAGCCTCCCGCGCCAGCAGGCCGAGGATCAGGCCACCCGCGACATGCGCGTCTACCGTTACCGGGTCGCGGATCATCCGTACGTCGAGCTGACGCTGATCGCGCCCGGGTGCGACTTGGACGAGGCGCGGGCGACGCTGATTTGGCGCTTTGGCGCTGATCGAGTGATTGAGATCCAGCCGTTGGCGCAAGCAACGACCACGGACTGCTGAACCGGCGACATGCCGTATCCAGCCGAATAGAGTGCCCGGAATCCCGATCGATGACGCATGGAACCCAAATGAATCTTGACGAACTCCTTGAGAAGCTCCAGTCACCCATCCTCGTGCGCCCCACACGGCGCATGACGCAAGGCGAGTTGGAGAACTACCTGGACAAGGCCGCTGACATCCTGCGCGGCAACGCCGATCATTCCGAGTTTCGCGGCTATGTCTTCGCATTGCTGTTCTACAAGCGCATCAACGACTGTTTCGAGGAAGAGGTCCGCACCCAAGCGGCGACATTCCGAGCGGCGGGAATCCCGAACGACCAGGCGCTGAACCTGGCGCGCGACCCGGCGAACCACCATTTCATCGTCCCCGAGGCTGCCGCCTGGAAGACGGTGGCGCGCACCGCCAAGGGACAGCTCGGCCAGGCGCTCAACGACGCCATGCTCGCGATCGAGCGTGCCAATGCCCACCGTCAGAACAACTTCGATGGCATCCTGACCGGCAAGATCGATTTCAACAAACAGGACGAGCTGCCGCGCGACAAGCTGGTCAACCTCATCAACCATATCGGCAGTCAGACCTTCGACCGCGCCCACGTCTCAGACGACCTGTTCGGCAACGCCTACGAGTACCTGATCCGCAATTTCGCAAGCCGAGCGGGCAAGTCGAGCGGCGAGTTCTACACCCCCGCCGAGGTCGGCTTTCTCATGGCCGAGATGCTGGAGCCCAAGCCCGGCATGAGCGTCTGCGACTGGTCCAGCGGTTCGGGCGGCCTGTTGTTGCAATGTATCCGCCATGTGAAGAAGCATGGCGGCGACCCGCGCCGGCTCTTTCTGCATGGGCAGGAATCGAACGTCGCCACCTACAACATTTCGCGGATCAATATGATCCTGCATGGTGTGCCAGACTGGGCGCATCGGCAGGGCGACAGTCTGCGCGATCCGCGCCACCTGACCGCCGCGAATCGTCTCGAGGCATTCGACCGGATCATCATGAATCCCCCGTTCTCGCTGGAGGACTGGGGGCACGATACGGTCGTTTCCGGTGACAAATTCGGGCGTCTGAGCTTCGGTCTGCCGCCCGCGTCCAATGGCGACTGGGCTTGGCTGCAACAGATCGCCAAGTCGCTCAAGGACCATGATCCGGCGACCGATGCGGCCGGTCAGGGCATGGTCGTCATGTCCCAGGGCGTGCTGTTTCGCGGTCAGCCGGAGCAGACCGAGGAAGAGGATGGTCAGAATCAGAAGGCCGACGCCGAATACCTGATCCGGCGCGGCTTCGTCGAGGCCGACCTGATCGAGTGCATCGTGGTGCTGCCATCCAAACTGTTCTATGGCAATGGCGTGCCCGCCTGTCTGCTGCTGCTCAACACGCACAAGCCCGCCGAGCGTCAGGGTAAGACCCTGATGATCTGGGCCTCGCGCCATTTCCAGAAGGCCAATCCGCAGAACCTGCTGCGTCCCTCGGATCTGATGCGCATCCTGGTTCCCTGGCGCGCCTTCGGCGATCTGGACGAGGCCAAGCGGCTTCTGGACAGTCACGCAGCGCAACTGACCCGCGAGGTCGAGGCGCACCGCGACCAGCGTCTGGCCGACATCGAGGACGCCTATGGCCCGGTGCTTGCTCCGCTGAATGACCTTGAGGACGAGCAGACCCGGTTCGACGGCTTGGATCTGAAGATCAAGGCGGTCAACGAGGCGATCGCCCCCGAGCATCCCTGGTTCCATCCGCTCGTGCCGCTCAAGGCGGAGGTCGACCGGATTCAGGTCCGGATCGATGCGGCTGGGCACGGTGAGAAGGCCGTCATGAAGGCCCGGCTCGTCCAACCGAAACGCGCGCTCGACGAGGCCCGCAAGCAACTGGTGGGCGCCATCAAGGAGCGCGGCAAGCAGGTCAGCCGAGCGGTGAAGGAGTTGAAGAAGCTCCAGGACGAGCGTGATGCGCGCGAGCAGGAGATCCGGCTCGCGGCCGAGCGCGAAATCGCCCACTTGATCGAGGCAACCGCCGATCTGCGCCGAATTCTCGATGATCCGGACGAGGCGCGGCGCTATTTCGCGGTGGTGGATCGGGCCGAGATCGAGGAGAACGAATTCAACCTCAATCTGCCGAGGTATGTGGATACGTTTGAGCCTGAGAAGGTGCTGCCGTTGGATGTTGCAATGACAAATTTGGCCAATACATCGAAGTTCGCCAGCGATACGCAACGGGCATTACAGCAAATACTCAACAAACTGGCGTCAACATCAGCGGAGACCAACTGATGCTGACGCACCGCCATGACACCATTATTGGCGACATACCCAAGGATTGGCAGCCAAAACCACTAAAATCACTTCTCGAAAAGCAGTTCTCTGGCGATTGGGGTGCGGATGAAGGAGAACAGGCCGTTTCGGTACTGCGTTCCACCAACTTTACCGACAGTGGAGCACTCGATTTTAGTGATGTAGCCACTCGTTACTTTTCTCCCGAAAAGGCTGCAACCTTTGGACTGAAAAAGGGCGACCTATTAGTTGAGCGTTCCGGCGGAGGTCCCGATCAACCGGTTGGTCGGATAGGTTTTATCACCGAAGATTTGCCAGGCGGAACAGTCTCCAACTTTGTTCAGGTTCTGCGGCCTAATCCTGAAAAAGTCGATCACGACTTTCTGGGCTGGGTGCTGTACGAGCTTCAACGCACGGGCATCATTGAACGAGTGCAGCAGCAATCCACCCAGATGCGCAATCTCAACTGGCGTGACTATCAGCGGCTGTTGCTTCCTTGGCCAGATATCGACGAACAACGCCGCATCGCCGCCGCGCTGAAGCTGGCCGACGACGCCATCGCCAAGGCCAAGGCCGAGCTGGAGGCGACGCGGGAGTTGAAGCGTTCGCTGACCTTGGAATTGCTTGACTCCTCCCGTGGTAAGAATTGGAAAAAAACAACATTTTCTTCACTCGTCAGCGAAAAGATAAGGAATGGCTATTCACCCATTTGCCCACAAGATCCTACAGGCGCATGGGTTTTATCTTTGGATGCGCTAAAAGACGATGGCTTCAATCCTGACGGGATAAAGCCCGCTCCAGTAGAGGATGAGGGTCTGTTACCGTTCAGGCTAGTCTCAGACGACATTTTAGTAAGTCGATCCAATACGCCAGAGCTTATTGGTAGGTGCGGCCGCTATATCGGAGTGCCCGAGGTTGCTTATTATCCTGACTTGATGATGCGGGTTCGAGTAAATCGAGATATTGTCTGCCCAGATTTTGCCGAAATGCTCTTGCAAAGCATATATGCCAGACGGTGGTTTAAATCTCGTGCGAGTGGGACAAGCGGCAGCATGGTGAAAATCAAGCGCAGAGATATTATGTCTCTGCCCGTATTATATCCTTCACTGGATAAGCAGAGTGAAATAGTCGGCGCTGTTGCTTCCGTCAGAGAGGCTGTCAACGCTTCTGAAATGAGGCTGCTTGCTCTCAAACAGATCAAAAAATCCCTCCTGCAAAACCTGCTCACCGGCAAGATCCGCCTTCCGTCTTCTCCTGTTTTCTGATTGGAGATACCCATGTACGCCATCGAAATCGAAACCGAGATCGATCACCATCGCGAAATCCATCTCAAACTACCCGCCCATGTCAGGGCAGGAAAGGCGCGCGTGGTTGTGTTGTACGAAGAGCCGAGGGACACGGCGGACGCGCGGCCCAAGCCGGTTCGACTCGGACTGTTTCGCGGCCAAATCCAGATGAGCGATGACTTCGATAGGCCACTCACAATTGCCGCCGCCTCGTCAGATGCGCCTGATCGCTAGGTCGATTGCGCGATGCCACGGAAAATTCGAGATTTGGTCAAGGCGCTGAAAGGCGCGGGCTTCCGGGAACTGCCAGGGGCGGGAAAAGGCTCTCACCGGAAACTGGTTCATCCAAACTTCGCGGGTGCGGTGACCTTGAGCGGAGGCGCTAACGACGACGCCAAGCGCTATCAAGAGAAACAGGTGGCCCATGCACTCGAAACGGTGAGCAAATGAGAGACTTAGACCTTTATCACAAATGGGTGGAATGGAGCGATGAGGATCAGGTGTACATCGGCAAATGCCCCGATCTCATCACGGGAATCCATGGCGACGATCCCGTTGTCCTTTACGGTGAGTTGTGCGAGGTCGTGCAGGACGTGATCGACCACTTCAAGGCCGTAGGCCGCCCCCTTCCCCATCCCCGCATTCGCCCCATGAGCGAGGTCGCGTGACCCCTGAAACGCTTGAAGGTATCGACCATGACCGAGACCACCGGGAACGCACCCCATCGCGTCGAAAAGCCCACGACCCCCTATGATGTCACACGCCTCTTCAACGAAGAGACCAGCGTCGAGCGCGAGATCATCGAGCACCTGCGCGCCGCGGCGCTCGGCTGGACCTATGTCCCACGCGAGCAGCTCGCCGCGCTGCGCCCGGACGAACGCGAGGTCCTCCTTCTGCCGGTACTGCGTGAGAAGCTGAAACAGCTCAACCCGACCATCCTGACCGACGAGGCGCGGGTCGACGCCATCATCACCAAACTGCGTGCCTGCCGCGACAATGCGCAGTGGCTCGGCTGGCTGAAAAACGGCGTCAACATTCAATTCGACCCGTCCGAAAAGGCCCGGGACGTGCGGCTGATCGACTTCGACGACCTGGGGGCGAATGACTGGTGGGTGACCAACCAGTTTCCGGTCGAGGGCCACTCACCCCGCCGACCGGATCTCGTGCTCTTCATCAACGGCATTCCCATCATCGTGATCGAGGCCAAGACCGCCAGCCGTCAACAGCCGGATTGGCGCGAGGGGGCCACGCAGCTCGGCATGTATGCCGAGGAGATCGACCAGCTCTTCTACACCAACGCCTATGGGGTCGGCGTGAACGAGACCCGCATGATGTACGGCATACCGGGTCGACGCTTGCAGTTCTGGCTGCAATGGCGCGATCCCTGGCCGCACATGATCGACGAATTCGACGAGATGAAGGTCTCGCTCTACGGCTTGCTCGACCGCACCAACCTGCTCGATTTCATCCGCCATTTCATCATCTTCGTCACCAAGGATGGCAAGACCGAGAAGGTCGTGGCGCGCTATCAGCAGTTTCTGGCGGCGCGAGACATCCTCGCCCGCGCCATCGCCTTGAATCTGCCGCCCGAGCAACGACGGGGCCTGGTCTGGCACACCCAAGGGTCCGGCAAGACCCTGACCATGATCTTCGCCGCCCGCTGTCTGTGGGAAGACAAGACGCTCGGCCAGCCGACCCTGATCCTGCTGGTGGATCGCGAGCAGCTCGGCAATCAGATGGATCGTGAACTGATGGCCACCGGCACCGAGAATGTACATGTCGCCGCCAACAAAAAGGATCTGGAGGCGAAGCTGGCCGGCGACTATCGCGGCGTGATCCTCACCACGGTGCATTTGTTCGAGGGGATGCCGAAACGGATCACCAAAGGGCGTCAAAACGTCATCGTCATGGCCGACGAGGCGCACCGGACCCAAGAGCGGGAGCTGGGCACCTACATGCGCGCCGCCGTGGAAGGCGCCGCGCTGTTCGGCTTCACCGGCACGCCGATCGAGAAGGACGACCACAACACCCCAAGGACTTGGGGTCAGATCAAGGGCGACGGGGCGATCGAGCGCTACATGGGACGCCCTTACACCGTGACCGACGCATTGCGCGACAATGTGGTGAGACCCATCCACTGGCAACCGCGCAAGACCGATTGGCAGCTCTACGGGGCCAAGCTGGATGCGGCGTTCAAGCGCGAGTTCGGCCATCTGGACCAGGCCGAGCAGAACACGCTGGTGAGCGGCTCATCCACCCTGGACCTGCTGCTGAAACTGCCCAAGCGGATCGCGCAGATCGCCGACGATGCCGTGGAGCACTTCAACGCGCACGTCCGGCCCAATGGCTTCAAGGCCATGCTGGTCTGCAAGGACAAGGAGACCGTCAGGCTCTACACCAATGCCTTGCGGGCGCGACTGGGCGATGAGGCCGTGATGGCCGTCATCTCCGAGCAGCCCCAGAAAGACCCTGACGACATCAAGGCGCTCTATCTTGCCGAGGCCAAGCGTAAGCAACTACTGAACGAGTTTCTGATTCCCGCCCAGTCCGAGCGGCCGGAGCACCAGGACAAACCCCATCGGAAGGTGGAGGTGCTGGTCGTCTGCGACATGCTGCTGACCGGCTTCGACGCCCCCATCCTGCAAGCGCTCTATCTCGACAAGAAGTTGCGCGATCATAGCCTGCTGCAAACCATCGCGCGGGTGAATCGCCCCTACAACGAGCTGAAGGGGCACGGCCTGATCATCGACTACTACGGCATCTTCGACCACTTGAACGAGGCGCTGAATTATCGTCCCGACGAGCTGGGCGACATCGCCTTTCCCTTCGACCGCATCCGCGAGCACTTCCGCACCCAGTTCGACGCCCTCTGGGCGCTCTTTCCAATGGACAGGGTTCCGCGCGACGGCTCGCACGGGTCTTTCATCGCCGCGATGAAGATCCTGCGCGACGAGGAAGGCGCGGAAAAGCAGTTCGACACCGGCTATCGCAACCTGCGGGTGCTCTACGAGGCGCTCCAACCGGACGAGCAGCTCCGGGACTCTGTGCGCCCCTACGCCTGGCTGACCAAGCTCTACATGCTCTATCGCAAGAAGTTCTATCCCGAGCGCGCACTGGAGGCGACCAAGGAAGACGCCGCCCGCACCAGGGAGCTGATTCGCCAGCATCTCGACGTCGAAGAGCTGGAACGCGACTTCCCCACCTACGTTCTGGACGAGCATTTCCTGACCAAGCTCAAGGACCAAAAACCGGAGGCCAAGGCCCTCGAGATCGAGGCCATGCTGAGTGCGGAGCTGCGCATCCGAATGGATCAGGATGAGCAATTCCGACCGCTGTCGGAAGCCCTGCAACGCCTGATCGACCAGAAGCGCGCGGGCACGCTGGCGGGAATCGCCTTGATCGAGGAATTGGAGACACTCTCCGAGGCCGTTCGGGCCGCCGTGGACGAGGCCAATCGACCGATCGCGCAACAGTTGGCGCTCAAGATCAAGGCCCGCAATGCCGCGCTCACCGACATCCAGGCCGCCGAGGTGGCTGCCGCCGTGCTGGACGTGGCGGACCTGCATTGTTTCGCCGGCTGGTGGAGTACAAGCGCTGCCGACCCGGAGCTGTCCCGGGCGCTGCTGCTCATGATCGCGCAACGCTTTGCCGCGTTGGGCCTGTTGGCGGACGATGCGATGGGGTTCATTGGGACACTGGTGCAACTGCTCAAGCGCAAGCACTACAAACCGGGCACTCAGGCCACCGAATGAGTCAGACCGCCTATCTCGACCTACCCGACGGGCGACGGCTCGATTACGAGATCCGTCCCTCGCCCAGGGCCAAGAACCTACGTCTGAAGATCAGCGCCCGCGATGGGCTGGTGGTCATCGCGCCCAACGGGGCACAGCCTGAGCGCGTCATGGAGCTGGTGAAGAGCCGGGCCGACTGGATCAGCGAGCGCTTGAGCCAGTTCGACAACGTGCGACATCTCATCCATGACGCCAAGCCGGTCCGTCCCCAGGCGTTCGATCTGCCAGCGCTCGCCGAGAACTGGCGAGTCGAGTATCAGAAAACGCGCGCGCGGACGGTCGGGGCTCGAACTGACCGACCCGGACGCATCCTGGTTCAGGGCGCTGTCGAAGACGCTACGGCCTGTCAGACCGCCTTGCGCCGCTGGCTCGCCCGACACGCTCGGGAAGCGTTCCAGCCTTGGCTTGCCAACATCGCGCAACAGACGGGATTGCGTTACACCGGCCTATCGGTCAAAAGCCAGCGCACCCGCTGGGGTAGCTGTACATCGAAGGGACAAGTGAGCTTGAACTGCAAACTACTGTTCTTGCCACGTGAGCAGGTGCGCTATGTGATCCTCCATGAGCTTTGCCATACTCTGGAGCGCAATCACTCAAACCGGTTTTGGACTCATCTTCGCCAATTCGAGCCGAA
>RZZN01000001.1 GCA_009929855.1 Gammaproteobacteria bacterium
AGGCGCTGACTCATTTGGGGCGGTCGGCACTGAGGGAGTTGGGCGGTCGCGCGCGTGAATATTGCGGGAAACCGATCTTGGAGAGGTTTATCATGAGTGGCGCGCAATCAGTCACCACAACCAGGGCTCCCCCACTCGGGACACGCGGAGGTATCATGCAGACCGATCGAATCATCGCGTTCGTCATGGCCGGAGGCCAAGGCTCGCGACTTCAACCGCTCACGACGTCGCGCTCCAAGCCGTCGGTGCCCTTCGGCGCGCGCTATCGGATCGTCGACTTCGTGCTCAGCAATCTGGTCAACTCCCAGATCAACACCATCTATCTGCTGGTGCAGTACAAGTCCCAATCCCTGATCGAGCACATCCGCAAGGCTTGGACGATCTCGCCGCTTCTGCAAAGCCAGTTCGTCACCGTGGTCCCGCCGCAGATGATGTTGGGGACCCACTGGTTTCAAGGCACCGCCGATGCGGTCAATCAGAACATCGCACTGATCGAGGAGCACCGGCCCGATCTGGTCGCGGTCTTCGGTGCCGATCACATCTACCGCATGGATGTGCGTCAGATGGTCGAATTCCACAAGACCAGCAATGCCGATGTCACCATCGCGGCCTTGCCGGTGCCGCTGGCCGATGCCTCTGGTTTCGGCGTCATCGCCGCGGACGAATCGGGTCGCATCCAGGCCTTCGAGGAGAAGCCGGCGCACCCCACGCCCATGCCCGGCAATCCAAGCATGGCCTACGCCTCGATGGGCAACTATATCTTCAGCACCGACGTGCTGATGCGTGCGCTCCAGGAGAGCGAGGCCGCTGGCGAATCGGACTTCGGGCAGCATGTGCTGCCGCGTCTGCTCAAGACCCATCGGCTCTATGCCTATGATTTCGCAACCAACGTGGTCCCCGGTATCCAGTCATTCGAGACCTCGGTCTACTGGCGCGACGTCGGCACCATCGATGCCTATTTCGATGCCCACAAGGATGTGCTGGGCGCCGAGCCGGTCTTCGACATGTTCAATCCGGAGTGGCCGGTATTCTCCAGTGGCTATCAGGGTCCGGTCGCGCGGGTACTCGGCGGCGAGATCCGCAACACACTGCTCGGGGCGGCGACCATGATCCACGAGGGTGCGCGGATCTCCAACTCGATCATCCGTCGTGAGGCCGTCATCGAGGAGGATGTCGTGCTGGAGGATTGCATCATCATGGACTATGTGCGGGTGAGCCGCGGCTCGCATCTGCGCAACTGCATCGTCGATCGTCACCAACTCATCGAACCGGGAGAGCGCATCGGGTTCGACCCGATCAAGGATCAACAGCGCTTCCATGTGAGCTCGGGTGGGGTCACGGTCGTGCCGATGGGCCGGGTGAGCTATTTCGCCCGCGACATCCGCGGCTCGGGACGCGGCGGGTATTCCGAGTAGCCGCGACCTGCGCGCTCGCCACCCGTGTGAAGATTTCCGCCGAGCTTTGTGCGCCCAGTGGCCCGGCGCCGATGCGAGGCGCGTCAAGTCGATCGGCCATGCCTGCGCTGACACCCGGGGGAATGATGATCTCAGGGACGACTCGATTCGCCCAGACAGGGATCGGGGGCGAATCGATTCACCCCGACCAAGAATGAGTGGCGACTCGATTCGCACCCGCGGGGCTGGTGCGTCGGGGCTGATTCGCCCCGACGGATCGTCTCGGCACGCGCCGCGGATGGGCTGATCTCTCGTCACCGCCTGTTGAGGCTCGATCGCCTGATGAGTCGGCGCTCGGCCGAGCATCGCTCAGCAGGCCAGGACCGTCTGCGCGTGCCGGCGCAGACGGATCCGCTCCCAGGCCTTTTCATGGAAGAAATAGACCACCGTGTTGATCATGGGCTCGATCAGGGCGATGGCCCCACCGACGAGAAAGCTTCCACTCAGCAGATAGGCCACGCTGAAGGCGACCGTCATGTGCAGCGTGGCGAATGAGATCGTCTTGGCCATTGCATCGACTCCTCTTCAAATGTCGACTTGGAGGATAGTGGCCATGGGTATCGATTTGAAATCGATTGTCTGTCTCGCTTCGATAGGTCAAGACGATGATTTGGGCGCGACCACTCGAACGTGGCCCCCCGATGGGTCATGCGTCAACCCAGTGGGTCAGTGGGATGCGGGGCGCGGCGGCGGCCCAGCGTGGCGATCCTCAGGCCAGGGCGGCCCCGTTGAGCTGGGCCAGATGCTGCGTGACTGGCTCCATCGCCGGCGCCAGCTTGCGTCGCATCAGACTGCCGATCACGCTTGGGTCGATCGACAAGGCACGCACGAGCCCATAGCCAACACCGGACAAGAGACGCATGGCCGCGATCTCGGAGGCGAGCTGGGGGCACACCTGGATGACCTGCGCAACACTGGGATCCGGACTCGCGACGGCGGCGAACTGCTTGGCGTCGGCGATCAGCTCACCGATCGCCAGATCCGGGTCGCCCGCGGGACGCAATGGTGCAAAATAGGCGCGCAGCAGATCGAAGGTCGCGGTCACCACATCCTGGTTGGGCGGCTTGGCCAGGACCGTGCGCACGCTCGCCACATAGGTCTGACCCGAGGCCGCATAGACCCGCCGCAGCAGCCTGGCGCAGTCATTGCCGGCCGCGGCGAGCGCCGCCACCGGCTCGGGGAGTGAGCGCGCGCGTCCTTCACCCGGCAGATCATCGGGTTGGGCTTGCAGGAAACCCACGAGATAGGCCTGCTTGCGCGCGGCACGCTGCCAGAGCTCATCACGGCGCGGTGCATCCAGTAGACCGGAGGTGAGGATCAGGCGGATCGAGTCGATGATGCGCTCGCTTTCGGTCTCGAACGGGAGATAGTCGACGAGAAAGTCGACCAGCACGGGGCCCATGCGCCCGGTGACGATCGCAGGGTTGGCCAACATCCGGCGGGCATTCTCGGCATCCTCCATGGCCCACCAGGCGCGGCGCGCCAGCTCATCGCTCAAGCCGGGCGAGCAGACCGCCGCGACCACCGCCTCGGGCTCGCCGAGCATGAGCAACTGCTCCAGGCTCTCGTCGCGCATCTGGCCCATCCGTGTCCAGCGTCTCAAATAGACCGGATAGCCGCCTGGTGAACCCAGTACATGACCCGAGATCAGCTCACGCACGCGGCGCAGATATTGGTCGGGGCGCGTGCTCGGGTTGAGCCGAACCGTCATCTCGCCCTGCTCCATCAGCCCCTGCACCACGAGCTTGGACTCATCGATGCGGATCGCCCGCGGACGATTGGCCAACAAGACGTTGAGCCGAAAGCTGTCCTCGTGGGTGAGCTCCATGGTTCAATCGGTTATTAGGCTCAGGACTCGGTCGGCGGCGTGAAGTGCGGATCCTTCGGATTGAGAAAGATGAACCTGAACTGGCCAGGCTCCATCTCGACATAATCCATGGTGGCCTGGTCGAGCAGTGGAACCTGCTCGGGCGTCATGACGATCTCGATCCCCTCGCATTGAAAGCGGATGTCGTCCTCGGTGGGATCATCGAAACCCATCCGATAGTCGATCGCGCCATCGGCCGCTTGGGAGGCCGCCAGCCGCAGCGCCATGCCCTCGGTTCCACCCTGTTTGGCAGCCTGGAGCACCTGCTCGGCGGCGGTTGTCGTGAGTTTGAACATCCTGAAACCTACCTTGTTGGTGGCTGATAGTCGGATCAGCGATCAAGCACCCAGCGAGTGGCGCACAGACTCGACGAAACGATGCGTCCAGTCACAGCCACCCACGGCGCGCAGGTGACTATAGCAGGCGAGCAGGCGACCCTGAACGATGCCGTCATGGGCACCGTCGATACCCGCGCCACGCAAGACCTCGTAAGCATAACGCCATGCGGGATTGGGTGCGACGATCGCGGAGTGATGGAATTCATGTCCTGCAATCTCGCCCATCCCGGTGCCCACGCGTGCCCAAGGGAAATCAGCGGTCTCGCGGAGGCGGACATAGCCACGGCCCTGCGGGCGCTCGCGCATCTCGACCTCCGCGTCGATCACGCCGACCATTGCGCGACGCTCACCCTCCCAAGTGAGACCACGACACAGATACATCAAGCCCCCGCACTCGGCATAGACCGGCAGTCCACGCCCGATCGCGTCGGCGATCGCCTGGCGCATCGAACGATTCGCCTCCAACTCGCGCATGCGATATTCGGGAAAGCCGCCACCGATGAAGAGCGCGTCCACCTCGGGCGGTGCCGCGTCCGCGATCGGACTGAAGGGCACCAGCTCGGCGCCCGCGGCGACCAGCGCGCGCAGGTCATCCGGGTAGTAGAAGCCGAAGGCGGCATCGCGCGCGACGCCGATGCGCACGATCGCCCCGCCAGCCGGCGGAGGGACGCGTCTGGGCTCGGTCGGTGAGCGCGGCCGTGACGCGGACTCGGCGATCTCCAGCAGTCGCGTCACATCCACCTGCTCGGCGATCCGCGCGGCGATCCGCTCGATCCAGTCCTGTGAGGTGCCCGTCTCGTTGCTCGGCATGAGACCGAGATGACGCTCGGCGATCGCCATCTGCTCGTCGCGATGGATGACACCCAGCACGGGCAGGTCGATGTAATGATCGAGCACGGCGAGCAGGTTCTTGGCATGACGCGCACCACCGACCTTGTTCAGGATCAGGCCCCCGAGACGCAGCTCGGGGTCGAAGGTCTGAAACCCACGAATGAGCGGTGCGATGCCACGTCCGAGTCCCTGGCAGTTGATCACCAGGATCACCGGCGAGCCCAAGAGCTTGGCCAGCTCGGCATTGCTGTTTGAGCCCTTGGGGTCGACACTGTCGAACAGACCGACGTTGCCCTCGATCAGACCCAGATCCGCGCTCGCCAGCTCATCGGCGAAGCTGGCAAGGATCTCGGCGCGCTCCATGGTGTGGAAATCGAGGTTGTAGCAGGCGTGTCCAGCGGCCTCGCTGAGCCACAATGGATCGATATAGTCGGGCCCCTTCTTGAATGGCTGCACGCGGAGTCCGCGATCGCGCAGGACGCGACAGAGGCCGATCGAGACCGTCGTCTTACCGGATGATTTTTGTGTCGCCGACAGATAGAGATGCGCCATCGCCTTACCGCAAGAAAGAATGACCTGGCGGCCACCGGATGCGGCGCCGTCTTCCGCGAGGCCAGGCGTAAGGCGGGCCTTGCCCCTGAGCCCGCGGGTCAAGGGCGGGTCAGGGGCCGGGGTTTGATGTGCTCAGGCCGCGCTGCGCGCGGTCACGCCATCCGTGAGCTTCTCCTCGTCGGGCGGCAGGACTTCGTCGGCCAGCGACTCCGGGAGGAACTGGAGCACGCGCACGCCGACCGCGACGACCAGCATTGCGACCCCAACGCCTCCCAGTCCGAGCAGGATCTCGGGGATCGTCGGGGCATAGGGTGATGGCATGCCTTGCACCCCATCATAGAAGCCGGATTCGAGCACGGTTTGACCGGGGAACATCTGTAGTGGATAGGCTTGGCTGCCGATGATGATGACATACATGGTCGCCAGACCACCGATGATGACCAGCGTGCAAGCACCAATGATCCAACTGCGCTCCTGGCTGAGCACCGGGTGATAGATGATGCCCAGCGGGACCAAGGCACCGATCAAGACCCACACGACCCAGAACAGGAAGGTGTAGAGACCGCCATCGAGGAGGAACCACCCCACCAGGTCATGGTTCTTGGCGCCATAGACCTTGGTGAGGAAGTAGACCAGGGTGAAGTAGAGCACACCCAGGATGAAGATTCCGAGCAGGTTCTTCAGTCGCCTCATGAGCCGATCGCCGATTGGGCGCGCGTCGGCGGCGAAGCCGAACATGAGCACCAACATGAAGATTGCCAGTCCGTAGGCGAATGACATCACCACGAACATGGGCGCCAGGATCGCGGCGTCGAAGGCCTGGCGCGCGACGATGAAGCCGAAGATGGCGCCCGTACCAGTGGTCAGGGCGAGCCGCCAGGCGGTGGCGAGGACCCCGATGGGGCGGCTGAATGGCTCGCCCTTGCGATCGGCCATGCTCCATAGATAGGCGATGACGATGGCCATGAAGCCGCTGTAGAGAAAGATGTTCCAGGCGAAGATCGAGCGGAAGTTGTAGGTGGTCATGGCCACGACCAGACGCTCGGGCCGTCCCAGGTCGAGGACCAAGACCAACAGCCCGCCCATCAGCAAACCGGCCGCGAGCAGACCGGAGAGCCGGCCCAATGGCTTGTAGATGGGTTTGCGAAACACCGTGCCAATCGAGGCGATATTCAACGCCCCGGATGCCGAGATGATGAGGAACACGGCGAAGACATGCGGCATGCCCCAGACGACCGAGTTGCTCATCCCGGTCACCCAATGCCCCGCGTGCTCCATGTGGGCGAACGCGAGTGCACCGATTCCGATGACCACCGCGAGGATGCCGAGTAGACTCCAGTAGCGTGTCGGCGGGATGCGCCACTCGCGATAGATGATTCGCTTCATGATCTGCTCACCTCGCCCGTTCAGATGCCGGAGTAGCGCACGCCGGTGTTCAAGGCCAGGTCCTCACGGATCTGGCGGCTCGCCATCTCGCTCAAGCGCTTGCGGATGGTGCTCTCGGGATCCGCGAGATCACCGAACAGGATGGCCCCATGACCAGCCTCGGCACAGGCGTCCGCGCAGGCGGTGGACTCCTCGCCATAGTCGCGTCGATGCACGCAGAGGTTGCAGCTCTCGACACACCCCTTACCGCGCGGCACCCGTGTGAGCTGACCCTCGATGGGCAAGTGGACGAAGCTGCGCGCCTTGTAGGGACAGGCCATCATGCAATAGCGACAACCGATGCAGGTGTGCCGATCCACCATGACGATGCCGTCGGCGCGCTTGAAGGAGGCCCCGGTGGGACAAACGTCGACGCATGGTGGGTGCTCGCAGTGCTGGCACATCATGGGCAGATTGGTGATCCGCCCCGTTTGGTTGTCCTGGAGCTTGACCTTGCGGATCCACACGACCTTCTGGTTGTCCCACAGCGCATCATCGGCCCCTTCAGGCATGGCCTGGAGATCCAGGCCATTTTCGCGATCACAGGCCTTCACACACTCGGAGCAACCGTCGGCACACTTGGCGGTATCGATCAGCAGGCCCCAGCGGACCTCACTCGTCACGGGCTCTGAGCGTGGCGCCGCAGCGACGCTCTGGAGGATGACACCGGGTGCCACGACAGTCGCGGAGACACCCGCGGCCGCGGCCAGAAACTGGCGGCGGTTGGGATCGGTTGGTTCGGGACGATCGTTCATCTCAGTGGTTTTCCCCATCGGGCCGAGCCTCGCCGGTCACATGCACGCCAGCCGCCTGATGGGCGGCGCGCGCGGCCAACTCGGCGCCAGGTCCATTCGGCACCGAGGCGTGGCAGTCGAAGCAGTTCATGTTGACCGCGGTGTAGGCGTGACAGGCCCCACAGAACTCCTCTCGATGATGAATCGGGACGAGTCCGGCGCTCACCTCCTCGCGAACATGGCAGTCCACGCAGCCGGCCAGGCTATGCTTGCTGGAGCGGATCCCGCTGTGTACCGTTTCATCGCGCTGATGCTTGATGAATTGCATGTGCTGACGCCGCATCACGTCGGTCGGCTCCACGCAGGATGCCAAGGTCGCGGCCTTGGATCCGGCAAGGACGTAGGTCCTCGCATCGGCCGCGAGCACGACCTGGGCAACCAGTGCCCAGGCCAGGCCAACGGCGACGAGGCTCCATCTCACTGCAGCTGTTGCCATTGCGTCGCCTCCTGTGGAGCTATTCGCCCAGACCCATCTTGATGTAGCCGGTCGGGCAGACATCCGCGCAGATATGGCAACCGATACACTTGGCATAGTCGGTATCGACATAGCGTCCAGTGGTGCGGCTGTTCTTGTCGACTCGGAAGACGGCATCCTGCGGACAGAAGATGACGCAGTTGTCACATTCGAAACACAGCCCACAGCTCATGCAGCGCTTGGCCTCGTCGATCGCCTCCACCTCGGTCAGACCGATGACCCGCTCCTTGAAATGGCCCAGCACATCCTCGGCGCTCGGCACCTCTTCCTTGCGCAGATTGCGCGCGTGATAGTTGAAGTGGCCCAGGAAGAGCTCCTCGTGCGGGATGACCTCGGCGCCGGAGCGGTCCTCGTAATTGTGGATCGCGTAGTTGGCAGCGGAGGTGCCGCGCATGTCGCCGCGCTCATCGGCCACGAAGCTCTCGGGCGCCAGATTGGCCTCGTTGAGCTTGCTGAGCAGATCGAAATGGTGCACGTCCACCTTCGGGCGCTTCTTCTGCTCGACTTGGCGCAGATAGGCATCGATGGAGTCGACCGCGATGGCGGCCTGACCGATCGCCGTGGTGAGCAGATGCGGACGGATGATGTCACCCGCGACGAAATGCCCCGGCTTGTTCGGCACCTGATAGAACTTGTCGGCATCCATCAGGCCGCGCCCATTGTCGAAATCCTCCAGACCGGTGAGATCACCGCCCTGACCGATCGCGGACACGATCAGATCGGCTGGAAGGACGCGCTCGGTGCCCTCGACCGGGGTCGGACGACCGTCGGTCATGGTGCAGTCGGCCACCTTCAGGCCGGTCGCCCGACCATCGTCGCCCTTGATGACCTCCAAAGGCATGACCCCGTCGAGGATGGTCACACCCTCATGGGTGGCATCGTGGACCTCGTGCTCGGAGGCTGTCATCTTGTCACGCGTGAAGAGCGAGGTCAGGGTCACATCGGCGCCCTGGGCCGCCGCGCTCGTCGCGGCATCGTGTGCCACGTAACCATCGCGGATCACGGTCTCGGGCAGGTCCTTGGTCCCGGAATCGGGCAGATGACCGAGACGCCGCGCGACCGACACGACGTCGATGGAGGTATCACCACCACCGACACACACGACCTTGTCGGCCGTGATCTTCATGCGGCCCTCGTTGAAGGCCTTGAGGAAGGCGACGCCCGAGACACAGTTGGGCGTGTTCTGCCAGCCGGGGACGGGCAGACCGCGTCCGGTCTGGCAGCCGATGGCCCAGAGGATCGCGTCATAGTCCTGCTCGAGCTGAGCGACCGTGATGTCGCTGCCGATGCGGGTGTTGAGCCGTACCTCGATCTGCCCCATGTCGAGGATGCGCTGGATCTCGGCATTGAGCTTGTCGCGCGGCACACGGTAACCCGGAATGCCATAGAAGAACATGCCACCGAGCTCGCCATTGGCCTCGAAGATGGTCGCGGCGTGACCCTTGCGACGCAGCTGATAGGCCGCGGCAAGTCCAGCCGGACCGCCACCGACGATGGCGACGCGCTTACCGGTATCGGTGGCCGCCGCGGTGAAGCCGTAACCATTGGCGATGGCCGTGTCGCCGATGAATTGCTCGACCGAGTTGATGCCGACGAAGTCTTCGAGGGCGTTGCGGTTGCAACCGTCCTGACAGGGTGCCGGGCACACCCGCCCCATCATGGACGGGAATGGGTTGGCATCGGTCGAGCGGCGGAAGGCATATTCACGCCAGTCCACCCCGGCCGGCGGCTGCTCCATGCCACGCACGATCTGCAACCAGCCACGAATGTCCTCACCGGACGGGCAGCTCCCCTGACAAGGCGGGGTTTTGTGGACATAGGTCGGGCATTTGTGCGAGGTATCCTGCACGAAGATCTTGTCCGTCAGATCCTCCCAAGTATGCTGCCCGTCCTCGAAACGGCGCCAGGAAAGCTTGGTCTTCATCTCGTCGGTTGATGTCGCCATATCGATCGTTCTCCGTACCGGTTGAACCCTGACCCAACATCAGGGGGCTCGTAACAGCTCGCGTCGCATCTCGAATGGTCAGGCGCCACGGGTGGCGCCTGCCGAAGCCCGCACTCAGGCCGCCTCGTCCTCGTCGGTCTCGTCCTCGTCCTCGTCCTCGTCCTCGTCCTCGTCATCGGTCAGACGTGTCAGGACGATGGCATTGGAGACCAGTTGATGGAGGCTGACGATCTGATCCATCTCCATGCCGTAATACGGCAGGACCTTGGTGAATTGGCTCTTGCAGATGGCGCAGATGGCGGCCATGTGAGTCACGCCCTTCTCCAACATGACGTTGTTGAGGGCCTCCACGCGCGGCTTGGCGCCCTTGACGCGCAACTCCATCAAGTCGTCGGTGAGCAGCCCGCCACCCCCACCACAGCAGAAGGTGCGATCGCGGATGGTCTCCTCGTCCATGTCGTGGAAGTGATTGCAGGTCGCGCGAATGATCGCGCGCGGGATCTCGAATTGACCGCCAGGTGTGTCGCCCATGCGCGAGGCCCGCGCCACGTTGCAGCTGTCGTGGTAGGTCAGGACCTTGTCGTCATTCTCACTCTTGTCGAAGGTGAGCTGACCGCGTTGGATCAAGTCATGGGTGAACTCGCAGATGTGCTGCGGCACCGGATAGCGCGGATCGAGGAAATCCCAAGGCCCAGCAAGGGTGTTGAGGAAGCTGTAGGCCACACGCCAGGCGTGGCCGCACTCGCCGAAGACGATACGCTTGACCTTGAGCTGGATCGCCGCCTCGCGGATGCGCTGGGCGACCCGACGCATGTTCTCGTAGGAGCCGATGAACATGCCGAAATTGGCGGCCTCCGAGGCGTGCGAGCTGAGCGTCCAACTCACGCCGGCTTCGTGGAAGACCTTGCCGTAGCCGATCAGGCCATCGACATGCGGCTCGGCGAAGAAGTCGGCCGAGGGCGTCACGAGCAGGATCTCGGCGCCCTCCACGTCGATCGGGTAGCGCACGCGCACGCCGGTTTCGTCGTAGACGTCTTCCTCGAGTCCCTCCAGCGTATCCTCGAGCGCGGGGCCGGGCAGACCGAGATTGTTGCCGATCTTGTAGACCTTTCCGATGATCTCGTTGCAGTACTTCTGTCCAACCCCGATGCTGTCCATGATCTCGCGGGCGGCCATCGAGATCTCGGCGGTGTCGATGCCATAAGGGCAGAACACCGAGCAGCGCCGACACTGCGAGCACTGATGGAAATAGCTATACCAATCGTCGAGGACCTCCTTGGTGAAGTCCTCGGCACCGACGAGCTTCGGGAAGAGCTTGCCGGCAAGCGTGAAATAGCGCCGATAGACCTTGCGCATCAGATCCTGGCGCCCGACCGGCATGTTCTTGGGATCTTTGGTGCCCAGGTAATAGTGGCACTTGTCGGTACAGGATCCACACTTGACGCACGAGTCGAGATAGACGCGCAGCGAGCGGTAGCGACCGAGGAGGTCACCCATCTTGGCGATGGCCTGTTCTTGCCAATTCTCCACCAGCTCGCCCGGATAACCCAGCGGCTCCTGGAAATCCTGTTTGGAGACGAAGGGCATGCTGTGAGCCATGGTGCCCGGGGTGACGGCCGGAACATCCGGGTACTGGCTCAACTCGGGAACTTCAAACGTTGCCTTTGCCATGGATCAACCTCAGAAACGGGCGCGGTTGGCGCTGTGACCTTATTCCTGCTCGAGCCGCTTCGCCCACGGGGCGATATGACGCTGCTCGCGTGGGTTGTCGACCTGATTGCGCGATGGGCTGAAAAAGAGTCCAGGTGCGTGCAACAGCTTGCTGTAGGGAAAGACGATCATCAGCAATGCCACAAGCAAGAGATGGATCAGCAGCAACGGGTCGGTCGGAAGCGGATAGGGATCGAAGCTGTAGAGTCCGATGAAGAATGATTTCACCGCCACGACGTCCGTGTGGGCAACGAATTTCATGAGTAGACCAGTGGACCCGATGAGGATCAACAGGGCGAGGATCAGATGGTCGGAGAGTGAGGAGATGTAGCGGACCCGGTCCACCAGAAAGCGCCGCGCCCAGAGTCCAGCAAGACCCACGACCATCGCCATGCCACCATAGACACCGAATGGCTGGATCAGCTCGATCGGCAGCCACACCGGCTCGATGAAATAGCGCAGATGGCGCAGCGTGACGAGGAACAGTCCAAAGTGGAAGATCCAGCCGAAGATCCAGGTCCACTTGTTGCCACGGAACAGACTCTCGAACAAGACGACCTCGCGCGTCATGCGAAAGACCACGCCAGTGCGGGTAGTGGGCGCGGGGGTCGTGGGAATCTTCAGAGGCGCCGGCGTGCGCGCGTACTCAACGATCTTGATGGTCAACCCAGCCAAGAGCACGAGGGCCGCGAAGTAGAATAAGTAGGCGTAGAACATCGTCAGGAACGACATATGCCTGGTACCTCAGTGGTTGGGTGGGTCGCCGGGGCCGATCACGGTGCCGGAACCGAGATCGGCCCCGGTCGGGGCCGTGTTCGGATCAGACGCAGCCGGTCGGCTTGGGCAGGCCAGCGAAACGGCACGCCTGCTTGGCGGGACCATAGGGGAACAAGCTGTAGAGATACTTGCTGTTGCCCTTCTCCTTGCCCAGCTTCTTGCCCACCGCCTTCGTCAGCACGCGCACGGCCGGGGCGATCTGATACTCCTCGTAGTATTCACGCAGGAAGTTGATGATGTCCCAGTGCTCGTCGGTCAGCTCCAGATTGTCCTGGGCGGCCATCACGTTGGCGACGCCCGGAACCCAGTCGTTGAGGTTGGAGAGATAGCCCTCTTCATCCACGGCGAGTTGCTTGCCATCGACATCGATGGTATCGGACATAGTGTTACTCCTATTCAGGTTTCCAGAAAACTACAACCAGGCCTGGACTTTGTCGTGTTCCGCGGCAAGATCCACGAACCCATTATAGTCCACGACACTGATCCCCTCGATGACCCGTTCGGCTGAGAAGCCGCGAGCCTGCAGATCAGGCCCGAGCACATAGACCTTCAGTCTCGAGAGTGCATCGCTCACCCGTGGCGCCACGCTCGTCCCATCGAGGGCCGCGTAGACGCCATCCTCGAAGAGCAGCACGCCGGCCCCATCGCTCGCGAGCCGCAGACAGGCGTCGAGTGCATTGCGCTCGAACGGTGATTTGTTGACGGTATGTAGGATACTCATGGCGTCACCTAGAAGCTGAAGATCACGTCGGACTCATCCATCAACGCGCTCACGCGCGCCGAGTCGATCACCTCGACGATGTTCTCGATCTCTTCCTCGGTCTCGAAATCCTCCCATGCGACCTCGACGAGATCGTCCTGGGTCAAACCACGGGCCTCGAGTGACGCCTGATCCACATAGATCTTCTTCACCTCGTAGTCGCCCAGGGTGCGATAGGTCGGCGAGAAGTTCTTCATGCCGATGCCCTTGGTATCCTGGCCCTTGGTGAGCTGATAGACCCCGTCGTCGATGAACATGACGCTCACGTCCTGATCGAAGGCCGCCCCGATCAGCACGACCTCGAGCGCCTCCCAGGCGTAGATGGTCCCGTAAGGCGCCTTGCGGTTGAGGTACAGGAATTTTTTCACGACTTCCGACATCTCTGCTCTCCTCTAATCACCGAAGACGACAAGACGGTCGGCCTGGATGGCGGCCTCGACCAGCTGCCCGAGCCCGGAGATACGGAATTTGGGATGGATGTTGGTCGCATCCTTGCCATTGCGGCTGGCCTCGCCTTCGTCGACGATGCCGCGACGCTGCGCCGCGGCGACGCAGACGACCAGATCGAGATCGTGCTGCTCGGCCAATTCGGCCCAGCGATTGACGATGTGACGATCATCCTGGGGCGGCGTCGTCAGGCGCGTCGAGTTGTTGACGCCATCATGATAGAAAAAGACGCGAAAGATCTCGTGTCCCTTCTCCAGTGCCGCCTTGGCAAAGAGGTATGCCGAGTCGGACGACTGGTGCTGATAGGGTCCCTCGTTGATCTGAAGCGCAAACTTCATGTCGACCTCTTTTAATGTGCATCCTGGCGTGACGGACCATCGAGCCGAGCTTCGATCGCGAGCCCGCTCGATCCCGCGACGATGGCGCCGGGCGCAATCTCAGCTCAGTGTACTAGGGCCTCCGGAATCGAGGCGGTCCCAGCGCGGGGCGTGCATCGAGACGCCCGCGCCAGTCCCAGCGATCGCCTCAAGCGGCGATCGCGCACGACCCATCCGGTGTTCAGAAGCGGATGTAGGATGAGCTGTTGAAGCTCGCCCGCGCGCCGCGCCAGGTATCGATGTGATACTTGGTGAATGGCAGCTCGACCTCTTCGAAGAAACGCGGCCACCCGATGCGCTCGATCCACTCGTTCACCCGCTCCCAATCACGCGCGCCTTCTTTGTAGGCCTTGAGGATGCGCTTGACGATGGCGGTGGCCTCGGGCCAGCGTGGCGGATTGTTGGGGATACCGGCCGCGACCAGCTTCTGGAAGGTCGGCTTGCCGCGGGCGTTGGAGTGATTGCCACCGACCCAGATCGCCAGCTTGGTGTGCTCGGCGTCGTTGATCTGCATGGGCGGACAGGGCGGATAGCAGGCGCCGCAGCAGATACACTTGCGCTCGTCGACCTCCAGCGAGGGCTTGCCATTGACCATGGCGGGACGGATCGCCGCGACCGGGCAGCGGGCTACGACCGAGGGACGCTCGCAGACATTGGCGACCAGATCATGATTGATCTTGGGCGGCTTGGTGTGCTGCACATTGATGGCGATGTCGCCCTGACCACCGCAGTTGATCTGACAGCAGGAGGTGGTGATGTGGACACGGTTGGGCATGGTGGCGTTGCGGAACTCGTCGATGAGTTCGTCCATCATCGCCTTGACCACGCCGGAGGCATCGGTGCCGGGGATGTCGCAGTGCAGCCAGCCCTGGGTGTGCGAGATCATGGCCACCGTGTTCTGGGTGCCACCGACCACGAAGCCGGCGCCCTCGAGGGCATCGATCAGGGGTTGAACCTTGGACTCCTCCGACACCATGTATTCGATGTTGGAGCGCAGGGTGAAATGGACATAGCCATCGGCGAATTGATCACCGATGTCGCAGAGCTTGCGCAGGGTGAAGACATCGAGGATACGCTGGGTTCCGGCCTTGACGGTCCAGATCTTGTCGCCGCTGTAGGCGACATGCAGGAGAACGCCCGGGCGCGGGTGCTCGTGATATTTCCACTGCCCAAAGTTCTTGCGCATCAGTGGGTGCATGTACTGCCACGGATCGGGGCATCCAGACTCGATCGGCTCGCGCATGTCCGCCATGGTCTACCTCCTAGAGATTTATCGATGATGAAGTTGAGTCGCCGCGGAGCGGCGGGGACATACCCCGGATCGAATCCGGGGTCGCGTCACCCGCGCCGCGCTTATTTGCCGGCCTCGGCCTGCCGCTCGAACCAGGCCTCCGCGGCCTCGTCCCAGCCATCCATGCGGATGTAGGAACTCTGACGCGGGTGGCTCAACATATTCGGGTCGGGCTCGATACCGATCCCATCGAGGAAGTTCGCCAAACCGATGCGCTCGATCATCTCGCCGCAGCGCTCGTGCTCCAGACCATTCTCGGCCCAGAAGTCGATGATGGTCTCGGCCATCTCGACCAGCGACTCGTAGTCTTCTTCGGTCTCGAGCTTCTTGAAGGGGACGACGACGGTGCCCATCAGGTCACCGATCTTGAGTGTGCGCTTCCCGCCGATCAGGATGGTGACGCCCTTGTCGTCACCCGGGTGCAGCGCCTTGGGCATGACGTTCAGACAGTGCATGCAGCGCACGCAGTCGCGATTGTTCACGACCAGCGTATTGTCGTCGGTCAGGCTCAACGCCTGGGTCGGACAGCGCGTGATGACATTGTCGATGTAATACTGGCGACCTTTCTCGGCGATATAGTTCTTGACCTCGGCCTGGTCGACCTTCATGTCGTCGCGCCAGGTGCCGAGGACAGCGAAGTCGGCACGCTCGATGGCATTCTGACAGTCGTTCGGGCAGCCCGAGATCTTGAACTTGAACTTGTAGGGCAGCGCCGGACGGTGAACGTCGTCGACGAAGTTGTTCACCAGGGCGCGGTGGGCCTTGAGCTCGTTGGTGCAGGACATCTCGCAGCGCGCGGCGCCCACGCAGGACATGGCGGTGCGCACGCAGGGACCGGCGCCACCGAGATCCCAGCCATATTCGTTGATCTCATCGAAGAAGTGCTGGGTATTCTTGGTATCGGTACCGATGAACATGATGTTGCCGGTCTGACCGTGGAAGGTGACCAGGCCCGAGCCATATTTCTCCCAGCTATCGGCGAGCTGGCGGAGCATGCCGGTGCTGTAATGGTTACCGGCCGGAGGCTGTACGCGCAGGGTGTGGAATTCTTTGGACTTGGGGAAGGCGCTACCGACCTCGGAGAAACGCGGGATGATGCCGCCGCCATAGCCGAACACCGAAACGGTTCCGCCCTTCCAGTACCCCTTGCGGGTCTCGTAGGAGTGCTCGAGTTGACCAAGCAGATCGTTGGTCATCGCGTTGATGCGCGCGTCGGGGTGCTCGTCGCGGAGACGCTTGATGCCCGAGATGAAGCTCGGCCAGGGTCCGGTTTCGAGCTGGTCGAGCATCGGGGTACTGTGCTTCTCGATCGCCATTGCGCTTTCTCTCCTAAACCAATTGTAGTCGGAAGGGGTCAGGGGCTCGGGTCGGGCATCAGTCCGGATCACCCCGAATACAGCGTCACCCGACGAACACCTCGCGAGCAGCGACTCGACCGCGGGATGACGACCGTACCTCAGATCCAAGCCCGGTCGACCGAGTCACTCTAACGAATTCGGCGGTCTGGCGCCTATTCCACGCTTGGGGGGGCTACCCCCTGCTCATCTATCCCATTCGGGATAGTTCCCGACGCTGGCCGCCGAGGTTGTCCTCCTCGATTGGCGCGGCTCGTCACGCGGGAGCAAATTAGCCCATGACTGTACCCGGCGATGTCGGCTAAGTCAACGTTTTCTAATATTCAGGTTTGCTCATTCACGCCCCTTGGCCAGCCGTGCAGACCCCATCGATCCGAGGACCTGTGGTTCGGTTTTCGTGCGGAGGGCACGGGGTCGTGGCGCGACGGGCACGCCACCCTTGCAAGGGATCGCCCCCTGCCCGTTGTTTTCCAGTAGAGCTGTCGTTACCTAATCGCGACATGGCCGTCAATACCGAACCGACATCAGTGCGGGCATCGACGACCCACGCGACGACCACGCCAGCATCCATACCACTCGACGATCAGGGGGAAATGACCGCGACCTATGCTCAAGCTAAGCGACATTCTGGTTTCCAACCAAGAGCTCGAATCATTCGAGGAGCTTCTCCCGGTGATTCAAGAGATCGCCCGATCCGGCGAGCGTTTCTTTCGTATGGACGTCAAGCCCCCGTACCCCGATACCCCAGAGAACTGGGAGGATCGTCTCGAGGCGGCCTTCAGCGGCTTGATTCGTTAAATCACCGGCGCGAGATGCCGTCATGACAGCTTTCAGTCTCCTCACCACCCAGATCGCCGACATTGCCGCGGACTCCATCATCAACCGCAGTGCCGAGCAAGCGGCGCTGGAGTCGCATCTAGTGACGCTTCAGGAGCGTCTACGTCAACTCATCGAAGTCCAGGCGCCCCCACATGCACTCGCCGACGCGCGTTTGCAGGTGGCACGCGCACTCGTTGGACTGGAGCGAGGCGAAGAGGCCTGGCCGATCGGCCGCGCGGCCTTCGATCAGTTCATCGTCAACGACCAGTTCGAGCTGGCTGCCGACGTCTGCGACGTGCTGTCGCAATCCAATCAGCCCGGCGCGATCAGTGCCCTGGGGCAGGGCATCTGGCTGGCGGTCACCTGTCCGATCGATCCCGAGCTCACGGTCGAGCTGCTCAATCACGTGATCGATGAGACCCCGAATCACTCCGACGGTGCCGCCGTGGCCGCCACCACCGCCCTATTCATCGCGGACGTGCGTGCCCGCGACCGCCAGCGCGAGGACCTGATGTTTCTCGCCACCCAGATGCTCGGCACGGTCGCGCGCCGCCACAGCGGGGTGGATTCACCCGAACAACTCGATCAATGGATGGACCGACTGGAGCTGAAGGAGCCGGAGAAATTCCTGGTGCGCCTGCGCAACGTGGTCGACGTCCTCGTCCAAGACGACTGGTGGTTCGACCGCGAGGCACTCCAGAAGCGTCTACCCTTCGGCTGATGATCCAGGCACGGGTGGGCATCCACCGCAGTCGGGGGGCACCGCATGACCGGGCGCGCGTCGATGGATCGGCGCACGCCGCGCCACCGACCTGACCATCCTTCATCGAACCCAGAGCCAAGCGACCATGATGTACTGGAATGACGACGACCATGCCGACGAGGTGCGCGCCCCGGATGACATCGTCGATATCCGTTTCGAGATCGATTGTCGGCTGATCCCGGTCGATCACGCGCACGCACTGGCCGATGCCTTGCGCGGCGTGCTGCCCTGGATCGCCGAGGAGCCGTCACTGGCGATCCACACCGTCCATGTCGCCGGCTCGCAGAATGGCTGGGAGCGGCCCACCCACGGCACCAGCTCCTGCCTGATGGTCTCGCGGCGCACCAAGCTGACGATTCGCGCGCCGCGCCACCGTGTCGACACCCTGCTCGACATCCTGCCGGGCACCCGTCTGGACCTCGACGGGTACGCCCTGACAATCGGTCCAGGCAAGCTCAAGGCATTGTCGACCGAAACCACCTTGTTCGCTCGCTATGTCGCGCTCGACCTCACCGACAACGCCGACGAGACGGCCTTCCTCGCGGCCGCCGCAGCGGCCCTGGGCAAGCTGGACATCCGTGTGCGCAAGGCACTCTGCGGGATTCCCCATCCAGTGGCCACGCCCGCGGGAGCCATCCCGACACGCAGCCTGATGCTCGCCGGTCTCACCCTGCCAGAGTCCATCCGACTCCAGCAACAGGGGCTCGGCTCGCATCGGCTGCTCGGATGCGGAATCTTCATCCCCCACAAAGGGATCGACCCGATCAAATCACCCACCGAATAGCCCGCCTCGACAAGGGAGCCGGGGCGTCCTCGCCCCGAGGAAAGACTGCACGACGCGAGAGGAGCCGGGGCGTCCTCGCCCCGAAGAAGGACAGTACGGCGCGGATCCAGAGGCAGCAGGCACCTGAGGAGCTCATCCGCGCCCGATGGCACGAGTCCGATGGCGCACTGTTCCTCGCGCGGGGCCTGGAGGCCCCGACTCCTTTGAGGTCCGATGGCGCGCACTTGGGGCCTGGAGGCCCCGCTCCTTTGATGATGGAAGGCCCGGACTCCTGTTGGACGATTCAAAATCGTTGAATCGCCACATTCCGGGATGACTTGGACATCAGAGCATCATAAAATTCGGATGTTTCGATCGAGCACAATTCGATCGACCACCAGTAGACCCTGTGCCGGCCAGTGCTGGCACACCCTGACTATCAATCAAGACGAGAGGAGCGATCATGGCCATCGAGGTCAATGGCAAGAGCATCGAGACGACCCCTAGCGGCTACCTTCAGGATCTCGCGGACTGGAACGAGGACGTGGCGCGCAAGCTCGCCGAGATCGAGGGCATCGAGCTGACCGATAAACACTGGGACGTGATCAATTATCTGCGTGATGAGTATTACAACAACGGCCAGAATCAACCGATGGAGCGTGTCGTCCTGAAGGACATGGGCAAGCGCTGGGGCAACAAGCCGACCAGCAAGGATCTCTACGTCCTGTTCCCGCTCGCACCCACCAAGCAGGGTACCAAGATCGCCGGTCTACCCGAGGTCCATCGCAAAGGCGGGTACTGACCCGCAGCCAGGAACACCAACCGGCAACCCGGCAAGATCCAGGGATGGATCCAGGCCCCATCTACAGGATTCGCCATCGACCCTTTGGGCCTCCACCACCCGCCTTCCGCCTTCCATCTTACACATTACGAATTTCACCTTTCACCTTCCGTTCCCCTCTCCCTTCTCCTCTCTCCCCTCTCCCCTCTCCCTTCTCTCCTACCCGTCTCTCCTCGCCCCGCGCCCCCTGCCCCCTTGACAACCCCACAAGCAAAAGGATTAAATGAGAATGTTTCTTGTTAATACGGCATTCGGATGCGTCGCTCACACCCTTTCGATCCGCGCCGCCGCGGCCGTCCCGTCCACTTAAGCTCTACAGATCAAGTACTCATGAGTCATTCAGTTCGCGTCCTCCATCCAAGCGCCACTCACCCCCTGATGCACTTGACCGCGGCGACGGCCCTGCTCGCCGGAGTCGTCTCCAGCGGTCATGCCATGGACATCGATGAGCGACTCTCGCTCGGTGGCACCCTCGCCGCGGGTGGTCAGTGTCAGGATGGCTCGGGCACGTTCGCGCTCGCTGAGGATGAGGTGATGCCATTCAACGACACCTGTCGCGGCGGCATGCCTATCCAGTTCGAGCTGAGTTTTCGCCCGAGCGAGCGCGATGAGCTCTTTGTCGCTGTAGGCTATGCGATCGACAATGGTCTGAACGAGGTCTCACCGTTCATGCTGGCCCCCTGGGCCGCCGACCTGGAGGACGATGTCAAGGACATCAATGGGCGCAATCGCGACGCGCTCCTGCAAGCCTGGTACAAACATACCTTCACACTTGGCGAAACGGCCGAGCTCGGCACGACCTTCGGCATCATCGACTCGACCGTCTATCTGGACGAGAATGCCTACGCCAACGACGAATACACCCAGTTCATGAATGAGGCATTCGTCAACGCCGGTGGCTATTCGCTCCCCTCATACGATGCTGGCGCGGCCTTCGAGCTCGCGTTCGGAAGCTGGCAGATCAAGGCCGTGGCACTCAACATCGGCGAGAACGATGACGGTCACAACTACAACTTCTGGGGTGGACAGATCGGCTACCAGGCCGATACTGGGCTGGGCGAGGGGAACTATCGAGCGCTGATCACCGGCACCTCCAAGGCCTTCGACAGACCGCGCCTCGAGTGGGGCATGGATGATGAGACACTGGATGCGCTCGATGAGGTCGAGGCCCCGGCCGGTGCCTTTGAGAAGACCAATCTCATAGGGTATGGCGTCTCCCTGGATCAGGCCATTGGCGAGCATCTGGGGGCCTTCCTGCGGCTGAGCTGGAGCGAGGACAAGGACATCCTCGAATATCGCGCCCACTACACCGGCGGACTCGATCTCGGCGGCACACTCTGGGGACGCGAGAGCGACAACATCGGTCTCGCCTATGGCTATCTGGAGGGAGGAGACCTTGGCCTGAACCGCACCCATGTCGCGGAGGCCTACTATCGACTCGCCTTCAACGACTATCTTGCGCTGACCGCCGACCTTCAGTACATGTCCGACCACTATGATCAGGGCGACACCATTGAGGGCTGGATCTTTGGGATGCGCGCGGTGGCGGCCTTCTAGCCGACCACCGCGCGCTCCGTGCGCCGGTTCAACCGCCAGACCGGCCACCCTGGCCGGTCGCCAGCGCCGCATCAGCGAGGATGAATCTCCGCCCGCGGGTTGCGAAAACCACAACCGCCCGCATGCCTCGGGATCATGTCCCGACTGCAACCACGGAGCATCCTCGATGTCAGCCGAGCCGATCCGTTTCAATTTCGACAATAGCTATCGGCGCCTGCCCGATCGCTTCCATGCGCGGATTCATCCCACCCCGGTGACCATGCCGCGCCTGATCAAGCTCAACAGCGCCCTGCTCGACGAGCTGAATCTCGACCCCGCGGCACTCGACCCCGCCACGGCCGCCGCCATCTTCGCCGGCAATCGGATGCCGGCGGATGCAGAGCCCATCGCCATGGCCTATGCTGGACATCAATTCGGCGGGTTCGTGCCGCAGCTCGGCGACGGTCGGGCGATCCTGCTCGGCGAGCTGATCGACCGCGCCGGGCAACGGCGTGACATCCAACTGAAGGGTGCGGGTCAAACCCCATTTTCACGCAACGGCGATGGCCGTGCCGCGCTCGGCCCGGTGCTGCGCGAGTATCTGGTGGCCGAGGCGATGCACGCCCTCGGCATTCCGACGACCCGCGCGCTCGCCGCGGTGACGACCGGCGAGCCGGTCTACCGAGAGCAGATCCTGCCTGGAGCCGTGCTGACCCGAGTGGCGGCCAGTCATGTGCGGGTCGGAACCTTCGAATATTTCGCCGCGCGCGAAGATCAGGACGCGCTAGGCCGATTGGCCGATCATGTCATCGCCCGTCATTATCCGGAGGTCGCCGACACGCCCAATCGCTATCTCGCGCTGCTCGAGGCGGTCGTGCGACGACAAGCGGCATTGATCGCGGCCTGGATGCAGGTCGGTTTCATCCATGGGGTCATGAATACGGACAATATGACCATCTCGGGCGAGACCATCGACTATGGCCCCTGCGCCTTCATGGACGCCTATGATCCGGCCACCGTCTTCAGCGCGATCGACCGCGGCGGGCGCTATGCCTATGCCAATCAGCCTGGCATCGCGCAATGGAACCTGGCGCGCCTCGCCGAGACCCTGCTACCCTTCATCGCCAGCGTCCAGGATGAGGCGATCGAGCGCGCGACCGCGATCATCCGCGGCTTTCTCGAGCATTTCGAGCAGCAGTGGACGGCGGGCATGCGCCGCAAGCTGGGGCTGAGCACCGCCGAGCCCGATGACCCGGCCCTCGCCCACGAGCTGCTCGAGAGCATGGCCCGCGCGGGTGCCGATTTCACGCTGACGTTTCGCCGACTCTGCGACGCGGCCGCCGATCAGCGGGCCGATCAGCCGGTGCGCGACCTCTTCAGCGAGCCCGCCGCCTATGACGCCTGGGCGACGCGCTGGCGCGCGCGACTGGCACGCGACCCCATGCCGGCGCGCGCGCGCGCGGTCGGGATGCGCGCCGTCAATCCGGCGCTCATCCCGCGCAACCATCGGGTCGAGCAGGCATTGAACGCAGCCATCGAGCAGTCCGACTTCGGTCCCTTCGAGACCCTGCTCCAGGCATTGGCACGGCCTTACGAGGAGCACCCGGAGCACGCCTCGGCGATGCAGCCTCCGCACGAGCAGGAGCGGGTGCTGCGGACCTTCTGTGGGACATGAGGTGGGGTGATGGGTAGCAGGCGGGCGCGGGGCAGGCTCTATCTGGTCGGGATTGGTCCTGGCGCCTTGAGCGAGATGACCGAGCGCGCGCGGGCGGCGATCGCTGCCGCGGATGTCGTGATCGGCTACCGGACCTATCTGCGTCTGATCGCCGATCTGCTCGGCACGCAGGAGGTGATCGCGCGCGAGATGGCGGAGGAGCTCGATCGCTGCGCCGAGGCGCTCGCCCTCGCCCGGAGCGGACGCACGGTGGCGCTCGTCTCCTCCGGTGATGTCGGCATCTTCGGGATGGCTGGTCCGCTCTACGAGCTGCTGCTCGAGCAGGGCTGGACGCCCGGCGAGGATCCCGAGGTGGAGGTCATCCCGGGCGTGACCGCCGCATCCGCCTGTGCGGCCTTGGTCGGCGCGCCGCTCACGCATGATTTCTGCGCCATCTCGCTGTCTGATCTGCTCACCCCCTGGCCGGTGATCGCACGCCGCCTGGAGAGCGCGGCGCGCGGCGACTTCGTGATCGCGCTCTACAACCCCAAGAGCAGTCGACGCCCCGCTCAGCTGCTGGCGGCCCGTGATCTGCTGCTGCGTCACCGCGATCCGCTCACGCCGGTGGCCGTGGTTCGCGCCGCATTCCGTCCACGACAAGACGCACGGATCACCACCTTGGCGGCATTGGCCGATGCCGAGATCGGCATGCTCACCCAGCTGATCATCGGCAATGCGAGCACACGCGCTCAGTCCGGCCTCATGGTGACCCCACGCGGCTACGCGCTGAAGTATCGACTCGCCGATGGCCGCGCGCGTCCAGGCGAGCAGGCGCGCGGATCACTCTCCAGCGGTCTCGAGGGCTGGCGGCGTCGACTCATCGAGCAGGCGCTCGCGAGCGGCATCGAGGATGCCGCGACGCGGTTGGGCGCGGCGGCCGGCGAGATCCTGGAGGTGCTGGAATCGGCGCCGATCGCGCCCTGGAGCGTGCGGCGCGAAGCGCACGCCTGGCCGCTGCTGGAGTCGACATTGCGCCAACCCGGCGCGCGCCTGGTGGTCGGCACGCCGGCCGGGGCGCGCATCGAGGCACGGCTCGCGGCGGTCACATGCGTGAGCACGCCGCAACGCCTCCACATCCAGGCACCGGGCTGGCAGCTCGAGCTCCCGCGCGCGGCGGTGCAGCGCGCCTACCGGGTGGTGCTGCCCAGCGGTGAGTCGACCTGGTTTCAGGACGGTGCCGGCGAGACCCTGTTGTGGATCGCCTGAACGGTCCAGGCGCCGAGCCACTCCGTGGCGCGCGACCCGCGGCGCGCGCCGGTACCGCGATCCTCGCCTTCACGCGCGAGGGCACGGCGCTGGCCGCGCGCCTGGCGCATGCCCTGACCGACACCCGGCCGCTCGAGCTCCAGGTCCCGGAGCGGTTCGCCGCTGGGCTCGGACGCGCGCCAGGGATCGCGATCAACCCTGGTCAGGGTCCGCTCAGCGCGCGGGTCGCGCGACTCTTCGCCACCCACGCCGAGCTGCTCTTCATCGGCGCGACTGGCATCGCCGTGCGTCTGATCGCCCCCTTGCTGCAGGACAAGCTGAGCGACCCCGCGGTCTTGGTGATCGATGAGACCGGCCGCTTCGTCATCCCCATCCTCGGTGGCCATCTGGGTGGCGCCAATGTGAGCGCGCGCCGCCTCGCCGAGCGGCTCGGGGCGACCGCGGTGCTGACCACCGCATCCGATGTCCAGGGCACCATCGCGGTCGATCTGCTCGGCCGCGAGCTGGGCTGGCACATCGAGGCCGAGCGCACGGCCTTGCTCCAGGCCGCCGCCGCGGTCGTCAATGGCGAGCGTGTGGTGATCATCGAGGAGGACTGCGGGCGGGAGTGGTGGCCCCATGCAGGACCCCTGCCCGAGCATCTGCATCCAGTCCCGAGCTGGGAGCAGGCAGGCGAGGCAGGCGCCTACCTGTGGGTGACCCGGCGCTCAATCGATCCAGCGGTCCGCGCCGCGCTCGGCCCGCGCCTGATCCTCTATCGGCCGCCCTGCGCGTCCAGGGTCGCCGGCGCCGCGCCTGGTCGGGACAGCAGTCAAGCCGAGACCGCACCGGCGCACCATGAGATCGCATGATCAGGGGACAGATCGATCCGACATGTTAAACTGACCGGCGTGCGCGGGCCTCGTCATCGTGGCGTGCCGACGGTCCAGGCGCTCACACCCCGCGCTCGCTTCTCAGCGAGTGCGTCCCCCGACCAGGGCGAGAGCCACCGACTCATCACCATCATCCATGTTCGACGCCTTCGCCGAGCTTGCCACACTCCTGGTGATCGCCGCGGTCGCTGGCGCGGGCGCGGTCAGACTCCGTCAACCCCTGCTGATCGCCTATATCGTCGTCGGGATCATCGTCGGACCCGCCGGCCTGGAACTGGTGAGCGCGCACGATCAGATCAAGGTCCTCGCCCAGGTCGGCGTGGCGGTGCTCTTGTTCGTTGTCGGCCTCAAGCTGGACCTGGCGCGGGTCCGCGATATCGGTACGGTCGCGCTGGCGACTGGATTGGGTCAGCTGGCCTTCACGATCGTCTTCGGCTTCATCATCATCCTCGCCTTGGGCAAGGGCATGGTGGAAGCACTCTATGTCGCGGTCGCGCTCACCTTCTCGAGCACCATCATCATCGTCAAGCTGCTCTCGGACAAGGGCGAGCTCGATGCCCTGCATGGGCGCATCGCGATCGGCTTCCTGATCGTGCAAGACATCGCGGTGGTGCTGGCGATGATGGCCATGAGCGCGCTCGGCGGCAGCGCCGACGCGGCCGGTTGGCAGGTGGCGCTCTCACTGCTTGGACGCATCCTCGCCGCGGCCCTGCTGCTGGTGGTCTTGATGCGGTATGTGCTGCCGCGACTGCTGCATGGCATGGCGCGCTCGCAGGAGCTGCTGCTGATCTTCGCCATCGCTTGGGGCACCGGACTGGCGGCACTCGGCGAGTGGGTGGGCTTCTCGAAGGAGGCCGGGGCCTTCCTGGCCGGCTTCTCGTTGGCCTCGACCGGTTATCGCGAGGCCATCAGCGCGCGCCTGAGCGGAATCCGCGACTTCCTGCTGCTGTTCTTCTTCATCGACCTGGGATCCGAGCTGGACTTCTCGACACTGGGCGCCGAGGTCTGGCCGGCGGTCTGGCTGTCGCTCTTCGTCCTGATCGGCAACCCACTGATCGTCATGGTCATCATGGGGTTCATGGGCTATCGCAAGCGCACCGGCTTCCTGGCCGGTCTGACGGTGGCCCAGATCAGCGAGTTCTCGATCGTCTTCGTCGCGATGGGCATCACACTCGGTCATGTCGGGGTCGAAGCCTTGGGACTGACGACGCTGGTGGGACTGATCACCATCACGCTCTCGACCTACATGATCCTCTACTCGCATCCGCTCTATCGATTACTCGCACCCTTACTGCGGGTCTTTGAGCGACGCCACCCATACCGGGAGCTCGAGGTCGACCAGGGCACCACGACCTTGGAGCAGCCGCAGGTGCTGGTGATCGGTCTCGGCCGCTATGGCCTGCGTCTGGCCCGACGACTGCGTGAATCGGGTTTGCGCGTGATGGGCGTGGATTGTGACCCAGACCTGGTGCGTCATCTTGCCGAGGACGGCGTGCAAGTGCGCTTCGGCGACGGCCACGACCCGGCCTTCCTGGACAGTCTGCCGCTCGGTGCACTGGAGTGGGTGATCAGCACCCTGCCCGATGTGGATTCCAATCGTATGCTGCTCTACGCCCTGGCCGAGCGCCACTTCCGCGGCGAGACCGCGGTGGTGGCACGCGACGACAGCCAAGGCAACCAGCTCTGGCAGATCGGCGCCCCGGTGATCCTCTATCCATTCCGCGACGCGGTCGATTTTGCCGCGGACAATATCATGGCCATCATGCAGCGCCGCGCGCAGCGCGCATGAGCAGACGCGGCAGTGCAACGGGTTGGGCCGTCGCGGCACAGCGCCCCCGGCGCCACCGGTCACGGCATCGACATCGCTCGGATGCTCGACGACAATGCGCGCTCGTGGGGGTGCGTGAGCCGTCTCAGCGACTCTTGGCCGCGCCATGCGGTTACGGCAGGGTAGCGCGACGCATGGCCGAGCGCAGCCTTCGCGGCATGGCACGGATGGTCGAGCGCATCAGGCTCGCGCGCACCGCCATCGGCCGAGCCGGCGGCGATCGACCGCCGTCGCCCGATTACAACCATCTAGTCAGCTAGGCGAAGGGTGATGCTGGTCGTCCGACTGATCTTTCGAATCGCGCGCGCCGCCGGGCATGGTCTACAAGATGCGCAGCCTCGAACCCGCGAGATCAGCCCAGGCACCGGGTTGGCCCCGCACCAACCCATCCCCCCCAGCCCCGCGCCAAGCCGCGCCAACCGAATTCAACACTCAGAGGCCGATGACATGAATGTCCTGCTGCCGGAAACGGATCGCACCATCCTGAGCCAGTTCTTGACGCGTCAGGCAGGGTTCAAGCTCGACCTGGGTGTCGGCGAGGTCTCCTTGCTCGATCCGGAGCGCACCCTGCTCGACGCTGGAGGAGGCATTCCACAGCTCTGGGCGCGTGCCCATGACGCGCATGGCTATCACCAGGTGCCCTTGCCGATCCCCGGCCCGCCCGGCGAGACGCGACTCAGCGTGCGACTGGAGGCCGCGGGCGTGCTGGTCATGAGTCTCGACGGGGTCGATTGGCTCACCATCGCCGCGGACGCCGATGCACCCTACACACCGGTCGGCCAGATCCTGCTCGCCTGCGGGGCGGAGACCCTCGCGCGGTGCCGCTCGCTGCACGGGATCAAGACCCTGGAAATCTTGTTCGACCCCAAGCTGCGCGCATTCGCCTGGCCCGCCGATCCCGCGGCGGTCACGCATCTGGCACTGCGTGGCTGCCGCGCACTGACCGACCTGCACGCACTCGCCGATCACCCGGGCCTGACCCATCTGACGCTGGCCGGCTGCGCGACGCTGGTCGAGGCGACCCCACTGGCCCGCCTCGGCGAGCTGGAGGCACTCGATCTCACGGGCAATGATGCGCTGGAGACGCTCGCCTTGACCAGCTTGCCCAATCTGTCGCGTCTGCGCCTCTTCCAGTGTGGCGCGCTGAGCGGTCTGGAGCTGCGCACCCTCCCCCGGTTGAGCACGCTGGAGATCACCTGCTGCCGCAGTCTGCAGCATCTCGCGCTGCACCAGCTTCCGGCGCTGACGCGGCTGAGCCTGCGCTGGTGTCGATCACTGGTCAGCGCGAGCCCGCTCGCGACCCTGACCAACCTCACCGAGCTCGACCTGTCCGGTTGCGCGGGCCTGCAGACCCTGGCGCCATTCTACAAGTTGATCCGCTTGCGGCGTCTGTCGCTCGCCGATTGTCGCGGGATCAGCAGTCTGGCGCCGCTGTCGCGACTGGGCGCGCTCACCGAGCTCGACCTGACCGGCTGTCACGGGCTGCGCACTCTCCAGCCACTGGCGGCGCTGACCGGGCTGACCGATCTGGATCTCTCGGGGCTCGGTGAGCTGAACGATCTTGCGCCTCTGACCCCACTGCTGCAGCTGCGCGATCTGAAGCTGGCGAGTTGCCACGCGCTCACCAGCCTGGCGCCCCTGGCCGGACTGGCGGCACTCGAGCGTCTGGATCTATCGGATTGCCAATCACTCACGCAGTTGGGACCGCTCGCTGGCTTGAGCGCACTGACCCGACTCGACCTCTCCGACTGCCCGGCAATCGTGAATCTCGAGCCGCTGTCGAGCCTATCCGGTCTGCGCGATCTGCGCCTGGCACGCTGCACCGCGCTGGCGACACTCTTTCCGGTGTCGCGCCTGACCCGGCTGCGCCGACTCGATCTGTCGGGGGCGACCGCCATCAGCAATCTGGCGCCACTGACCGCGCTGGTCGAGCTGATCGACCTCGACCTCAGCGGCTGCACCGGGGTGAGCAGTCTGGAGCCGCTGGCGCCGCTGGCCAAGCTGCTGAGTCTGAATCTGGCCGATGGCCGCTCGCTCAGCAGTCTGACACCGCTCGCTGGATTGACCGCGCTGCGCGAGCTGGATCTGCGCCGCTGTCTCGCGCTCACCAGCATCGCCCCCTTGGCACGTCTGACCGAGCTGACCCGACTCGATCTCACGGGCTGTAGTTCGCTCACTGACGCCGCCGCGCTCGCCCAGCTGACCCGCCTGACGCGTCTGCGGCTCTCGGGCTGTCACTCGCTCACTCAGATCCCGCCACTGACCGATCTGACAGCCCTGCGACGTCTGGCGTTGGATGAGTGCACCGGGATCACCCGTCTCGAGCTGGCCAGGCTGCCGCGCTTGAGCGGGTTGAATCTGCGTGGCTGCGCAGCGCTGCGCGCGCTGGATCTCGCCGACTTGCCCGCGCTCACCCAGCTGGGCCTCTCGCGCTGTGGCGCGCTGGCGACCCTGTCGCTGAGCGGACTCACCCGACTGAGCCGTCTGGATCTGGCCTGGCATTCCACCCTCGAGCGGCTGGTCCTGGCGAGACTGCCCGCGGTCACGGATCTGAATCTAGCCGGCTGCCGGTCACTGACCAACCTGTCGCTGTGCGAGCTGAGCGCGCTCAACCGCCTGACCCTCGCCGACTGCGGAGTGCTCAGCGGGTCACCGACCGACCAATGGTCCGGCTTCCCGTTGCTGCGCCGGCTGGATCTGTCCGGATGCGAGATCCTGACCAGTCTCGAGCCTTTGGCACAGCTGCCGGCCCTGAGCGAGCTCGCGCTCGCGGGTTGGACCGGACTGACCGAGGTCGCGCCACTGGCCCGGATCCCGGGACTGCGCACACTGGATCTGAACGGCTGCTCGGCGGTGCGCGATCTGGATCGACTCGCGACCCTGGAGCAATTGCGCGATCTGCGTCACGACATCGATCCTGGTGGCGCGGCCGCGGTGCTCGCGGCGAGTGCGCGCGCGCGCGGCGATCAGGCGCTGATCCTTGCCCATTGGCCGGACTGGCTTGCGCAGCTGCGCCGCGCGCGTGATCCCGCGCTCCTTGCGCAACGCTTGACCGAGGTGCTGGCGATGGGTCTGCGCGGCGGCGCGCACTCTTGGCCCGAGCGCGCCGCGGACCCGGCCCTGATCGATCTGCTGCACGCCATGCTGGAGGGCGGTGGGATCGCCCCAGCGGTCTGGGCCGGGGTGATCGAGCTGGCCCTGGAGCTGGGTGATCCAGCGCTGCGCGCGCCGCTCGAATGCTTGGGCGCGACACTGGCGCCCACGGCCGACATGGATGTGCTGCTGCGCGCCTGGCTCGCGGGACTGTCGCGGGTCCCGGCGAGCGCGCGCGACTGGTCCATCGATCTGGCCACGCGCGTCATCGAGCCATGGCGCGACACGCCATGGGCGCGCGAGCTGGCCCCGTCGATCGGCCTGTTCTTCGCCCGTCAAGGTCATGATGAAGGGGTGCGCGAATGGCTCGAGCATGCCACGCGCGCCGACCTCGGTGGCTGGCGCGAGCAGATGCAGTTGGCCCTGCTCGATTGGGAGCTGGATCGGCAGAGCCCCGAGGAGGTGAGCGCGCGCTTGTCGGAGATGACCAATCCGACGCTGCGTGACCGCGCCTGGGAGCGCTTCGCCCTGCGGCTGGCCGAGTCGGCGCCACGGGCGGCGGCGCGCGCACTCGCGGCGATCAGCGATGACACACGCCAGCTCGCGCTGGCGCGACGCCTGCTCGCGATCCCGGCATTCACCGGCCATCTCGAGGCGGACGCCGAGCTGCTGCTCGCGCTCGAGCAGGATCCAGCCGGTCTGCTGGATCTAGTCAACGCCTTGGTAGAGCAGACACCCGCCTCGCCGCTCATCGAGGAGCTTGCCACCCAGCTCACACCAGGCGTGCGGCGGCTCGCCGGGGCGGCCGAGTTGATCCGTGACGCACTCGCTCGACCGCCCTTGATCGAGGCCCTGGGTCAGCGCCGTTGCGAACACTTCGCCGACCACACACTCGCTGACATGGACCGGGTGAGCGCGATCGTCCAACGTGGATTGCTCGAGACGCTCCACGCCGAGGGTTGGCTGGAGGCGGATGCGATCGGCGCGCTTCGCGATCAACTCATCGGCCCCGCCAGCGGAGCGCGGGAGCAATGAGCGGGAACGACACGCACGACAAGTACTTTCGCGGGCGTGAACGCGAGCTGGCCCAGCTCCTCGACGATCTCAGCGAGCCGAGCGGTATCCTGATGCTGTGGGGCGCGCCCGGTATCGGCAAGAGCGCGCTCTTGGCCTGGCTCATCCAGATCCTGCGCCAGGAGGACACGAGCGACGCGGCGCACACGCTCGCCCAACCCCCTGGCGAGCGGCCGCAGGTCACGCCGATCGTCTATTTCATCACCCGTGAGCAGCCGGGCAACCGGGCCGAGCGGGTGCTCGCCAGCCTCAACCAAGATCTCGAGTCGCTTTTTCCGACTGGCCTGCCGACCCAGGGCGCCGCGTCCGAGCTGGCACTCAACCTGGCCTGGCGCCTGGCCGCGGTCGCGTCGCGGCTCGCGCCCGACCAACGGATCCTGCTCTGCGTCGATGCACTGGATGAGGCCGCCGACACGCCCGAGCTGCTCGATCTCCTGCCCAAGACGCTGCCGCCCGGGATCCTCGGGCTCTATGCCGCCCGCCCACACCCACTGGTGCAGGAGCGGCTCGCTGACCGAATCGATCGCACCCTGCGCCGCACGCGCTGGCTCGATGCGCTGGCGACCTCGGCGATGTGCGAGCTGCTGGCGGATCGTTTGGACGACAGCATCCTCCACCCGGATGACCGCGCGGCGCTCCTCGCCCGCGCCGCGGGCAACCCACGCTATCTGGAGCTCGCCTGCGCGGCACTCGCCACCGGCACGACGACCCGCGACGCGGTATTGCGACTGCCCCATGCGCTGCGCGAGCACTATGAGATCGCCTGGAAACCAATCGGGCGCGCGCCCGGCGCGCATGACCTGCTCTGCGTGCTCGCCGTGGCTGGCGAGGCACTCGACGATGAGATCATGATCGATCTGCTGGAGTGCCGACGCGCCGAGCTCGAGGGACGGTTGCTGCCAGTCTGTATCGAGCTCCTGCTCGCGCAGCCGCTCGAGTCCAGGCGCGACCCCGCGCCGACCATCCGCCCCGCCTATCGACTCTTCCATGCGTCGCTGGGTGATTATCTGAGCGAGCGCTTCCCCGAGGACTTGGAGCGTTACTCCGAGCGCTTTGCCGACTGGTGCCTCAACTGGAGGGACTACACTGGCGCGCGCCGCGATTATGCGCTGCGCCATGGGGCCCGCCATCTCGATGACTCCGTTCGGCGCGCGCGCACGCGCGCCGATCTGGCCATCGCGGCACAACGCCTCGAGCAGCTGTGCGCGCTGGTCGAGGATCCCTCGTGGCGCGAGGCACTGGCCAGGCTTGCGGGCGGCACCGAGACCTTGCGCCAAGCCCTGCGCATCGCGCAACGTCGCCTGCTCGAGGCGCGTCCAGACGGGTCGGGGCTCGCTCGCTTCGTCGCCCAGGCGCGCCTGCTCCAGGAGGAGAACGACCGGCTCTATGCGCGCGGGCTGGCGGCGCTCGACGCGCTCGCGCATGACGCAACGACCCAGGATCTCGAGCGGGTGACCGATCTGGCGCGGATCGGTGCCGACCCGGCGGAGCGCGTCCTGCTGGTGCTGCGCGCACTCTGGTCACTGCGTTCGTCGCCTGGACCGCTCCCGGCCCACGTACACGAATCGGTCTCAGGCTGGCTCGATGAGGCCGACGACCCGACGCTGCGCGCACTCTGGCGCGAGACACTCGCCCGTGAGGATTTGGTCTAGAATCTTAAAGCTGCGATCGATGTCGAGCGATCCGTGCCTGCGTGTGATCGCCACGCGAGCCGCCTAACCGACACACCTGGAGGAGCACAGACGTGCGCCATTCTCTGATCCTTGCGCTCGGCATCAGCGCGCTCCTTGGTCCGATCGCGCACGCCGCCGACCCCACCGGTGTCGTGCGTATCCTGACCATCCCCGGAGCGGCCGAGGTGCTCGTCGACGACACGCTCAGGGGCCGCTCACCAAGCTCGATGCAAGAGCACTTCATGATCCATCTGGCCCCGGGCGACTACCGCATCGGTGCGCGCAAGGACGGCTTCGACCCGGTCGAGCGCCAAGTCCTGGTCACCGCCGGGACCGACCAGACCATCCGGCTCAACCTCGCCCCGGAGATCAGGATGATCAGCATCGCGGGCGGTTGTTTCCTGATGGGCAGCGCGCTGGATGAGCCGGAGCGGGATGAGGACGAGGGACCACAGCACCAAGTCTGCGTTCCAACCTTCGAGATCGGTCAGCGTGAGGTGACCTTTGCCGACTGGGACGCATGCGTGAACGATCAAGCCTGTGACAAAAACCCGTCCGATGGCGGCTGGGGCCGGGGCGAGCACCCGGTGATGAACGTCTCCTGGAACGACATCCAGGATTATCTGCGTTGGCTCAATCGTCTCACCGGCCAGGGTTATCGGTTACCCAGCGAGGCCGAGTGGGAGTATGCCGCGCGCGCTGGCACCAGCACGCCCTTCAGCACCGGCACCTGCATCGACACCAGCCAGGCCAATCACGATGGCACCTTTGCATACGACAAATGCCCGGCGAGCAGTGGCGGCGGTCTCGGGCGCACGGTCGCGGTCGGCAGTTATCCGCCCAACCCGTGGAATCTGCTGGATATGCACGGAAATGTCAGCGAACTGACCGCAGATTGCTGGAACGAGGACTATACGGGGGCGCCGACCGATGGCAGCGCCTGGCTGACGGGCAACTGTGCCTATCGCGTGATGCGTGGAGGCTCCTGGAACGGCTATGCCAGTGATCTGCGCTCGGCCTTTCGATGCCGGGTCGGACCCAGTTTCAGCCATCGCGGTATCGGCTTCAGGCTCGCCCGCACACCCACGCAATGACAAGGCGCTGAGGTCGGCGCGGCGCTGATCCGCTCAGCGCCGCGCGACCATCATACTCAGGCTCCCGAAAGCATCCCAAAATATCCCTGCAAGACCAGCGCGGCCAAGATGACCCCGAAGACGATCATCCAACCGGTGAGCTTGCGACCGATGCGACGCGCCCGCTCCGAGGGCGGCTTGACCAGATAGCGCTCCAGCTCCCCGCTCGCCTTCAGCCGCTCGTACTCCAGTGCATGCTCATGCTTGAACTCCTCCAGCGGCACCGCGCCGGTGGCCATGACGGTGTCCATCGGCCATTTCTCGGGACGGAAGTGCACGTTGAAATAATGCACGGTGAAGAGGAAGACCGCGGCCAGGATCGCCTCCTCGGCATGCACGATGGTCGCCACGTTGAACACCCAGCCCGGCAGGATGCTGGCGGTGATGATCGGGAACCAGAGCATCAGACCGCTCAGACCGATGATGAACATGCCCCAGAAGGGCGCCCAGTAGTCGAATTTTTCCCAATAGGACCAACGGTCAAATTTGGGCCTGGGGGCAAACCCGAAGAACCACTTGAACATGGCCCCGATATCGCGGAGATCCTGCCAGTTCGGCACCATCGAGGTCGGACCCAGCCATCTGAATCGCCCGCCGGAGCGGATGACATGGATGAGCACGGCCATCAGATGGCCGAAGAAGATGCCCGCGAAGGTCACGGCGGCGACCCGGTGGATGACCGCCGCCACCTGCGGACCACCGAGCAGATTCATCACATAGCGGGCCCAGGCCTGCTCGGCGAAGAGCACCGCGGTCCCGGTCAGGACCAGCACCATGACGGCGACGGCCAGCACCCCGTGGGCGACCCGCCAACCGAGACTGAAGCGGCGGAAATAGACCTGGGGCGGATGGTCCGGATCCTCCCGATAGCCCTTGCCGGCCTTGCGCTCGCGCCACTCGCGATAGATCCACAGCAGCATGTGGGTCCAGAAGAAGAGAAAGACACCGATGATCAGCGCCTCCATGAAGCGCGCGGCGATCCACATCTCAGGGAAATTCTCGAAGTCATTGGCATCGCCGTGCGCATGGAAGCCGAGGAAGCCCTCGGGCGCGCCCTCGTGACACTGACGACAGGTCTCCAGACGATTGTCCGGGTGGACCCGCGAGCCCGGATCCTTGACATCCATGATGCCGTGACTGCCATGACAGTCATAACACTTGGCGGTATGGGTATAGCCCAGACGCACCACCTGACCGTGGTATGAGCGCTCGTAGGTCTTGACCTGCTTGGCATGACAGCTTCCGCAGTTCTCGGTGATGGCGAGCTTGACCTTGGTCTGATCGGGTGAGTCGATATGGTGCGGGGTATGACAGTCTGAGCAGGTGGCGGCGCCGGCCTCGCCCCGCTCGATCAGGGCCATGCCATGGACCGATTGGGTGTAGTGCGCCTGCTCTTGCTCGTGACAACGGCCGCAGACCTCGTGATTGAGCATCCGCGACTCGGCGCGCGCGGCGCTGCCTGCGGTGCCGATCTGGTGCCCTTCGTGACAGTCGTAGCAGGTGGCATTGGTGCGCGACTGGTCCATCAGATTGGGCCGCGCATGGACTGAATTCATATAGCCGTCGATCTGCGCGAGCACCACGTCGAGACGCCGATAGTGGGGCTCGGCGCTGCCATGCTGGGCCTCCGCGATCTTGATGTGACAGGCCACGCAGCCGATGCTCTTGGGCAGCGGGATCTCGTGAGTGGCCTTGGTGACGCTGTTGTGACAGCCCACACAGGGCAGGTTCCCATGCACGCTGTGCTCGAAACGCTCGCGATCGATATAGATGTTGACCACGGTGCCATCTTCGCGCTCCGAGGTCTTGTCGTCCTCGTCGTTGTGGCAGCGCAGACAGCGCGCATTCGGGATCTTCGGCAGATCGAGGAGCTTGACGAGATCCAGTGGCGCGGCGGACGCAGGTGGGTCGGCCGGCGTGCTCCGCGCGGACGCGCTCACGAGCATCAGGACCAGCATGGTCAGTAGGAGCCGTGACATCCATTCACGACGACAGAGCGATCCAAGGATCATCGATGATCGTCCCCCCAGCCAGATGTTGACGACAGGGCCACGACGAGTCGGGTTCGTCGCGACACGACAACAGCGACGGGACGCGGTGCTGCATTCGCCCGGTCGATGCAGAGTGTATTCGGCATCGGCGCGCATGGTTATACCATCGTCGCCCGCGCTCCAACAGGGCATCATGTCAACTTGCGCGCGATGCGGTCGTGCCGGCTCGGCACTCAAGAGTCCCCTCACCCCCCTGGGCTGACCCACGACCGATCGCCTCCAGTCGCGTGCGCGTGGCACAATCGGCGGTACAGATCTCGAGCCGAGACGCGTCCATGAGCAGCGCCGACCACGCCATCCATCCCTATCTCGTCGCCTTTCGCGGCTCCTTCACCGCCGCCTTGCGCTGGCCGCAGCTCGACGCGCTCTGGGCGCGGATCGACGCGTGCGCCGACGCCGGTTGGTTCATCTATGCCGTCGGCGAGCCACCGCCGCTGCGCCCGACCGATGCCGAGGGGGTGAGGGCCTTCATCACCGAGATCGACCAACTCCTGCACGCCGAGCATCGCGAGGACTATTGCGGCATCGTCTATGCCGATGACCCACAGGCACCGACATTCGTCAAGATCTATGACCCGGGCAACCTCGGGGTGGTCTGCGGCTTCAGCGACTCACCACCCTTGCCCGGTTGGGTCATGAGCTTGATCCCACCGATCGATCTGCCGAGCACGCGCCCGCCGCCCCGCAATCGCCGTCGGTGGTGGCAGCGTCTGTTCGGATGAGGGCTCGGGACGTCTTGGGACCCCGCGCCGCGGTCGGCGCCATCACCTGGCCCCGGCGGGTGGCGACCGGCCCATCTCGATCAGGTTCCTCGACCGACATGCCGAATGGGTCTTTTTCGGCTTGCACTCAGCGATGACTCCAGGCACAGTTTTGTCATCATTTCGTCATGAAGCCAGTGGCTTCGAGCGGACCAGATCAGAGCGCTTCGCCACTAGGACACGACCGCGCGAGACATCAGAGTGACCAACCAGAATTCGATGTTCGGAGGGGCAGCCGGGGCGACGCAAGGCGATTGGGGCGCGGGTGATCCACGCGCCATGCCGTTGCCCGAGACGATCGAGCAATCCTGGCGGACGCTCAATCACGGGCTACTCGCGGCGGCGGGCAACGCCGATCTGCCACTGACGACGCGGGTCGCCCGGTTGGCCGAGGTCGAATCCAATCTCGACGCACTGCTCGGTCTGCATGTCGGCGAGCTCAAGCGCCAGATCGCCGCCGGTATCCGTCTTCCCGGAGCCGACCCCCGCCCACCCACCGAGCAGTTGACCGCGACCTTGCGAGTGGCGCACGAGATCCGCTCCGCACAAGAGTCGCTCTATCAGCGATTGCAGCCTGACCTGGCGCGCGCAGGTCTGCATCTCCTTGCCCATGCGGAGCTCTCGCAGGACAGTCGCGATTGGCTGCGCGGTCATTTCAGCACCGAGATCCTCCCGCTGCTCACCCCGCTCGCCATCGATCCGGCGCTGCCCTTTCCCTACATCTCCGACTCGAGCCTGAATCTACTCATCGGCCTGCGTTATCCGGATGAATCCATGATCCGACTCGCGCGCATCCGGCTGCCAACCCAGGCTGGAGCCTGCAAGCGACTGGTCGGCAGCGACGTACCGGGGCAACTGGTCCTCCTGGAGGATCTGATCACGGCCAATCTCGATCTGCTGTTTCCGGGCATGGAGATCAGCTCGAGCGCGCTGTTTCGAATCACGCGCGAGCGCCGCATCAGCGAGGGTGCCGCACACGGGCGCCGTCTGGACGCGGAGTCGACCAACGAGACCCTGCCACTGGCCGTGCACCTCGAGGTCCAAGCCACCATGACGCCGGCGCAGCGTGGCATGTTGGCGGCCGAGCTGGGCTTGAGCGAATCCCGGGAGGTCGTGAAGATCGACGGTCTGATGGGACTCTCCGATCTCCGTGAGCTGGCAGACGTCGCCTCGCGTGCGCGCGTCCGCCACAGTGATCCGCGGACCCTGCCATGAGGATCACCCCGCGATCATCGGCGCGACCTGAGCTGGCCTGTCTGAGCAGACTCGATCCCAACCGGTGCCCATCGACATCCAAGACGGCTTCTCCGACTACACCACCTGCGGGATCCTCCGATCCCGGGAGCCCACCATGATGAGTAAAGCAAAAATGCAACATGCAACCGAAGATGTCGCCGCCACCCCCGTGCTCGAGGAGCCCACCCCAAGCGTTGCCAAGACCATCGATCTCGATGACCCTGCGCTCTATCTGAATCGCGAGCTGACCTGGCTGGCATTCAATCGGCGCGTGCTCCGGGAGGCCGAGGATACGCGCAACCCATTGTTGGAACGAGTCAAGTTTCTAGCGATCGTCAGCAACAATCTCGACGAGTTCTACATGAAGCGGATCGGCGGGATCAAGCAGGAGATCGCCGCCGGACTCCACTCGCTCAGTGTCGATGGCCGCACCCCGCTGCAACAGCTCAAGGAATGCCAGGCCGCGGTGCGTGCCTTCCAGCTCGACCAGCGACGCATCCAGGATGCGCTCATGAGCGAGTTGGCCACACACGAGATCCGGATCCGTCGCTATGCCGAGCTCTCCGAGGCTGTGCGCGCGCGGCTGCGCGAGCATTTCTGCGCCAACATCTTCCCCATGCTCACCCCCTTGGCCATGGATCCGGCGCATCCTTTCCCCTTCATCTCCAACCTGACCCTGAACCTTTTGGTCACCATGCGTTATCCGGATGGCGCCGAGATCTATATGGCGCGGGTGAAGGTCCCGGTCAGCAAGGATGTCTCCAAGCGCCTGATCCAGATCGATGACACCCAGTCGTTCGTGACCCTGGAAGACCTCATGGCCAACAATGTGGACATGCTCTTCCCGGGGATGGAGATCCTCTCCTGCGCGCTCTTCCGGGTCACCCGCAACGCCATCGTGGCCCCCGGCGTGGATACCGCCACCGACCTGCTGCAGATGATCGAGACCGAGCTGCGCGAGCGTCATTTCGCCCCGATCGTGCGCCTGGAGGTGCAGGCGGGCATGGATCCGGTGCATCGCGGGATGCTGGCGGCCGAGCTGGCACTCAACGAGGAAGAGGACGTCTTCGAGGTCGAGGGCATGATGGCCCTGCGCGATCTCTTCGAGCTGGCCAGCATCGATGTCCCCGAGCTGCGCGACGAGCCGCACCGCGCGGTCGATCATCCACTGCTCGCCCACGATCGGCGCAACATCTTCCACATCATTCGCGAGAACGGTCCGCTGCTGCTTCAGCACCCCTATCAGGCCTTCAGCAGCACCGTGGAGCGCTTCCTGCGCACCGCCGCCGAGGACCCCAAGGTCCTGGCGATCAAGATGACGCTCTACCGTACCTCGGGCGGACCCATCCTCGACTCGCTCATCCAGGCCGCGCGCAACGGCAAGCAGGTCGCGGTGCTGGTCGAGCTCAAGGCGCGCTTCGACGAGGCCGCCAACATCGGCTGGGCACGCCGTCTGGAGGCCGAGGGCATCCATGTCAACTATGGCGTCATCGGTCTCAAGACCCATAGCAAGCTGATCTTCGTGATCCGACGCGACTACTCGCAGCTGCGCCGCTACTATCACATCGGCACCGGCAACTATCACTCGGGCACCGCCAAGCTCTATACCGATCTGGGCATGCTGGGGTGCGATCCGGACATCGGACAGGACCTCACCGAGCTGTTCAACTATCTCACGGGCTATTCACCGCCCCCCAGCTACCGCAAGATCCTCTCCGCGCCCTATACCCTCAAGCCCGGCATCATCGCCAAGATCGACCGCGAGATCGCTCGTCACAAGAGCCATGGCGATGGACTCATTCAGATGAAGATGAACGCGCTGGAGGATCCGGACATCACCCGGGCGCTCTACCGCGCCACCCAGGCCGGGGTCCAGGTGGATCTGATCGTGCGCGACACCTGCCGCTTCCGTCCAGGGCTGCCAGGGATCAGCGAGACTGGCCGGGTCATGAGTATCGTCGGGCGTTTCCTGGAGCATGCCCGCATCCTCTATTTCAGGAACGGCGGCGCGGAGGAGTACTACATCGGCTCGGCGGACATGATGGGACGCAACCTGGAGGCACGCGTCGAGGTGCACGCACCCGTCGAGAATCAGGGTCTGCGCCAGGAGCTGCGGCTGATCCTGGACGTTCAACTCGCGGATACGCGCTCGGCCTGGGACATGGATGCCAACGGCAATTACACGCAGCGCACACCAGAGGACGCGAGCGTCAAGGGGGCCCAGGCCACCCTGATCGGGGTCGCCGAGCAGCGGCTGGCCGCGGCTGGCAGCCACAAGGAGAAGAAAGTCCGCTCCTCGCTGCTCAGTCATTTCCACGGACGTCTGCGTGGTCAGACACCGCGCTGACCCGACCAAAAGGAGTCAGATCCCTAAAGAAGACGCTCACGCCAGTAGGATGGGTCAAGCCCGCACGTCATGGCCGCCGGTGACCACAGACGCCGAGCGGGCGGACCCATCCACCAAACCACGACGCTGGCGCCCGGAGGATGGATCAAGCCCGCGAATCGTATGAGTTGGCGCATTGGAACAGGCTAAACGAAATTGATTCGGCAGTGTTTCGCCAAAGGGCCAAAAGCGGCATGTTTGGCCGTCTCGACTACGAAAAATCTGTTGGTGACACTCAACGCAGACTCAGGACGCCGGCCAGGCGCGCGATCTTCGGGGTCGGGAAATATTGCAAGCTATTGTTCTGCATGAAGGAAGTTTGGAGAACGCGACTTGACCACGGTCATCCTTTCCGATGAGGGGCAAATCCCGCTACCCGCGGACCTTCGTCGGCGGCTCGGACTCGATGCAGGCGTACGAGCGCAGATATTTCAGTAGCAGATTGTCAAAGTTTGGAGTCATCGCGAATTCACCTCATCATTGCTGCGAAGACATGAAAACCGCGCCGATCCTACGACGCTGTCTTTTCTGAGGGTTGCATGATGAAACCGACCAACGACGGCAGGATAAGGGAGGTCACTGATCGGATCGTCGCGGCGCTAGCCCCGATCCGGGTGGTTTTGTTCGGTTCTTATGCATGGGGGGAACCTGACAACGACAGCGATCTCGACTTGTATGTCATCGTGCCTGACCAGTCCGAGCCCGCCTACCGTCTGGCGCGGCGTGCCTACCATGCCTTGCATGGCGTGAACATTCCAGTGGACGTGGTGGTGCGAACCCGCACGGAATCCGAGCGTCACGCTGGAGTGGCTTCGTCGCTCGATCATGACGTACTCTCCCGCGGGGTGGTCTTATATGGGTGATCCCGAAGCCATCGTGGTTGGCGCGTGGCTCGAAAAGGCCGAGCGCGACCTTGCTTCGGCCTCACGGCTGTTAGGGAAACGCTGATTAAATCACTCCCACCAAAGGGGCTCGATTGGTAAAATTGATCATCGCCACCAACCGTGGAGGCCCTTGGCCATGATGAAGCAGTTCTCCTTCGCCGACGCCGAGTTTGCCGCCAAGAAAAAAGTCACGCGCCGCGAGCGCTTTCTCGACGAGATGGAGCCCGCGTAGGTTGGGGTGACGAAGGAACCCCAACAACCCACCGGCATTGAGCGAAACAGGGCTTCGGCAATGCGATGCATCGGTCAACGATGCACAAACCGACAAGATCATCACCGATGTTGGGGTTCGTTCCTCACCCCAACCTACACCTACACCGGTCGGTGTGATCGGGCAAATGGCGATCAAGACCGCGTAGGTTGGGGTGACGAAGGAACCCCAACAACCCACCGGCATTGAGCGAAACAGGGCTTGGGCAACGCGATGCATCGGTCAACGATGAACAAACCGACAAGATCATCACCGATGTTGGGACACGGACACCGATGGTGACGGTATCCCGGATGATCCTGACAATTGCCCATTGATCGCGAATCCCGACCAGGCTGATCTAGACGGGGACGGGGTCGGTGATGCCTGCGACTCGGATATCGACGGCGACGGGATGCCCGCCGTCCTGACCCGCTCGGGGCAGCCATCCGACCCAGTGCGCTCGCCGCGCAGCGTCCCCCGGACACCTCGGGATGAGCGGCTCTGTTGCTTTCGTCCGATCAACGCGGAATACTCAGCCACTGCGTGATCCAAGCATCAACTGGCCAACGGAGGAGACTCAGATGATCGACCGCAAGACCTATATCGAGAAGATGAAGGCCCAGATGGACGAATGGGACGCTCAGCTCGAGCAGCTCGAGTCCAAGGCGGAGACCGCCAAGACGGAGATGCGCCAGCACTATGATGACCAGATGGCGCGTCTGCAGACTCAACGCGAGGAGGCCCGCGAGATGCTCCAGAAAATGTCTGAAGCGAGCGAGGCAGCCTGGGAGGACATGCGCAAGGGCATGGAGACCGCCTGGGAGGCGACGAGCAAGGCATTCATGGACGCCTTCTCGCGGTTCAAGTAGAGCTCGACCCACCCACGCGAGACGCCGCGACGCCCGGGGCACGGGCCGCGGCATCCGGGGCCGACCGCGACCTGGCAGCGCGGCGGCGTCATGACACACTGGAGCCAAGCAGATGCAGACAGCGCGCGCGGACAGGCGGACCATGGGATCGCGGCATCTGGCCTGGTCCGGCGCCCTGCTGCTCGGCTCGCTTCTCACTTCTCTGTCAGCGGGGGCCGCCGTGGATCAGGAGCAGCGCATCGACGAGTCGGCCCAAAAGGCGCTCGCCATCACCATCTACAATGCCGACCTGGCCCTGGTGAAGGATCAGCGGCGCATCCGCCTCGGCCAAGGCGAGCATCGTCTGGCTTGGCGCAACGTCTCGGAGCGGATCCGCCCCGAGACGGCACTGCTCAGCGAGACCAGCGGACGGATCGAGGTCGAGCTGATCGAGCAAAGCTTCGACTTCGATCTGCTCACCCCCGAGAGCCTGCTGCGCAAATATGTCGGACGCACGGTGCAGGTCATCCGCACCAACGAGGACGGCGATCGGACCCTGGAGGACGCGGTCATCCTGGCCGCCAACGCAGGGCCAGTCCTGCGCTATGCCGATCGCATCGAGACCATCATCGACGGCCATCTGGCCTTTCCCGACGTCCCCGAGGATCTGCGCGATCAGCCCACGCTAGTGCTGCATCTGCGCACGCCCAGCGGTGGCGATGGGCTCTACGAGTTGGCGTATCTGACCAGTGGTTTGGCCTGGAAGGCGGACTATGTGGCCGATCTCGCGACCGACGGGTCATTCATGGATCTCAATGGTTGGGTGACCCTGACCAATGAGAGCGGCATCGCCTATCGCCAAGCGCAGATTCAGCTGGTCGCCGGTGAGGTCAACCAGGTCGAGCAGCCTCGCCCCATGCCAGACAAGCTGATGCGCGCCATGCCGATGGCCACGTCGTCCATGCCCGAGCAGGAGAGCCTCGCCGAGTATCATCTCTATACCCTGCCCCATCGCACCGATCTGCTGCACAATCAGACCAAGCAGGTAGCACTGCTGAGCGCCCCGCGGATCCCGGTCAGCCGTGAGTTGGTGGTCCGTGGCGGACCCGGCGGCGATCGGTCGAGCGCCGCGGATGGCTGGTCGAAGCTGCCGGTCACCGCCTCGCTCTCATTCGCCAATCGTGACGGCAGCCTCGGGATCCCCTTGCCCAAGGGGGTCATCCGGGTCTATGCCAAGGATCGCCGCGGCAATGCTCAGTTCGTGGGCGAGGATGCGATCGACCACACCCCCAAGAACGAGACCCTCACGGTGCGGCTCGGCGAGAGCTTCGATGTCACCGCGCGCCGGCGTCAAATCCAGTTCACCAAGCTTGGTGGCGCGAGCGCATACGATTACACCTATGAGGCGGCCTACGAGCTGGAGCTCAAGAACGCCAAGGACGCGCCGGTCACGGTCAAGGTACTCGAAAACATTCACGGCGACTGGATGATGATCGACGAGAGTCACCCCCATGACAAGGCCTCCTCCAGCCTCGCCTCCTGGCAGATCGAGGTGCCGGCCGAGGGGAGCGCGACCTTGAGCTGGCGGCTGCGCGTCCGTCACTGATCCCATCGCGGCCCTGGTGATCTTGCCATGGCCTGATCAGCCCAACCGTCGGGTGACGAGCTCCAGGCGATCACTGGCCGGCGGGGCGCGCCGCCGCGGGGTGATCAGGGCGTGCGCGCCACCGCCCAGACCTGAATCCAGCGCACCCCGGCCAGACGCAAGACCCGGCTGAGCTCGGCGACGGTCGACCCGGTCGTCATGACATCGTCGAGCAACGCCACATGACTCCAGGTCGGGGTCCCCCTCAGTGCAAAGGCCCCGCGCAGATTGAGCCGGCGCGCGCGTTCGTTGAGTCCAGCCTGTGGCGGAGTCGCGCGAATCCGCACGCAACTGGCGTGATCGACCGGGATGGCCAACTCCCGCCCCACCACACGCGCAATCTCCAGGGACTGGTTGTAGCCGCGCTCGCGCAGCCGTGCCGCATGCAAGGGCACGGGCAGCAGCACCTGTGGAGGCTCCAGATTCGCCGCGGCGACCCATTCGGCCAGACATTGACCGAGCAGCCGCGCCTGGTTGAGCCGGCCACGAAACTTGGCCCCGCGCACGAGCAGCGGCACCGCACCCTCGTAGCGCAGTGGCGCCAGTGTCCGATCGAACGATGGCGGATGTCGCTGACAGAGCGCGCAGCGCATGCCGAACGCCATCGCGCTTGGCAGTGGCAGGGCGCACTGGATGCACGCGGCGCGGTTGTACGGAAGCTCGCGCGCGCAACCCTCGCACAGATCCCAACCTGCGCCGTCCAGGCGACCGGGCGCGCCGCACAGGATACAGGTCGGCGGGAACAGGACCGCGATCGGATCACGGCGCTCGCGCCAGTAGTCAACCAGTCGACCGATCATCGGTTGACAACCGGCTCGGGTGCACTAGCATAGATCATCCTTTCACCCCAGCCTCCGCCCATTGCGACCATGTCAGCCACCGCTTCGCCCCTGCCCACGCCACTCTTGCGTCATGATTGGTCGCTCGATGAGATTGAGTCGATCCTGAATCTGCCCTTCAATGATCTGGTGTTTCGCGCCCAGACGACACACCGAGCCTATTTCGATCCCAATCGCATCCAGGTCAGCCAGCTGTTGAGCATCAAGACCGGGGCCTGTCCAGAGGACTGTGGCTATTGCCCTCAGAGTGCGCATCATGCCACCGGACTCCAGCCCGAGCGCCTGCTGGGGCTCGATGAGGTCATGCGCGCGGCGCGCGCGGCACGCACCCATGGCGCCACGCGCTTCTGCATGGGCGCGGCCTGGCGCAACCCCACCGACAAGAATCTCGACCAGGTCATCGCCATGATCGAGGGCGTGCACGCGCTCGGTCTGGAGACCTGTGTCACGCTCGGGATGCTGACCGCGGCTCAGGCGCGCCGCTTGAAGGATGCCGGACTCGATTATTACAACCATAATCTCGACACCTCGCCCGAATTCTATGGTCAAGTGATCACGACGCGCACCTATCAGGAGCGACTCGACACACTCGAGCACATCCGTGCCGTGGGTCTGAAGACATGCAGCGGCGGGATCCTTGGCATGGGCGAATCACGCCGCGACCGCGCTGCCATGCTGCGCCAACTGGCCAACCTCCCGGCCCATCCCGAGTCGGTGCCGATCAACCTCCTGGTCCAGGTCGAAGGGACCCCGCTGCACGGGCGCGCGCCGCTCGATCCGTTCGAATTCGTGCGGGTGGTCGCGACGGCGCGTGTGATCATGCCCGCCTCGTTCGTGCGTCTCTCGGCTGGGCGCGGCGAGATGAGCGATGAGCTCCAGGCACTCTGCTATCTCGCTGGCGCCAACTCGATCTTCTATGGTGAGCGTCTGCTGACCACAGCGAATCCAGAGACGGATCGTGATCACGCGCTCTTCGCGCGGCTCGGACTGGAGCTCGAGTCACTCGAGCCCGAGCGGACCGCCCCAGGCGCCTGTCACAAGGTCGGACATGCCGATGCCCCAGTCACTGGCGGGCCATCCATCCCGGCCCCCGTGGTCTGAGTCAGTCGCGCATGAGCGGACCCGCCGAGCTCCACGACGAGCTGGAGCGATTGCGCGCGGGCGATCGCTATCGGCGCCGGCGCGTCCTCGACGGCCCGCAGCAGCCCGAGACGCGGATCGCGGGACGGACCCTGCTGAGCTTTTCCAGCAATGATTATCTCGGCCTGGCCAATCACCCGGACGTGGTCGAGGCGCTACGCGCGGGGGCCGCGCGCTGGGGTGTCGGCAGCGGCTCGGCGCACCTGGTCTGCGGTCACAGTCGGGTGCACCAGGCGCTCGAGGAGGATCTCGCCGACTTCACCGGGCGCGCGCGCGCGCTGCTCTTCTCGACCGGCTACATGGCCAACCTCGGGGTCATCAGCGCGCTGACCGGCCGTGGCGAGAGGCTCTGGCAGGATCGGCTCAACCATGCCTCGCTGCTCGACGGGGCGCGGCTGTCGCGTGGCATCCTGCGCCGCTATCCGCATGCCGATGCCGCCGCGCTCGCCAGTCTACTCGACGGGCAAGCGGCGCGTCTGATCGCCACCGATGGGGTCTTCAGCATGGATGGCGATCTGGCCCCCCTGCCCGCCCTGGCGCGTATCGCCCGGGATGCCGGCGCCTGGCTGCTGGTCGACGATGCCCATGGTCTGGGGGTGCTCGGTCGCGCGGGTCGTGGAACGCTCGACCATTGCAACCTCGACGTCGCGCAGGTGCCAATCCTGATGGGCACGCTCGGGAAGGCATTCGGTACCTTTGGCGCCTTCGTCGCCGGCTCCGACGACCTGATCGAGACGCTCATCCAGCACGCGCGCAGCTATATCTACACCACCGCGCTCCCACCGGCGGTGGCCGCGGCGACGCGTGTCAGTCTCGCGCTGGCACGCCGCGAGGATTGGCGTCGCGCACACCTTCAGTCATTGATCGCGCGTCTGCGCGCTGGCGTGAGCCAGCTCGGTCTGACCCTGGGCGAGTCATCCACCCCCATTCAACCCCTGATCCTCGGCAGCAGCCGCACGGCCGTCGCCATGGCCGAGGCGCTCGAGAGAGAAGGGATCCTGGTCACGCCGATCCGTCCTCCAACCGTTCCAGTGGGCACGGCACGACTGCGGATCAGCCTCACCGCCGCGCACACCGAGGCGATGGTCGATCGCCTGCTCGCGGCCTTGGAGTCTGCATCCGCGCTTGCAATCGGGAGCCGCAGCGCCTAGCCTGCCAGCAGCCGCCCCGATGACGTCTCGCGACGACGGGCCGCGTGCGATTCAAGACACCGATCTCGATCGGATTCAGCACCCATCCTGGGTATATGCGGTTTGGGTCATCGACCCGGCTGTCCGTGTAGTGGCTAGATAACACAGGCCCTGCGAGCAAATCAACGATGCAAGGCGCCCCACCGGATCGGGCGTCGCCTTCGCCATCGCCAAACACAGGAGGAGCCGCCATGCGCATGTTCAGCGCACGAGACTCCCAGCATTCCATGGCGTCCCAGACGCCGTCCTACCGTCCATTCACGCTTCGCGATCTTCGCCGCATCCCCCAGCTCGCGCGTCTCCCGCGCGCATTGAGCCAGGAGATCGAGACGGTCGCGCGCGTGCTGCCCTTTCGTGCCAACAACTTCGTCGTCGAGGAGTTGATCGATTGGCGTCGCGTCCCGGATGACCCCTATTTCCGCTTGGTGTTTCCGACCCGCGACCTGCTCCAACCCGCTGATTTCGATCGGCTCAGCGCCGCCATCGCGCGCGGCGATCGACAGACCATCGAGGCGACCGCGCAATCGATCCGCGCCTCGCTCAATCCCCATCCAGCGGGGCAGTTGGACTGCAATGTGCCCATCATCGACGGTGTGCCACTGCCCGGCATGCAGCACAAATATCCGGAAACGGTCCTCTTCTTCCCGGCCCAAGGGCAAACCTGCCATGCCTACTGCACCTTCTGCTTTCGCTGGGCGCAGTTCATCGGCGAGACCAATCTGCGGTTCGCCACCCGCGAGGCCGGCTTGTTGGATGATTATCTGAGCCAGCATCCCGAGGTCACCGACGTCCTCTTCACCGGGGGCGACCCGCTGGTGATGCGCAGCCGGATCCTGGAGCCCTATGTCAGCGCGTTGCTCGCGCCTCGGCATGCGGGGATCAGCAGCGTGCGCATCGGCACCAAATCGCTCAGCTTCTGGCCCCATCGCTTCCTGACCGATCCGGACGCCGATGATCTGCTGCGGCTGTTCGAGCGCATCGTCACCGCCGGCAAGCATCTGGCCTTCATGGCCCATTTCAGTCATCCACGCGAGGTCGCGCATCCGCTCGTGCAGGCGGCGATCGCCCGCATCCGTGCGACCGGGGCGGAGATTCGAACCCAATCACCCTTGCTCTCGCACATCAACGATGACCCTGGGCTCTGGGCCGAGATGTGGCGCGAGCAGGTCAAGATCGGCTGCATCCCCTACTACATGTTCGTGGTAAGGGATACCGGCGCCCAGCACTATTTCGGCGTGCCACTGGTGCAGGCCTGGGAGATCTTTCAAGCCGCCTACGGACAGGTGAGTGGCTTGGCGCGCACCGTGCGCGGACCGAGCATGTCGGCCACGCCGGGCAAGATCCAGGTGGTGGGCGTGAACGAGATCGCGGGCGAGCCGGTCATCACACTCCAGTTTCTCCAAGCACGTGATCGCGACTGGCTGCTGCGGCCATTCTTCGCGCGCCATGATCCAGACGCGCAGTGGATCGACGAGCTGCGACCCGCGCACGGCGAGGAGCGTTTCTTCTTCGAAGCGGCCTGATCAGGCGCCGGCGGGGGCTGCCGGCTGTGGGTCGCAGAGATCTTGTCTAGGGCACTCTCAGGCATCAGAATGCAGGCCGATGACCTGCAACCAGATCCGGCGCGGCATCCACGCGCCGGACGCGAGGATGCCATGCTGAGCTATGCCGAGGAGATCCTCCTCTTATCACTCGATGAGCGCACCGGCGCCATCAAGCCACTCCCGATCCAAGCACTGCGCTATGCGCTCGCCGGCGCCTTGCTGGTCGAACTGGCGATGAGCGATCGGATCGACACCGACCTCGATGGGCTCGAGGTGGTGAGCAGCACGCCCACGGGCAACCCGCTGCTGGACGATGTCCTGCGCCGCTTGGGCAATCACGGCGCCAAACGGCCGACCACCGAATGGCTCGAGACACTCGCCTGGGAGATCCCGGACCTCCAGGGCCAGATCCTCGATGGGCTGGTCGCCAAGGGGGTGTTGCGTATCGAGGATCAACGCATCCTCTGGGTCATCGCCAAGCGTCGCTACCCGATTCAGGACGATCGCGAGATCAAGGCGATGCACACACGGCTGCGCGAGTTGATCCTCAGCGATACGATCCCCGATCCAGACGAGGCGGTTCTGATCGCGCTCGTCGATGCCTGTCAGCTCTTCGATGAGCTCTTCAGCGCCGATGAGCTGGAGCACGTGCGAGCGCGCATCGCCAACCTGGCCAAGCTGGACCTGATCGGCCGCGAGGTCACCCACTCGATTCGCGAGATCTCGCGTGCCATCGCCCAATCCATGATGGCAGTCACCTGAGCGCACGCGACAAGAGCGCAGCTGGCCTCGGAGCATGCGCGCGATTTCAGCTATACTTTCACGCAGTGCTCGCTTGACCGGAGCAGTGTCCCGCATCGATGGGGCGCTCCGTGATCTTGCGATCACGGCCAGATCGGACCCATCGCCATCCTCTTCCCCCGCCCCTCGACCCTGAACCTGGAGACCCCGATGTCGGGCAAGATCAGTCAGCAAGCCAATCCAGCGCACCGGCTCAACCCGACTCGACGGCGTCTCTACAATGCGCTCGGCTGGCTCTGTTTCGGTCTTGGTTTTCTCGGCATGGTGTTGCCCTTGATGCCGACCACCATCTTCTGGATCTGCGCGACCTGGCTGTGGCTGCGCAGCTCACCGAGACGGGTTCGATTCCTGGTGGAGCATCCCCGCTTCGGGCCTTCGATCCGTGCCTTCTTCGAGCGTGGCGAGGTGTGTCGAACCGGCAAGACCGCGGCCATCGGCAGCATGGCGGTGAGTTGGTCGATCTGGTTCGGTCTCGCCTCGCCTGGACCGGTGCTGGCCATCTCAGTGGGGGTGATCCTCTCCACGATCGCGCTGTGGATCTGGACCCGACCAGAGGGCCCCCCGCACGTTTCATCGGTTCGGGTGACCCTCGATCCAAGCGCGATCATCCCAGTCAATCGACGCACCCCCCGATCCGAGTGAGGCCAGCCACTTAGGCCCCGAGCGGGGCCTCCGCGGCTTCAGCTGTAGATCAGCTCGGACCAGCGCCCCTCGTCGATCAGACGTTGCTTGAGCTGGGTCCAGGCCTCGCAACCGCCGATGCGCTCGGCCATGATCTTGTCGAACACGCTCGCGATCTTCTCCAGCCCGGACAAGAAGACATAGGTATTGGGATCCTTGATCAAGGCGATGGCCTCGTCGGCATGCTCGGTGATCCCCCGCTCCAGCGCCTGCGATGAGCTCATCAGCGGACGCGTGCCGAGCGCCCGAAAGGCCTTGAAGGTCTTCTCGTCATAATAGTTGGCCAGATCGCTGCTCTCATCATTGGCGTACATCAGATCCAGACCACTGCGCCCGCCATAGAAGAGACGAACCTGCCCGTTCCAGTCCCCGCGCCGCTCATAGATCAACTGGGCGAAGGCGCGGAAGGGAGCGATGCCGGTGCCAGTGCCGATCATCAGCAGGTTGGCACGGTTGTCCAATGGCATCTTGAACGGACTGAGATAGGGACCCGTGATGGTGAGCTGGTCGCCCGGCTTGGCATCGCAGAGATAATTCGAGGCAATCCCTGGAAAGCGTTCGCCGCTCACCTCGTCGATATAGAAACAGCGACGTACCAGCAGGTCGATGTCCACGCCATTGCCGAGCGGGATGCTGCGCGCGTTGGCGATCGAATAACGGCGCAGATGATAAGGATTGCCGAAGGGGTGTGGCCCCGGCACCAGCACGCCGATGCTTTGGCCCTCGACGAACTGGAAGGCCGGGTCGAGCATCTGGAGCCTGATGTGACGGACCTCCTCGCTGCCCGGGGGCGTCACACGTCGCGACTCCTTGATGAGCGCCTGCGTCATGGGGCCGATATCGGCCGGTAGATCATTCATCGTCGTATCCACTCCTTCAATGTCATCAGTGATCAGCGCGGTTGGGTTGCTCGATCGATGCGCGGACCGGTCGCGCGGGCCGCGCCTCCGACCCGGGCGAGCGCTCGCAATGGCCACTGCCGCAAGAGCAGCCGCCCTCGCGGCGAAACGGACCCAGCTCGGGATGGCGCAGAGCAAAACGTGAATAGAGACGCTGGACCCAGACCCAACCGGCCAGCACCGCGAAGATGATCAGAGGTGCGAGGAGCAGCTTAGCCAACCGACCCTCCCAGACCGGCGAACCCCATGAAGGCGAGCGACAGCAGGCCGGCGAGCATCAGGCTCAAGGCCGCGCCCTGGCTGACGCTGGGCACCCGTGCCAATTCGAGCTTCTCGCGCAGACCCGCCATCAGCATCAAGGCCAGCATGAAACCAACACCGGCGCCCGCGGCATAGACCAAGCTCTGCAAGAAGTCATACTCCTTGGCGGTCTGAAAGAGCGCGAGACCCAGGATGGCGCAGTTGGTCGTGATCAAGGGCAGAAAGATGCCGAGCGAGCGAAAGAGCGTGGGGCTGAAACGCTTGACGAACATCTCGACCAATTGCACGGCGGAGGCGATCACCGCGATATAGCAGATCAGACGCAGAAAGAGCAGATCCAGCTCGGTCAGCAGCCAATTGATCCCGTAGGCGGCCATGGAGCTGACCAGCATCACGAAGATGACCGCCAGACCCATGTTCCAGGCGGTCTCCTTCTTGGCCGAAACGCCCAGGAAGGGACAGATGCCCAGAAAGAGCGCCAGGACGAAGTTGTTGACGACGGCGGCGTTCAGAAAGATCGAATAGAGTGCTTCACCCTGCATTGGCGGCGGCTCCGGATTGCTCGATGAGCCTGCGCTCCTTGCGCAGTCGCATCCAATTGAAGATCAACAACCAGGCCCCGAGCACGAAGAAGCCGCCCGGCGGCAGGATCATCACGACCCACGGCTGGAAGCCCTCGCCGAACAGCGGGATACCGAGCAAGGAGCCGCTGCCGAGGATCTCGCGGACGGTCCCGAGCGAAAGCAGCGCCAGGGTGAAGCCCGCGCCCATCCCGAGGCTATTGATGAAGGTCGTGTGCAGGCGCTGTTTGGAGGCATAGGCCTCGGCGCGTCCGAGGATGACACAGTTGGCGACGATCAACTGGATGAAGGCCCCGAGCGCGGCATAGAGCTCCAGACTGATGGCCTGGATGCCGTAATCGACGACGGTCACGAAGGTGGCGATGATCACGATATAGCTGGCGATCCGCACCTGCTTGGGGATCCAGTTGCGCAGCAAGGAGATCAGCACGGTCGAGCTGACCAGCACGAAGGTCGTCGCCAGGCCCATGGCGATGGCGTTCATGGTGGTGTTGGTGACGGCCAGCACGGGACACATGCCCAGCAGCATCACGAAGACCGGATTCTCTTCCCAAAGCCCCCGTACGAAGGTGTCCAGACTCAGGTTTTCAGTGGTGTTCGGCAATACGGCCATGGTCGGGTCTCGGCGGACGGAGATCATTCAGTGACAGGGACCTGAGCGGAGAGAACCGCCAGATCGCGCTGGATCAAGGGGACGAGCCGTTGGGCGGCATCATTGACGGCACGGGCCATGGCACTCGCCGAGATGGTCGACCCCGAGATCCCGTCGATCTCCCAGGGCGAGACCTTGGTCCCCTGCCTGACCAATTGGATCGCATTGGCCAAGGCCGTCCCATCGGTATTCAAGCGAGCATCCAAGGCGACGAAATTCTCCAGAAAATCGGGATCACGATCGATCTTGTCGCCGAGCCCCGGGGTCTCGGTGGAGCGCAGCACCTTGCTGCCGACGATACACTCGCAGGCCGGGTCGTAACCGAACAGGAAGAGGATGACATCCTGATAGCCCCGCGCCGAGGCCGGAAAGGCGACGCCGCGCAGCTCGCCGCTCGGCAGCTGTCCGGCATAGAGCCTGATCCCGGAATCGCCCGGGGTGGCCGGCACCAGACCCTGCTCGGTCACCGTGAAATCGGTCTTGGAGGTCGCGCCCGGGAGCACCTCGAAGACCGCCTGCTCGGTCAGCCGTCGCTCGTTCTCGGCGATCATGGGTTTGGTGTATTGATAGACCAGGACCACCAACAAACCCGAGAGGGTCGCGATCCCGGCCAGGGTGCGGAGCATCGCCCAGCTCGGCGTGGCCGGGGGCTGAGCTTGGACTTGGATCTCGATCGGTGTGCTCATGGGTCTATTTCGCCCCTCGTGCTTTCTTGACCGCGCCGTAGACACGCGGCTGGGTCCAACTGGAGATCAGGGGTCCCGCGGCATTGGCCAGCAGGATGGCATACATGACACCCTCGACCAACCCGCCGAAGAGCCGGATCACCACGGTCAGCACCCCGATGAAGAGCCCGTAGATGATTGCGCCGGCGGCCGTCACCGGCGAGCCCACCATGTCGCTCGCCATGAACCAGGCACCGAGCATGAGCCCACCCGAGAAGAGCACGAACCAGGGGCTCGGGTAGAGGCTGGCGTCCATCAACCAGAAGGGCAAGGCGGTGAGCACCGCCCCGGCCATCACGGCGACTGGAATCCGCCAATCGAGCATGCGCTTGAAGGCGAGCCAGAGGCCACAGACGAGGATCAGGAGTGCCGAGGTCTCGCCCGCGGAGCCGGCGATCATGCCCGTGAAGACCTCGCTGACCGGCAGCTCGATCTGCTGGAACTTCTGCAAGGCGAGCGGCGTGGCGCCGCTCCAGGCATCGAGCTCGAGACCGGCGATCCAATCGGTGACCGGCACGGGTTGCATGAAGGGCATGGTGAAGGTCGAGGGGATGACCTCGGTGAAGCGCCCAGGGGCGAAGGCCGGGGTCCAGCTGGTGATGGCGACCGGGAAGGCGGCCTGCACGAAGGCGCGCCCGACCAGCGCTGGATTCATGACGTTGTAGCCCAGCCCACCGAACAGCGCCTTGCCGAGCGCCACGCCGACGAAGGCGGCGACCGCGGCCATCCACAGCGGAAACCCGGGCGGGAGTGTGAGCGCGAGCAGGATGCCGGTGATCACCACGGACCAATCCGACACCGTGTTGCCCCGCCCGCTCGCGCGCGCGAACAGCCATTCGGTCAGCATGGCGACGCTGGTGGTGGTGGCGATCAGCAGCAAGGCGCTGAGGCCGAACTGATAGACCGCGAAGGCGCAGATCGGCAGCAATGCGAAGACCACATTGCGCATGATCCGATCCACGCTGATCGCCCGCTTCAGGTGCGGGGAGGTTCTGATCTCGATAGGTTTAGCCATGATGTCTGCTGATGATCGATGGTCGGTGTTCGGTAGCCAGTGTCTCGGATGCCGCGCGCCGCTCATCCACGACGCACGCGCGCATCATGTCTGTTTGTCGCGATTGATCGACTTGGCGATCCGGAAATACTGGGTGAGCGGGATATTGGACGGACAGACATAGGCGCAGCAGCCGCATTCGAAGCACTGATTCAGATTGAATTCATCGGCCATGCGCTCGTATTGGCGCGCCTGGGCCAACTCGCCGAGCATCGAGGGGTTGAGCGAGACCGGGCAGGCCTTGAGACACTCACCACATTTGATGCAGGGATAGACCTTGCGCAGCGCCAGATCCGGATCCGCCCGCTCCAGGGCCACCACGCCCGAGACACCCTTGGTCACCGGGACGTCGAGCGAGGCCACCGCCATGCCCATCATGGGTCCGCCGAGGATGATCTCCCCGACCGTGTCGGCGAGTCCCACCCTGCCGAGCAGGTAGCGCAGGGGGGTGCCGATCGGGACCATGAAATTGCCGGGCCGCTCGATGGCCGGCCCGCTGATGGTGACGACACGCTCGATGAGCCCGCGCCCCTTGGGCAGCAGCGTCCCCATCTGGGCTAGGGTTCCGACATTGTAGACGGCGATGCCAATATCCGCGGGGATCCCCCCGGCCGGGACCTCCTTGTTCAGGAGGCTCTTGATGAGCATCTTCTCGGCGCCTTGCGGATATTTGGTTTCCACCGCCTCGGCCGTGATCGGCAGCGCCTTGGGCAGACGCGCGCGCAGATGGGTGACAGCATCGAGCTTGTTGTCCTCGACACCGATGATGGCCCGCTTGGCACCGGTCGCCTTGAGCGCGAGCTTGATCCCACGGATCAAGGCGTCGGTCTGCTCGAGCATCACCCGATGGTCGCAGGTCAGGTAGGGCTCGCACTCGCAGCCGTTGACGATGAGCGTCTCGATGACCCGCCCACTCGGCGGTTTCATCTTGACGTGACTGGGAAAGGCCCCGCCACCCAGGCCGACCAGACCCGCATCCTGGACCGCGGCGACGATCTCATCGGGTGACATGGCATCGAGATCGCGCTCCAAGTCGTAGAGCACCTCCTGACTGGCGGCCTCGTAGACCTTGAGATGGATCGCCAGCGTCTTGGGGCCATTGGCGCTCGGCGCAAGCGTGATCGCCCGGATCATCCCCGTGGCCGGCGCATGCATGGGTACCGAGACGAAGCCATCGGCTTGGGCGATCGGCTCGCCGCGCACCACCTCCTGGCCGACCTTGACCAGGGGCAGGGCTGGCGCGCCCCGATGCTGAGCGAGCGGGATCACCAACTCGGGTGCGAAGGGCAACCGCCGAATCGGCTGACTCGCCGTCAGTTCCTTGTGCTCGACCGGATAGATGCCGTGGTCGAACGTCGGATGACGCTTGAAGAGACTGAAAAGACCCATGCGTGACTGCAGCCTGGCTGGTTGATGTCGTCGTCGATCGATCCTCACGCACCGCCGCGCTGGACATGGCGCGAAGTCTGTCATCCGGTCGGCTCGCTGGACAGCAGCGGCGTGCCGCGTCCAACCCAGCGAGCCGGTCGTCACGATCGATCGGCCCTTGATCCGTCCAGCGGGGACCGCGCGGGATCACCGCCCGGTCACACCGCGGGAGTGCGTGACTCGCCCCGGCCTACTGGTACTTGGCGGCTCGTTTGAGCAGCTTGTCGACACCAGGCTCGGCCGGGTTCCAGGGCGTTCCCGGATGGATGCAGCCGGCCGTGCATTTCTCCGCGGCCTTGACGATGTCCTTGTAGAGACCGCCCTTGGGATCGATCACCTCGATCCTCTTGTCCGCGTTGTACTTGAAGATCTTGGGATTGATCAGCACGCACTCGTCGCAGGCCGTGCACTCGGGGGTCTCCACCCAGACCGGCTCCCAGTCGCCCGCGGACGCCTGAGCGGCACCATTGCCGCCACCCGCCACATGGTCCGCGCCGTTGCCCCCACCGCTGAACGCGGCGAGCGCCCCGGCATCGCCCCCGGCCATGGCCAGCAGGCTGGTGGTGAGCTTCTGGGCCATCTCGGCCTTGGCCGCGTTGCGCACCTGCTCGACATCGACCTTGTTGAGCAGACCACAGATGCCGCGCAGCTGGGTCCAGAAGGTCAGACGCTCCTCGCAGGAGGCCACCAACTCGGGCGAGACGATCACGCGCATCAGCCGATTCTTGGCATCCACGCCCCAGACATAGGGATAGAGCCCCTCGCGATCGACAGGGTCCATCTCCAGCAGCTCGGCGATCGGCACCATGGTGTCGTTCCAGGTCTCGGGGGGCGCCTTGCGGAAATGCTTGCGGAAGCGCCCCTCGGTCATGGCGAAATCGGCGAAGGTGAAGGGCACCGCCATCTCGGCGGTCTCACCCTTCTCGTCGGTGTACTTGATCGTCCAGCTGATCCAATCGCGATCCAGATCCGGGTTGCCCTCGATCGAGCAACATTCCTCGAAGCTGGTTCCGGCGTCCGGATCGAAGCGGAACAGCGGATAGGCCCGTGACTCGAACGCCATCCGGCTCTGGTGGCTGGACATGTCATCGCCGATGCCGTGCTCGGGCTGGCAGCTGGTATAGACATTGAAGAGTGCCGGGCGCCGGGCATTGAGACCGTCGATGAAGCCCTCGAGCAAATGGGTCAGGTTGCCGGCCGCGCTGTTCAACACGAAGCTGCTGCGGTGCGCCATGCCGATCAGACCCATCTCCTTGCGGATCTCGGTCTTGCCCTTCTGGACCTTGCCATAGGGCGACATGTCAGCGACCTGACCGATGAAGCCCGAGGTACAGGCCTGACCGCCGGTGTTGGAATAGACCTGAGTGTCCAGCACCAGGATCTTCACCGGATGGCCGGACATGAGCGCGCGCGAGAGGTTCTGGAACCCGATGTCGTACATGGCCCCATCGCCGCCGACCGCCACCACCGGAGGACAGAGCAGCCATTCCTCGTCCGAGAAGTCCTTCCAACCGAAATAGGTGAGCGCCGCGCCGTGCTCGGCCGGCTTGTAGCCACCCTCGAGCTCGTGTCGCGCCATGCGGATCGCCTTGAAGCCCTCACCCATCTTGCGCATGTGACCCTCGAAGAGTCCGAGCGCGATCGAGGGCGAATCCTGGAAGAGATGATTCGACCAGGGGAAGGGATAGGGGTTGAAGGGGAAGGTCGAGCCCCAAACCGAGGTACAGCCGGTGGCATTGACGATGCCCATGGTCGAGCGCGGCTGGGTCGCGGTGTACTGGGCCTTGAGATGACGCAGCTTGTCGAGCAGACCGGTCACCCAGGTGAGCCACTCGGGATCGACCGGCTCGGCGCTGCGATCCTGATCGAGCTCGGCCGAGAGATCGGCGAGGCGCAGATCGGCATCCTTGTGCGAGGCCACCGCCTTGCCGATGGCCGCGGTGTTGCTCAGGTCGATCTTGGCGGCGAGCTTGAGCCGGATATGGGTCTCCAGACGATTGATCAGGTCATCGAGCTCGGCCACATGACGCTTGACCCGCGGCTGCATCAGGGCGGCGACCGTCGCGGTGAACAGATGCACCACGGTCTTCTCGCCACAGCCCATGCAGGAGCCGTCACCCGAGACCATGGACTGATAGTTGGACTTGTCCAGCAGCAAGGTCTCGAGCGCGCCGACCTTCTCGTCGAGGTCGTCGATGCGGATGAACTCCGGATCGGTCGTGGGCAGATCGAGCCAGAAGTCCCACTTGGCGCGCATCTCCTCGATCGACTCGGTTGTCTGCGGCTCATTGAGCAGCGCCCCGTCGTCGCAGACCTCGATGCACTCCATACAGCCCTTGCAGGTGTAGGGGTTGACGGTGATGCTGAACAGCCCTCCGCTGCCCTTCTGCTTCTTCTCGCGATTGCTCCAATAGGGCTTGGTGATGGCGAACTGATAGTCGGCCATGGCCTGCAGCATGAGGCCGAATTCCTGCTCCATCTGGGCCTTCTGCTCGGGCTCGCCGGTGTAGGCGGCGAGCGTCTCGAGGACCGCCCGATCCATCAGCTCACGCAGGTCGGCCGACTCGCCCGCGGCCTCGATCAGGGCACGCAGACGCTTCTCGACGGTGCGCGTCTCACGGCGCAGATGCTGGGTCGGCATGCCCCGCTCGACGCGCGTGATGGCGGCGGCGAAGACATCCGAGATCTTGTTGACCAGACCCGGGATGGCGCTGTCCGGGCAGACCGCGAAACAGTTGCCGCACGCGGTGCAGTTCTCCGGGACATACTTCGGGTAGCTGAAGCGGATCTGGGTCATGTCGCGATAGACACCGGTGGAGGCCGGCATCAGCGACAGGGCCATCTGGGGATCGGCCAGGTTGTCGTTGCCGCGACCGCTGGCATAGAGCGAGCCGGTCTGCTCCCAGAAGCGATGCACGTCGGACACGCCACCGTCGCCCTCGGGCAACTGCTTGAGCATGACCGGCAGACTGATCTCCTTGCGCGCCATCAACTGACCGCTGATCATCGGTTGGTCCTTGATCTCGACCAACTCGTCGAAGCCGCGGCGCACGATGCGCAGGTTGTCCTGCACCACACGCTCGCCCTTGGCGCCGAACTTCTGACGGATCTGCTCCTCGATGGCATTGAAGAGCCCAGTCTCGTCGAGTCCGGAGCGCTGCATCAGCGGCGAGGCGGCGAAGAAGGCGCCCTGGAAGGCGATGCCCTGCATGCGGAACTGCAGCTCGGGATCCGAGGCCTCCTCGCGGGCGATCTTGAAGCCGTCGATGTAGAAGACCCGGATCTGGTGATCGACGATGTATTTGCGCGCCGCGGGCGGGAAGCTCGCCCAAACCTGTTCGGGATTGTCCAGACTGGATTGGATGATGAAGCTGCCACCCCGGTCGAGCCCGGCCAGCGGGTTGGAATGGGTGAAGACGTTCGGGTCCGGGCTCAGGACCACGTCGACATAGGTGTATTCGCAGTTGAGACGGATCGGCTCGGGCGCCGCCGAGAGGAAATAGGTGGTCGGTTGGCCCTTCTTCTCCGAGCCATACTTGGGATTGGCGCGGATGTCGAACCCAAGCAGATCATAAAGCGTCATCGCCAGGTTCTTGCCCGTGGTGACCGCGCCCCAGCCCCCGACCGAGTGCATGCGCACCGTGATCGCCCCCTTGGGCAACAGATTGGGGTTCTCGCTGCCGCGCAACGAGAGCTCGCCGAGCTTGGGATAGGCATCCTTGAGCCGCTGGATGCGGATCTCGTCCTTGGGATCGAAGGGCTCGCGCACGAAATCGATCGAGAGATAGAAGAACTTGCGCTTGGGCCCACCCGGGATCATGTTCTCGATGGCGGCGATCAGACCCTCGGGCTGCAGGTCGCGCGAGCCCAGGCCGTAGCAGCCCGAATAGAGACGCGGCATGTCGGCCGGACGATAGACCGCGTAATCCGGGTAGGGCAACGCCTCGCCCTTCTCCACCGAGCCGTTCTCCAGACACTTGGTCAGGACCGCGCGGACCTCGCGCATGATCGGCAGATCCTCCGACAAGGGCTGATCGGTGCGCTCGAGCACCGCCACGCCCTTGCGTCCCTTGAGCAGTCGGCCGATGAGATCGCCCGGGAAGGGGCGATACATGGTGAGATTGACCACGCCGACCTTGATCTTGCGGGTCTCGCGCAGATAGTCGGCCACTGCCTCGGCCTGCACCACCATGCTGCCCTGACCCAAGATCAGATACTCGGCATCCTCGACCCGATAGCCGCCAACCCGACGATAGCGACGCCCGGTCAGACCCTCGAACTCGGCCATGACCTGATCGGCGATCGGCTCGATGTGATCGAAGAAATAGGGTCGCTGCGAGACCACCGCCTGCATGTAGGCGTCCTGATTCTGCACTGGGCCGGAGCTCACGGGATTGTCGACGTCCCAGAGCAGCGGGACGCGCCGCCGGGTCTCGCCATAGACCATCTTCTGGGCCGGGGTCGGACACTCGATGATGTCGTCTGGGCGTCCGCAGAACTCCTCGACCAGCGCCCGCTCGGGCACCATCAGGGGCTCGATCAGATGGGTGGTGAGGAAGCCATCCTGGCCGACCGCGGCCGGGGTGAGGGTCAGCTCGGCGATCTTGCGCGCGATCAGATTGAGATCGGCCGCCTCCTGGGCGTTCTTGCCGAAGACCTGGGTGAACCCGGTGTCGTCGATACAGTGATAGTCATCGTGCGCGCAGTGGACGTTGAGGCTCGACTTGGTGATGGCGCGCGCCCCGATGTTGAGCAGATAGGGCAGACGCTTGCCGACCGCGCCATAGAGCGACTCGTGCATGAAGGCCACGCCCTGGGCCGAGGAGAAGTTGGTCGCGCGCAGTCCGGTCATGGACATGCCCGCGGTCACCGCCGCGGCGGCATGCTCGGATTCGGGCTCGACGAAGATCAGTGGCTGACCGGAGACGTTCAGATGACCCTTGGCCACCTCCTCCGACCAGTACTCGCCCATCTGGGTCGAGGGCGTGATCGGATAGGCACCTGCCGCGTCGGAGGCCTCGCGCTCGCACATGATGACCGCGGTATTGCCATCCATCGCCATCCGAATGCCGGGATACTTGACCTGCTTCTCGTCTTTCTTTCCGAACATGGAGCTTCTCTGTGGTTGAGCCCCCGACGATCAGGACCAGGGTGACAGTACCGAATCGTTGATGGGGAGTGCTTGGTTTGGTTGCGATCCCGGTGTTTCCGCGACCACTCAGGCCAGCGGCAGGGCCTCTTTGCGGACCACCTTCCTGGCATCGCGCCCTTTGATGACCTGCCCACCCGACTCCAGCCAGACGATGGCGCCGGTCGGACAACGCTCGATGGCGATCTTGGAGGCAAGCGCGTTCTTCGAGTAATCGATCACGGCCAGGTTGTCATGGATTTCGATCAATCCCTCGGGCGAATCCTGGGCACAGCGCCCACAGGCGGTGCAGACCACCGCGCATTCGTGCTCGCCCTCGTCCCCTGGGTCCAGATTCTTGCAGGCCACCCAGAGCCGATGACTGACCGGGTGCAGACTGAAGAGATCCTTGGGACACACATCCACGCAGTCGCCGCAGGCGGTGCACTTGTCCTCGTCGACCACCGGCAGTCCGTGACGATCGAGCCGGATGGCATCGAAGGTGCACACGTCGGCGCAGTCACCCATCCCGAGACAACCCCAGGCGCAGCCTTTGCCTCCCCCACCGACCAGCGCGGCGCCCCGGCAGGACTGGACGCCGCCATAGGAGGCGCGGATATAGGCCACATGAGCGCCGCCCGCGCACGCCAGCCGGGCGACGCGCTTCTCCCCGCCACCCAGATCGACTCCGAGAAAGTCGGCGATGATCTGATTCGTGGATTTGCTATTGACAGTGCATTTGCCAGGCTCGATCTCGCCCTTGACCAGCAGCTCGGCGAACGGCCGACAACCAGCGGTGCCGCACGCGCCGCAATTGGCCCGTGGCAGGAGATCCTCGACCTGATCGATGCGCGGATCCTCGTAGACGTAGAGCCTGCGGTTGGCCAGGATCAGGATCAGCGCGAGCAGAAGGCCGAGTGAGGCCATGAATCCGACGGCGGTCAAGATGATCGACATAGACTGCTCTTCGGCAAATGGACGCGCGGGGAGATCAGGGCCGAATCGAGACGACCGACGGCGGATGACACTTCAGCCGAGTGAGCGCCGAGACCCGAGCAAGATCGAGATGTCACCGAGGATTCAGGACATCCGAGGTCCACGCGTTATGAGCAACTTATATTACTAAATATTGATGATCGAGCGGTTGGATTTTATAAATCGTGAGTATTGCAATCCATCGAGAAGGTGTTGATTCGGGAGTTTTTTTGACCTGGATCAGGGGCGGGTTCACTCGACCCGTTCGATCACGTCGGTGACCAATCCAGTCTGGAGCGCATCGGTCAGCGAGATCAGCAAGAGCTTGTCATTGGGCACGGACGCGGCGGCGATCGCCACATCCGGATCGATCCCCATCTCGCGCAGATAAAGGAAGGCGTCCGCGACATACAGCTGTCCGCCTTCATGACTGCTGAAGCGCCGCGGCACGCGGCTTTGATGGATCCCGAGCTTGGCCTCGGGAGTGACATAGCGCTCCACGCCGCCGGCCAGGACATCGATGCAGGCCGAGGTGCAGAGACGGTCGACAGCGGTGCGCAGACCCATGACGCGCAGATGCCGGCCAAGCTTGCGCGCCTCGTAGACCGAGCCACCCGGGCTGTTGATCACCAATCCGACGGCACGGCGGCGACGCAGCTCGAGGATGGTCCGATCGGCGAACCCGTCGGTGATCTCCAGGTCATCGATCCGCAGCCAGGTGGTGCGCAGTGTGCCATCGGGCTCGAATCGCACCAAGGTCGAGGGCATCCCGGTCTCGGCGGCCACCTGCTGACAGGCATCGGTGGCGAAGGCCACGAGTGCCGCGCCGCGCGATCCGTATTGCTGGATGAGCAGATTGGCTCGATCGATGATCGCATCGACGCGAAAACCGTACTGATCCGCGGCCGCGATCACCGCCGAATCGGTCACGGCGACATCGAGGTTCTGACCGACCCGCAGGAGATGACAGGCCGCGATGCGTGACAGCCAATCGTCGCGACTCATCCCGGTGGGCAGCGTGCCCGCGCCGGTGAGCTGATCGCGATCCGCCGGTGCGCAGCTCACGACCAAGGCGGCCACCAGCACGAGGGTCGTGAGTGATCGGCGCATGTGGCGGAGTCCGGTCATACCCTCAGGCGCGAATCTCGATCCCTTGACTCAACAGATAGGATTTGACGGCCTGGATCGGGACCTCGCGACGGTGGAAGATCCCGGCGGCCAAGGCCGCCTCGACATCGGTTGCCGCGAACAGCTCGGCGAAATGCTCCACGCAGCCGGCCCCGCTGGAGGCGATCACCGGGATCGTGACCGCCGCGCGGACCGCTTGGATCAGCTCCAGATCGAAACCGGCGCGCGTGCCATCGCGATCGATCGAGTTCAAGAGGATCTCGCCGGCGCCCAGCCGCTCGGTACCACGCGCCAACTCGATCGCGTCGACATCGCGACCTTCACGCCCACCCTTCACGGTGCACTGGAACCAGCAATAACGCTCGCCATTGGGTCCAGGGATGGCGGTTTCGACCGTTTGATGAGGGGTGGCCGCGGGATCGTGGACATAGACGCGGCGGGGATCGATCGAGATGACCACGGCCTGATTGCCATAGACCCGCGCGATCTGCTCGATCGCGGTGTCCCCGTCTTGCCCGCCACGCGCGCGCGCCTGCTCGATCGCCGCGACCGCATCCGACCCGATCGAGACCTTGTCTGCGCCTGAGCGAAAATAGGCATGGGCCACATCGAGCGCGGAATACTCCACCCCATCGGCCGCGCGGAAGGCACGAATCCCACCGCCGATCGTCAGCGGCACGAAGACACGCTCCGATGTGCGCTTGAGCACCTCCAGCATGGGCTGATCGGCGAGCGGAAAATCGCGAAAGGCGGTGATGTTGAGGAAGGTGATCTCATCGGCACCCTCTTCGTAATAGCGCTGGGCAAGCTCGACCGGCTTGCCGAGGTTGCGCACCTCGCCGGCCTCGCGCACGTCATAGCGATCGCCCTTGGTCACGACCAGATCGCCCTGATCGTTGGCGCGCACGTCCAGGCAGGCGATGACGCGCTTGGCGATCCGGGTCGGCGCCGCCAGGGCGCCGTGCGTCTCGGCCCCCCGCGCCGGCTCACCCGCGAGAAAACGGCGCAGGAGTCGCAGCCCGGCCGCGCCGCTCTTCTCGGGATGGAACTGGACCGCGGCCACCTGGCCATTCTCCACCGCGCTCAGAAAGGCTGGTCCATAGTCGGTCCGAGCCAACTGCCATGCGGCATTCTCGGCGCTCGGCTCGGCACAGTATGAGTGCACGAAATAGAGCTTCTCCCCGGCATAGTCGCCGAACAGTGCCGACGGGCGCAGGATTCGCACATCGTTCCAACCCATGTGCGGAATGGCGAGCCGCCCGGGCGGGAAGCGCCGCACCCGCCCGGGGATGATCCCGAGCCCGGGGACGCCGGGTGATTCGTCGCTGCCTTCGAAGAGTGTCTGAAGCCCGATACAGATCCCCAGATAGGGACGTCCCGCGGCCAGATACTCGCGCAAGGGCTCGACATAGCCGAGTTGGCGCAGGCGCTCCATGGCTGCCCCGAAGGCCCCGACGCCCGGAAAGATGAGCCGCTCGGCCTTGAGGATATCCGCGGGGTGGGTGATCTCGGTCAGGTCAAAGCCGAGTGCGTGGATGGCATTGCGCAGACTGCGCACGTTGCCGGCGCCATAGTCGAGCAGCGAGATCATGGGTCGACTCCGAAGGCCGTCCAATAAAGGCAGGTCGCAAGCGGCCGAGCTCGTCTCGCCCGCCCCTCTATCTTACCGTGAAAAACCGCTCGCGCGCTGCCCATCGACGCCCATCGGTCACCAAGCGCTCCGCCGCTGAGCCGGATGGGCGTGGCTGGATTGGAATCGGCACGCCGCGGGCCACGAGGCACGACGCGACGCCCCAGGTCGAGACAAGCTCGCGCCGCGCACGCCAAGCCTGCTCCAGTGCCGCGCAAATGGCTATCGGCGAGCGCGTGGGAGGAGTTAGCATTGCACGGCGGGCGGCTCGCTCAGCCGTGCACATGCCGATGATCGACGAACCGGGGGTCTGTCGTGCGCAACCAAATGATCTTGCCCTTTGTGCTGATCTCCTTGCTCGGGATCGCCGCGCGCGCCGGCGCGGATCCCGGGGGAACGCTCAACCTCTACAACTGGAATGACTATTTCGCCGAGGAGACACTCGCCGGATTCCAGGCCAAGACCGGCATCCGCCCACGGCTGGATGTCTACGACGCCAACGAGGTGCTCGAGGCGAAGCTCTTCGCCGGACGCAGCGGCTATGACCTGGTCTTCCCGACCGCGCGACCCTTCGCGGCACGCCACATCCAAGCGGATCTCTATCGGCCGCTCGAGCGGGAGCGCCTCACTGGGCTGACGCGGCTCGACCCCGCCATCATGAGCGCGCTGGAGGACATCGACCCAGGCAATCGCCATCTCGTGCCCTATCTGTGGGGGACCTCGGGTCTGGGGATCGATCTGGAGAAGGTCCGCGGCGCGCTCGGTGATGACGCTGATCTCGATACCTGGGCACTGCTCTTCGATCCGGACCAGGCCGCCAAGCTCGCCAGCTGCGGGATCAGTCTGCTCGACGACCCCAGCGAGGTCTTCGCGGCAGCGCTGGTGTTCCTCGGCAAGGATCCGAATCGCTACGAAGCGGCGGATCTGGAGTCCGCCGCCGCGCTCATCCGCGCCATCTACCCGCACGTGCGCTACATCCATTCCTCTCAGTACATCAGCGATCTGGCCAATGGCGAGCTGTGCGTGGCGATGGGCTACTCGGGTGATGTGGCCCAGGCGCAAGCGCGCGCCGAGGAGGCTGGAAAGGGGGTGAGGATCGACTATCGACTCCCGCGCGAGGGCGCGGCGGTCTGGACCGACGTGATGGCGATCCCACGCGACGCGCCCAACCCGGACGCCGCCCATGCCTTCATCGACTACATCCTGGAGCCCGCGGTCATCGCCGCGATCTCCAACGCGGTCTACTATGCCAACCCCAACCTGGAGGCGACCCCCTTGCTCGAGGAGGCAGTGCGCGCCGACCCGGGGATCTATCCATCCGCCGAGGTGATGACACGCTTGTTCGTCATCGCGGAGCGCGAGGACGCCGAGATCCGCGCACTGAATCGACTCTGGACCCGCCTGAAGTCGAATCGTTGATGCCAACCGGTCTCGCACCCAGTCCCGCTCAACCCGCGCTGGAGCCCTGGCAAGATCCCAGTGCCACGCCCTATCTGCGCATCGAGCGGGTGACCAAGCGCTTCGGCGAGATCTATGCCGTGGATGATGTCAGTCTGGAGATCTTCCGCGGCGAGTTCTTCTCCTTGATCGGTGGCTCGGGATGTGGCAAATCGACCCTGTTGCGCATCCTTGCCGGTCTCGAGCATCCGACCGCGGGGCGGATCGAGATCGACGGGGTCGATGTCACCCATGTGCCAGCCTATGCGCGCCCGGTCAACATGATGTTCCAATCCTACGCGCTCTTTCCCCACATGAGCGTCGAGCAGAACGTCGAGTTCGGGCTCAAGCAGGACCGTCTGCCGCGCGCCGAGCGCCGCGCGCGGGTCGACGAGATGCTGGATCTGCTCAAGATCGCGGCGCTGCGCAAACGCCGCCCGGACCAACTCTCGGGCGGGCAGCGTCAGCGGGTCGCGCTCGCGCGCAGTCTGGCCAAGCACCCCAAGCTGCTGCTGCTCGATGAGCCACTCGGTGCGCTCGACAAGCGACTGCGCGAGAATACCCGCTTCGAGTTGGTGAATCTCCAAGAGCGTCTCGGCATCACCTTCCTGACCGTCACCCATGACCAGGAGGAGGCCATGACCATGTCCACCCGCATCGCCGTCATGGATGCTGGACGCATCATGCAGGTCGACACGCCCACCGCGCTCTACGAGTTTCCGATGAACCGGTTGGTGGCCGAGTTCATCGGCTCGGTCAATCTCTTCGAGGGCAAGGTCGCCGGTCGTGAGGGCGATCAGCTCTTGATTCGCACCCGTTGGGGCTGGCCGTTGCGCATGCGCGGCTTTCAGCCCCTGGTGATCGGCACCCCGGTCACGGTCGCGGTGCGCCCGGAGAAGCTGCGTCTGTGTCAGCCCGCCGACCCGGTCGCGTCCAATCGGCTGAGCGGCCAGGTCGAGGACATCGCCTATCTCGGCGACGTCTCCATCTATCGACTGCGCATCGCCCCAGACCTCTTGGTCGAGATGACCCTGACCAACGTGCAGCCGCGCACCGAGCAGATCCTGACCTGGGGCCAGGAGGTGACCGTCCAATGGTCACCCGATAGCGGCGTGGTGCTCACCGAGTAGCCCATGTCCAAGAATCGCGCGCGCGCACTGATCCGTCTCGGCCATTGGGGGCGTCCGCTCACGATCGCCATCCCCTATCTGTGGCTCGGCCTGTTTTTCTTGCTGCCCTTCGTCATCGTCCTGCAGATCAGTCTGGCCGAGCCGGCCCTCACTCAGCCACCCTATACCGCGCTCTGGCACTGGGTGGACGAGGGGCTGCTGGAGATCCGGATCAATCTGATGAATTTCCGGATGGTTTGGGATGATTCGCTGTATGCGAGCGCATTGCTCAATTCGCTGCGCGTGGCCGCGCTCAGCACCCTGCTCTGTCTGCTCCTGGGCTATCCCATGGCCTATGCGATCGCCACCGCGCCCGAGCGCTGGCGGGTGATCCTGCTGATGCTGATCGTGCTGCCCTTCTGGACCTCCTTCCTGATCCGGGTCTATGCCTGGATCGGGATCCTCAAGAGCCAGGGTCCCTTGAACGATCTGCTCTTGGCCCTGGGGCTGATCGAGACCCCCTTGACGATCCTGCACACCCAGACGGCGGTCTATATCGGGATCCTCTATTCATACCTGCCCTTCATGATCCTTCCGCTCTACGCCAATCTGAGCCGGCTCGACTGGAGCCTACTGGAGGCGGCCGCCGATCTCGGCTGTCGTCCGTTCGGCGCCTTCCTGCGCGTCACCCTGCCACTCTCGGCGGGTGGGATCCTGGCCGGGAGCCTGCTGGTGTTCATCCCGGTGGTCGGCGAATTCGTCATCCCCGACCTGCTCGGCGGACCCGAGACCCTGATGATCGGCAAGCTGCTCTGGACCGAGTTCTTCTCCAACAAGGACTGGCCACTGGCCGCGGCCTTGGCGATCCTCTTGCTCGGCTTGCTGCTCATCCCATTCGTGCTGATCCAGCGGCTCGAACAGCGTCTCGGGGGCCAGCCGTGAAGCGACGTCGCTGGCCGCTCCTGACGGTGCTGGTCTTCGGCTATGCCTTCCTCTATGTGCCCATCGGTCTACTCATCCTGTATTCGTTCAACGAATCGCGCCTGGTGACCGTGTGGGCGGGCTTCTCCACCAAATGGTACGGCGAGCTCTTGCGCAACCAGCAATTGCTCGAGGCCGCCTGGCTGAGCATCCGTATCGCCGCGGTCAACGCGACCCTGGCCGTAGTCCTCGGCACACTGGCGGCCAGCGCCTTGACGCGCTATCGCCGCTTTCGCGGTCGCACCGGCTTCGAGCTCTTGCTGACAGCCCCGTTGGTCATGCCCGATGTCATCATCGGGCTCTCGCTGCTGTTGCTCTTCGTCGCGCTGCAGGAGACGCTCGGCTGGCCCGCCAGCCGTGGCTTCACCACCATCAGCATCGCCCACATGACCTTCAGCATGGCCTATGTCGCGGTGGTGGTGCGCGCGCGTCTGACCCAGCTCGATCCGGCACTGGAGGAGGCGGCGCTGGATCTCGGGGCGCGACCGCTGGTGGTGATGCTCAGGATCACCCTGCCCTTGATCGCGCCGGCATTGTTGGCCGGTTGGCTGCTCGCCTTCACGCTCTCGCTCGATGATCTGGTGATCGCGAGCTTCGTCACCGGACCCGGCGCGACCACCCTGCCGATGGTGGTCTACGCGAGCGTGCGGATGGGGGTCTCGCCCCAGATCAATGCGCTGGCCACGCTCATCGTGGCGATCGTCACGCTGAGCGTGATCATCGCCGGATTGGCCTTGCGACCACGCCGGCGCGCCTAGCCACCAGCGCAGACTCAGCGGCGGCGCGCACTCATGGGGTTCAGCGCGCGTGCGGCGTACCCGCATCGAGCCGCCCCGCGGTGGATGGCGCGACACGCGGTCGGCGCAACACCCAGCGCAGCCAGAGGCTGTCGGGCAGCAGGGCCAGATACACCACCAGCGGGATCAACAGCTGATACCAGAGGCTCGTCAGCCAGGGCGGCGTCACCCCAATGGCAAGCCAGCTCTCGGCCAGACGCTGCAGATTGAAGAAGCTGAAATAGGCAAGAAAGGCAAGGAAGAGTCGGCCCGAGCCGTGCTGACGAGGCGAGAGCCGCACCAGAGGGATCGCCACGACGGTCAGCGCGAGGATCGCCAGGGGTGCAGCCAGGCGGTGCTCGAGCTCGACACGATCGGACAGATCGCCCGACGCCAACAGCTGGCGGGTCGAGAAGGTGGTGTTCTTGGCGAAACGCGCGGGCGGTGCTTGGCTCGCGCGCACCCGCACCTCATATTCATCGAACTCGCCGATCAGGAAGGCCCCGGCACCTGGCTGACCGTCGAAGCGATACCCATTGGAGAGTGTGACCAGATGGTCGCCGGTCTCTGCCTCGACCCGGTGCCAGCCCGCTTGACTGGTCACGAGTCGCGTGATCGCCTCGCGCCGGTCCAGGATGAAGACATTGGCCAGGGACTGCTGACGATCCATCTCCCCGATATAGAGCACGAGCTTCCCGCCCTCCTCGAGATAGAAACGCCCGGCCTTCAGTCCGGCGATCTGGGCCGCCTGCTCCTCTTGCTCCAAACGGATCTGCATGATGCCGGTGGCCGCCCAGGGTTGCAGGGCCAAGGCGACCCAGCCCGTGAGCAGCGCCACTGGCAAGGCCAACAGCAGCAGTGCGCGCAGCTGCCGCGCCGGACCGATGCCACAGGCGCCCAGTGCGATCAGTTCGCTGTCGCGCGAGAGCCGGCTCAAGGTCACCAGCAAGGCGAGGAAGAAGGCCGGCGGCAAGAGCATCGGCATGTCGCGCACGATCTGGTAACCCAGAAAACGCAGGACCAGATGCACGCTCAAGGCCCCGACGTTCACCTCCTCCAGTGTGCGCAGGAAGAGCATGCTCGCCACGATCAGCACCAGGACCGCGACGATGGCCACGAACACCTTCGTCGTCTCGCCCAGCAGGTAACGGTCGATGATGCCGAACATGGGTCAGCTCGCGCGTGGCGCCGCGCCCGGCTCGGCAAGCGCCTTCGCGGCGACCTCATAGACGTCGCGCGAGCAGGCCTCGCTCTCCAGGATGCGCGCGAGGGCGGCACGCATCAGCGCCTGGCGTGACGCGTCGTAACGGCGCCAGCGGATGAGCGCCCGGAGCAGCCGCGCGGCGATCTGCGGGTTGAGTGGATCGAGCGCCAGCACCCGATCGGCAAGGAAGCGATAGCCGCTGCCGTCGGCGGCGTGAAAGGCGCGCGGATTGCTGTTGCAGAAGGCCCCGATCAGACTGCGAACCCGGTTCGGGTTGCCGAGCGAGAAGTCGGGGTGATGCGTCAGCTCGATGACCCGCTCCAGGGTCCCCGCGCGGCTGCTCATGGCCTGCACGCTGAACCACTTGTCGATGACCAGCGGCTCGCTCGACCACTGTTGGTGGAACCGCTCCAACGCCCGGTCGCCCGCCGCGCCGCCATGATCGACCAACAGCTGCAAGGCGACGATGGCATCGGTCATGTTCGCGGCCTGCTCGAGCTGCTCCTCGGCGAGTGCCAGCGCATGTGGCACAGCCCCGGCCACCAGATAGTCGAGCGCGAGCGCCTTCATGGCACGCCGGCCGATCGACGCGGGGGTCAGGGTGAACGGACCGGCCTCGACGCTGGCCCTGTAGAGTCGCATCAGCACAGGCTCCAGCGCCTGGCCGAGCTGCTGCTTCAGACCGCTCCGCGCACGCTCGATCCCGTCCACGTCGACCACCGGCATCAGCTCGGCAAGCTCGGACTCGCTCGGCAGTGTCAGCGCCTCGGCGAGCAGGGCCTGATCGGCGGGCGGGTCTTCGAGGACGCCACGACAGGCTTCGATGAAGTCCGCCGGCGGCGCTTCGAGCTCACCGCTGATCAGTCCGAGCAGCAACCGTCGCAAGACGGTCTGGGCGGCATCCCAACGGCTGAAGCCATCGCGATCGTGGCGCATCAGAAACAGCAGGTCCGCATCGCGGGCGGCGCGGGTCAGTTTCACGGGGGCCGAGAAGCCGCGGAGCAGCGAGGGCACCGGTCGCTCGCTCAGCCCAACGAAACGCAGGTGGGTCTCCCATTGGGTCAGCTCCAGGACACGTGTGCCGGGCGGCGGCGCGTGGGTCTCGCCGGCCAAGCGCGGGGCCAGCTCCCGTCCCTCGCGGTCGAGCAGGGCAAGCGCCAACGGCACGTGCAGCGGCTGTTTCAACGGTTGGCCAGGGGTGGGCGCGATCTGCTGGCGCACCGTCAGGCTATAGGTGCCAGTCGCGGCCTCGTAGTCCTCGGAGACCAGCAACTCGGGTGTCCCAGCCTGGCTGTACCAGAGACGAAATTGTCCGAGATCGCGCCCGCTCGCATCCTCCATGCACTGGATGAAGTCATCGGTGGTCACCGCCTGTCCATCATGACGGCTGAAATAGAGATCGGTCGCCTGGCGAAAGCGCTCGGGTCCCAGCAGGGTCGCCAGCATGCGCACCAGCTCGGCCCCCTTGTTGTACACGGTTGCCGTGTAGAAATTGTTGATCTCGATATAGGACTCGGGACGCACCGGATGCGCCAGTGGACCGCTGTCCTCGGTGAACTGATGCGCGCGCAACAGGCGGACATCGCGCACCCGCTGCAGTCCGCGCGAGCCCATGTCGGCCGAGAATTCCTGATCGCGGTAGACCGTGAACCCCTCCTTCAGACTGAGCTGGAACCAGTCTCGACAGGTGATGCGATTGCCGGTCCAGTTATGGAAATATTCATGGGCGATGACCGATTCGATTCCCTGGAAATCGGCATCCGTCGCGGTCTCGGGCCGGGCCAGCACGAACTTGTCGTTGAAGACATTGAGCCCCTTGTTCTCCATGGCGCCCATGTTGAAATGACTGACCGCCACGATCATGTAGACATCCAGATCGTACTCGCGTCCATAGCGCTGCTCGTCCCAGCGCATCGCCTCGCGCAACGAGCGCATCGCGTGCGCGCACTTGTCGAGGTTGTGCGGCTCGACGAAGATCTGCAGCTGGACCGGGCGGCCCGAGGCGGTGATGAACTGCTCCTCCAGGCAGCTCAGGTCACCGGCGATGAGCGCGAACAGATAACAGGGCTTCGGGAAGGGATCCTCCCAAACCACCTGGTGACGGCCATCGGCGAGCTTCTGTTCGGCCACACGGTTGCCGTTGCAGAGCAGTACTGGGTAGCGTGCGGGCTCGGCGATCAGTGTGGTGCGATAGCGCGCCATCACATCGGGTCGGTCGAGGAAATAGGTGATGCGCCGGAAGCCCTCCGCCTCGCACTGGGTGCAGAGCATGTCACCGGATTGGTAGAGTCCCTCCAGGGCGGTGTTGAGCATGGGATGGATGCGCACCCGGGTGGTCAACTGGAAGCGGTCCGGCACCCGGTGTAGGCGCAGCCCGCTCGGCTCGACCTGGTATTCGGCGGGCAGGAGGCGATGCCCATCGATGGCGAGCGACTCCAGCTCGAGCTGCTCGCCGTCGAGCCTGAGCGAGCCATCACCGCGCGGCGCCGCCGGGTTGCGTCGCAGAGCCAGGCGTGACTCGACCAGGGTCGCGGTGGGATCGAGCTCGAAGGATAGATCGACCTCATCGATCAGGAACTCGGGTGGACGATAATCCTTGAGATGAATCGGCTGCGGGGTATCGCGATACATGTCTATGACCAGTTGGGTGCGCGACGGATGATGCCATTGGAACCGCAAAGACGCGCGCAGCGCAAAGGGTTTTGGGGATGGGCGACGCCGGTCGCCCGTCAGGTCGATCAGATCCATCAGCGGCAGGATGAGCAACGCAATGCCACATGTCACCATCTATGCGACGAAGGTATGTCCCTATTGTATCCGCGCGCGTCATCTACTCGAGCGCAAGGGGATCCAGTACGAGGAGATCCGAGTCGATCAGGACCGCGAGCGCATGACCGAGATGCGTCGGCGCAGCCGCCGCGCGACCGTCCCGCAGATCTTCATCGACGATCTGCACATCGGCGGCTACGACGACATGGCGCGGCTCGATGAGCGCGGCGAGCTCGACCCATTGCTCGGTCTGAGCGATGAGTGAATCGGCCACGCCCGCCGCCAGTGCGCGTCTGGACAAATGGCTGTGGGCGGCGCGGTTCTTCAAGACCCGCGCGCTCGCGGTCGAGGCCATCAATGGCGGTCGCATCAAGGTCAACGACCAGCGTGCCAAACCCGGTCGCGCGATCACGCCAGGGGCACGGCTGGAGATCCACAAGGACAGCCTCGCCTGGACGATCGAGGTGCTGGCGATCAGCACGCAGCGCCGCCCGGCGAGCGAGGCCGCCCTGCTCTACCGCGAGGACGAGGCCAGTCGGCTGCGCCGCGAGGAACTGGTGCGCGCGCGCCGCGAGGCCGGCCCCGGACTCGCCACCGCCCGACCGACCAAGCGCGACCGCCGTCTGATCCAGCGTTTCACCCACATGAACGACACCGGGGAGTAAGCGGCGTTGGACAGCGAGGCCTTTCGTCAGACCTACCGTGAGCTCAACGAGCGCTTCTGCGTCTTCGAGAAGGGGATCCTGACGCGTCAGTGCGACTGCTCGCAGGCGCGTAAATCCTGTATCGCCGAGCGCGAGGGCGTGGAATGCGGCTCGGACGAGGCCCAGTCGCGCTGTCAGGCGTTGCTCGACATCCTGCGCCGACAGGCCCGCTTCGCGCTCAAGACCAGCCCTGAGCAAGGCGCCCTGCCGCACATCAAGGCGATGCGGCTGCAGATCGGCGGTCTGCGCGGGATCGTTGCCGCGCTCGACCCCACGGCGCCGCAACCCAAGACCATCGGCGATGTCCATGGACTGCTCGAGAGCGCCCGCGAGCGCTTCGGCGACTTCGCGCATCTGCCCTTCGCGCGCATCATGCAAGAGATCGCGCGCTACCAACCGCGGCGGCGGCGCGAGCGGGGTTGAGCGCGCGCTGAGCGTGCCCGCGGCTCAATGCTCCATGCGGATGCGTGGATCGAGGATCAGGTAGGCGAAATCGGTGAGGGTGTTGATGCTCAGATAGGTCAGGCTGACCAGGAGCAGCACGCCCTGCACCACCGGATAGTCGCGGCTCTGGATGGACTCGATCAGCAGGCTGCCCAGACCCGGCCAAGCGAATACGGTCTCGGTGATCACGGCGCCACCGAGGAGCGCGCCAAGCTGCAGCGCGATCAGGGTCAGGATCGGCAGCCAGGCATTGCCCAGTGCGTGGCGCCAGAGCACGGCCGCGGGCGCCACGCCCTTGGCGTGCGCGGTGCGGACATAGTCCTCGCCGAGCACCTCCAGCACGCTGCTGCGCACCATGCGCGCGAGGATCGCGGCCAGACCGGTCCCCAGTGTGACGGCGGGCAGGATGAGGCTTCCTGGGCCCTCTTGGCCGCTGACCGGGGTCCAGCCCAGCCAGAGCGAGAACACCAGGATCAAGAGTGGGCCTAGCCAGAAATTGGGGATGGCCGCGCCGAGCAACGAGCAACCCATCGTCCAGCGATCCAGCGCGCGACCACGAAACTGCGCGGCCAGGACACCGAGCGGCAGGGCGATGAGGATGGCGAGGGTCAAGGCGGCGACCGCCAGGGTGAAGGTCGGGCCGATCCGCTCGGCCAAGAGGTCGCCGACAGGCTGCCGGGTATGCAGCGAAACCCCCAGATCCAAGCGCGCCAGCCCCAGCAGATAATCGCGATATTGCACCGCGACCGGTCGGTCCAGACCAAGCGCCGCGCGCAGCGTCTCCCGATCGGCCGCGCTCGCGCCCTCGCCCAGCATGACCTCGACCGGATCGCCGGGAACCAGATGGAGCAACAGAAAGACCAGTGTGCTGACCCCCAGCATCACCAGGAGCGCCGAGCCGAGTCGGACCAGGATGCGCTCAGCCATCCGTGCCAGGGGTCGCCGTGCCTTCGAGCATGACCGGCGTGCCCGCCGGGGTGCGCTCGAACAGCGCGATCAGCGCCGGGTCGTGCATCCGGATGCAGCCATGCGAGCAGGGCACGCCCATCGGCGCGCTTGGCGGACAGCCGTGGATATAGATGAATCGTCGCAGCGTATCGACCTCGCCGCCGCGGTTGCGCCCCGGCTCGCACCCGGTCAACCAGAGGATCCGGGTGAGGATCCAATCACGCTCGGGATACGCGGCGGCGAGTGCGGCGTCGTAGATCTCACCCGTGGGGCGCCGCCCCTTGAAGACGGTGCCGAGCGGGCAGCCATCCCCGATGCGGATCCGCACCCGGTGCAATCCGCGCGGCGTGCGGCCGCTGCCACGTCGCTCGCCGACCCCATTGAGCCCGCTCGACACCGGCGCCTCGAGCAGACAGCGCGAGCCCTCCAGCAGGCGTAGGCGTTGGCGGTCGAGGTCGATGAGGATGCGTCTGCTGGACACGGCGTCTGGGTTGGTTGCTTGCAGGCTCAGTCCTGGACAGCATAGCGAACCTGCGCCAGGCTGTCATAGTTGCCATCGGCGGCCAAGCGATAGCCCACCACCGTCGGGGCACGCGCGATGACGTGCGACTCGTACCACAGCGGGAGATAGGCCAGCTCGCGATGGAGCAGACGCTGCAGCGCTCGGTAGTCTTGCGCCTGGCGCTCCAGGTCGGGCCAGGCGCGGGCGGTCTCGATCAAGCGATCGGCCGTCGGGTCGCTGAAACGGCCGCGATTGGCGCCATCGGGCGGGAGGGATCGGCTGTGGAAGGCATAGCGGAAGATATCGGGCGTGCGGATCCCGACCCAGGTCAGTCCATAGGCCTGGAAGCGGCCCTCCTTGATGTCACCGAAGAAGGTGCCCCAGTCATAGCTGCGCACCCGCAGCTCGATCCCGACCGCCGCAAGCTGGGATTGCAGGGCGGTGGCGAAGCGGATCCGCGTCGGGTCGGCGGAGCTCTTGTAGGTCAGACGCAAGGGGCGATCCGGCCCATACCCGGCCGCGGCCAAGAGTGCACGTGCCTGCTGCAGGTCGTGTGGCCAGGGCGTCACGTCCGAGACGCCCGCCCAATGCTCGGGCGGCAACAGGGTCTCGGCCAGCCGACCACGGTCGTGCAGCAGATGACGCAGCAGCGCCTCGCGGTCGATGGCCATGGCGATGGCTCGGCGCACCAGCAGTGGCGCGGTCGCTGGATCCTGGAGGTTGAAGCCCAGATAGGAGAGGTTGCTGCCTGGATGGGTCTCGACCACCACCGCCGGGCGCTGCGCCAGATACTCGACCAGCTCGGGCGAGAGATCGTTTTGCAACATCTGGATCTCGCCGCGCAAGAGCTTCATCACCCGCACACTGGGATCCTTGACCACCGTGAATTCCAGGCGCAGGGCGTCGTGGCGCCGCTCGAGCAGGAGTCGGCCCGGCTCGGGCCAAGCGAGCACGCGAAACGGGCCACTGCCGATCGGCGTCTTGGAGGTCGCGCGCGCGCCCTCGATGACGGCCGCCGGGAGGATGCCGATGGTCAAGGCGGTGGGAAAGAGTGCATCGGGCTCGCTGAGCTCGAATTCCAGTCGATCGGCGTCCAGGATCTGAATCGACTGGATCAGGCTCAGGGTCGCGCGGTGCGGCGAGCCCGTGGCTGGGTCGAGGATCGAGCGATAGGTCGCGGCCACGTCGCGGGCATCCAGACGGGTGCCGTCGGCGAAGTCTCGCCCGCTCGCGCCCAGTGTCACGCGATAGCGGGTCGGCGTGAGCTGCTCCCAGCTCGCGATTCCGGGACGCGGCAGACTGCGCGCGTCGAGCTCGACCAGCGCGCGATAGATGAGCCGATTGACGCGCGCGGAGGCCGCGTCGGTCGCCAGCCGCGGATCCAACAGCCGCGGCGGGGTCGCGAGCCCGAACCTCAGCCCATCATGCGGCGGTGGCACTGGCCGACAACCGCCGATCAGGCCGGGCAGGATGAGCGCCAGGAGCAGTGCCCAAGAGCGCGCGCGATCCCCTGGCCTACCAGTGAGTGTAGGGGTGGGAGGCGAGATTGCGGTTGAAATAACGTGGATCATCCGAGACCTCGGGCCCGGCCCAGTCCGGTCGGTCGAAGGACTCGTCCTCCGCCGTGAGCTCGATCTCGGCGAGGACCAGACCAGCATTCGCGCCGGCGAAGACATCGATCTCCCACAGGTGCTCGCCGTGGCGCACCAGGTGACGCACCTTCTCGATGACCGGCAGACAAGTGAGTGTTTCCAGCATCTCGCGGGCATCCGCGAGTGGGATCTCATATTCGTACTCGATGCGACTGACCCCAGTCGTCGCGCCCTTGATGGTCAGGAAACCGCGCCCACCCTTGACCCTGACCCGCAGGGTCAAGGGTCCAGACTCCACCAGATAGCCTTGGAGGATGGTATCGCGACGCTCCACCGCCGCGCGCCAGGACTCGCCCTCCACCAGAAACTTGCGTTCGATCTCCACTGCCATGATGTGACCCCCGATTTTGACTCCAGCCACCCGCGCGGTCAGCGCGCGAGGTCGCGCTCGAACAAGGCCATCGACTCCACATGAGCGGTCTGTGGAAACATGTCCATGACACCGGCGGCGACCAGCCGATATCCGAGACTATTGACCAGACGATCGGCATCGCGCGCCAAGGTCGTCGGATAGCAGGAGACATAGAGCACCTGCTCGGCACCCAGGCGCGGGAGCCAGTCGAGCACCGCCAGCGCACCGCTGCGCGGCGGGTCGAGCAAGACCTTGGTGAAGGTCTCGCCCACCCAGGGCTCGGCGGCGATCTGGCCAGCGAGGTCGGCGACATGGAAACCTGCGTTGGTGATGGCATTGGCGGTCGCGTTCGCCCGCGCCCGCGCCACCAGCCCGGCATCGCCCTCGACCCCCACGACCTGCCCCGCCCGACGCGCGAGCGGGAGCGTGAAGTTACCCACACCGCAGAACAGATCGAGCACCCGCTCGTGCGGCTGGACATCGAGCAGCGCGAGTGCCTGATCCACCATGGCGCGATTGAGACCCAGGTTCACCTGGGTGAAGTCGAGGGGGGCGAAGCCGATGCGCAGATCCAGGCGCGGCAGCTCGTAATGCAGAGCGATGGCCTGACCTGGCAGCGCCCGGACCGTCTCGGGGCCACCCTCCTGCACATAGATGTGGAAGCCCTCGCGCGCGCCGAACCCGATCAGCGTCTCCAGATCGGCCTCGCTCGGCGGGGCGAGCACGCGAAAGACCAACACCGGTGGGGTATCACCGATCGCGACCTCGATCTGCGGGATGCGCTCGCGGATGCTCAGGGTGTGGATCATGTCGGCGATCGCCGCGATGCGCTGGCCGACCGCCGGATGCAGCACCTCGCACACCTGCATGTCGGTGATGAAGGAGCCGCCGCGCTCGCGAAAGCCGACCAGTGTGCGACCCTTCTTGGCCACGTAGCGCACCCCGAGCCGCGCCTTGTGTCGATAGCCCCAGGCCTCGGCGGTCAGCGGCGCAAGCCAGGTGTCGGGCGTCACCTTGCCGATGCGTGCCAAGACATCCTCGAGACTCGCCTGCTTGGCGCGGATCTGCGCGCTCGCCGCCATGTGCTGGAGGCTGCACCCACCGCAGACGCCGAAGTGCGCGCAGCGCGGGGTCACCCGCTCGGGCGCGGCGCGCAGGACCTCGATCACCACGGCTTCGTCATAGCGGCGCTGGGTGCGCGTGTAGCGAAAGCGCACCCGCTCGCCAGCGAGCGCGCCATCGACGAAGACCGCCTTGCCTGCATGGTGTGCCAGACCGCGGCCCTCATGGGTGAGTGTCGTGATCTCGGCCTCGATCGGCTCGGTCGGGACTGGTTTGCGTTGACGCGACATGGTGTCTCGATCCGATCAATCCGGGAAGACCCCGGTGGAGAGATAGCGATCGCCGCGGTCGCAGACGATGGCCACGATGAGCGCCCCTTGCGTCTCGCGCGAGAGCCGCAAGGCCGCCGCGATGCTCCCGCCCGATGAGACCCCGGCGAAGATGCCCTCGCGGGCGGCGAGATCGCGGGCGGTCTGCTCGGCGAGTGTCTGCGAGACGTCGATGATCCGATCCACCCCGGCGGGATCGAAGATGCGCGGCAGGTAGTCCGCCGGCCAGCGTCTGATCCCGGGGATGTTGGAGCCCTCCTCGGGCTGGACGCCGACGATCTGGATCGCTGGATTCTGCTCCCTGAGATAGCGTCCAGTGCCCATGATGGTCCCGGTCGTGCCCATGGCGCTCACGAAATGAGTCACCCGACCCGCGGTGTCACGCCAGATCTCCGGACCAGTCGAGGCATAGTGCGCGGCCGGATTGTCCGGGTTGGAGAACTGATCGAGCCGCACACCCTCACCACGCGCCTCCATCGCCTTGGCCAGATCGATCGCCGCCTCCATGCTGCCAGCACGCGGCGTGAGGATGATCTCGGCGCCGAAGCTGCGCATCACGCCGCGCCGCTCGGCACTCATGTGCTCGGGCATGATCAGCACCAGGCGATAGCCGCGGATGGCCGCCGCCATCGCCAAGGCGATCCCGGTATTGCCACTGGTGGCCTCGATCAGTGTGTCGCCTGGCTTGATGGTCCCGCGCGCCTCGGCGCCGCGGATCATGTTCAAGGCCGGCCGATCCTTGACCGAGCCGGCCGGATTGTTGCCTTCGAGCTTGGCGAGGATGAGGTTGTCGGTGTCGCCGGGCAGACGCTGGAGTCGCACCAGCGGGGTCTTGCCGACGAAGTCTTCGATCGTGGGATAGGACATGGTCTGGTCGCATCGCGCGCACATGGGATTCGATCAGGCGCATTCTGCACGAGCGCGGCGCTGCGACCAAGCGGATTCAGGCCGCGCGGACTGACTGGGTGATTTTCTTTTCGTGTATTTTCATGCTATCGTCTTATCCACGACATGGATATTGGAGCGACATCAGGAGGAAAGATGAGCATGAACGAGCCGATCAGCGGCGCGGATGACCTGCCCGCGCGCGATCTGGAGATGGCGCTGGCCAACACGGACGGTGACCCTGCGCTCGCCGCAGAGCTCTTCGCCATGCTGCTCACGGGTCTGCCCGAGGACCTGGCGCGTCTGCGCGCCGCGCTCGCCACCGCCGACTGGTCCGGGCTGGCCGAGCAGGCCCACCAGATGCGCGGGGCGACACGCTATTGTGGCGTGCCGGCACTCGATGGCGCGCTCGCCAGTCTCGAGCAGAGCGCCCGCGGTCTCGACGCGGGGGCGAGCCTGAACGGCGTGCGCCTGGTCGAGCAGCAGGCGCAACGTCTCCTCACCATGAGCGGATCGGCGCATCCGTCCTGATCCCTGGTCGCCAGGCGGCACGGTCAGCGCCGCCGCGGCAGTGACGAGTGCGCTGGCGTGGCACTGGCAGGGCGCCGGCAAGGCCCCGCGCGCCAGCGGCCCGCCCGTCCCCGCGACAGGCGCCGTGCGGCGGGGGCCTGAGCCGGGCGCCGGGGTCACCTCACCCGGCGGCAGAACGCCAGCCACCCATCAGACCGTGAAGCGTCCTTCACGCAGCATCTGAGCCTGCATGATCTCCAGCTCGCGCGCGCCCGAGACGACCACGTCGAGATCGGGCACGAAATCCAGGTGCGGCTGCAGACGTGGATAGGGCACGGCGTTGAGGATGGCCTTGATCGCGTTCAGCCGAGCCTTGGGCTTGCTGTTGGAGCGAATGATGGTCCAGGGCGCCCAGGCGGTGTGGGTGCGACGCAGCATCTCGAATTTCTGATGGGTGAAATCGTCCCAGCGATCCTGCGCCTGGACATCGATCTCGGAGAGCTTCCATTGTCGCAGCGGGTCGGTCTTGCGCCGCTCGAAGCGGCGTGCCTGCTCGTCCTTGGTGACGCTGAAATAGAGCTTGACCAGGATCGTGCCTTGGCGCACCAGGTCTTTCTCGAAGCCGTTGACCCCGTACATGAAGTTCTCGTATTCCTCCGGGGTGCAGAAGCCGAACACCGGCTCCACCATGGCACGGTTGTACCAGCTGCGGTCGAACAGCACCTGCTCGCCGCCATGCGGGAACTGCTCGACATAGCGCTGGAAGAACCATTGGGTGCGCTGATGCTCGGTAGGCTTGCCAAGGGCCACGACACGATAGTGCTTTTCGTTCATGTAGCGGGTCACGCGCCGGATGGTGCCCCCCTTGCCGGCGGCGTCACGTCCCTCGAAGAGGATGATGAGACGTTTGTGGGTCTCCTCCAGATGTTTCTGCATGCGGATCAACTCGGCCTGGAATGGCTTGAGCTCCTGCTCGTCACGTCGCCGGGTCATCGCCGTGCGGCTCTCCTTCTTGACCTCCGCCAGATGATGGCGCAGCTGGGCACGCTCCTCGATCAGGTCGCTCACGCGCATCCGCTGCCCGTCCAGGTCGACCCAGCGATCGTCCTCGGTCAACGCACTCGCCCCATTGGAGTCGACGCCGACCGTCTCCCCGCCGTGTGGATCCGCTACCATGATGTGCCTCCTCGATCGTTGCTCTCACATGTTTCTTCCAGGGAAAGACTGGAATATTCGGATCCCGCGCATCGACCGGTGCGGATCGCCGCGGCGCGATCGATCGCTGGAATCCTGAGTATGATACCCATTGCACGGCCATTGTCGGGCACATTCCTGGAGGTGCCCCCCTTGTCTTTCACGGCCAGGGTGCGGACATCAGAGTGCGAGGCGAAATCACGACGACCACCAACGGATCGAGACATGACCTGGAAAACCAGCACCTGTTACGAATGTGATGCGAACTGCGCGATTCAGGTCGAGCTCGACGCGCTCGGCGAGCCGGTGCGCGTCCAGGGGCCCGACTGCCCACGCTGCACCACGCAGCTGGATCGACGCAACCATCCAGAGCGTCTGCTCGAACCGCTCAAGCGCGTGGGACCGCGCGGCAGTGGCGCCTTCACGCCGGTGAGCTGGGACGAGGCACTCTCCAGCATCGCGGCGCGTCTGGCGGCGGTGAAGGCCGAGCATGGCGCGCCGGCGGTGGCCTTCTTCGCCGGCTATACCAAGGAGGCGCGCCCTCAGCTGCAGCGTCTCGCCCATGCCTTCGGCTCACCGAACTATCTCACCGAGAGCGGCTGCTGCTTCTCGGCGACCATGGTCGCCGAGAAGGTGACCTTCGGCTATAAGATCAAGACCACATCCACGGTCGTCTCACCCAAGACACGTTGCCATCTGATCTGGTCGACCAACCCGCGCGGCTCCATCCCACCGTTCGACACCCATCCATTGGTGTTGCGTCGTCCCGGCAAGACGCTCATCGTGGTCGATCCGCGGCGCACCCCCTTGGCCGATGAGGCCGATGTCCATCTGGCGATCCGTCCCGGGACCGACGGTGCGCTCGCGCTCGGCTTCCACCATCTGATCTTCGCCAACGGTTGGCAGGATCAGGCCCTGCTCGATGAGTGGGCCAATGGTGTCGAGGCCTTTCGTGACTATGTCGCGGATTTCACCCCGGCGCGAGTGGCGGCGATCTGTGGCGTGCCCGAGGCGGATCTGCGACGTGCCGCCGAGCTGTTCGCGACCACCCCGCCGGCTCAGATCACGCTCTCGCCCACCGCCACCGTGCAGCACACCAATGGGTTCCAGAACCATCGCGCGGTGATCCTGCTCTCAGCCGTCACCGGCAACATCGATCGCGAGGGCGGCAACCGCTTCTACAACGACAAGGCGGCACCCAAGTCGATCGAGCTCTTCGATCACTGTCTCGCGCACCTACCGCCACGCATCGGTGACGAGGTCTACCCAGTCTGGACGCGCTACTGGCCGGCCGGGCAGAGCATGCTGCTGCCCGACTGCATCCTGGATGGCAAGCCACAGCGCATCCGTGCCCTGTTGGCGATGGGGATCAACACCGCCATGTGGCCCAATTCGAAACGGATGGAGCAGGCACTCGGAGCGCTCGATTTCTTCGTCGCCACCGACTTCTTCCACAATCCCGCCACACGCATGGCCGATTTCGTGTTGCCGGCGGCGACCAACCTGGAGCGTCCAGCGCTGATCGCCTACCCGGGTTGCGCCTATCAGGGCGAATTGCGTTATCGCCGACCCGTGGTCGCGCCCAAGGGCGAGGCGCGACCGGACGGACAGATCTTCCTCGAGCTCGGGGTCCGACTCGGCATGGACGAGCAGTTCTGGCATGGTGACCTGGAGGCGTCCTGGGCCGAAGCGGCCACCGGGATCCCCGAGGAGATTCGCCGCGAGGTCTATGAGAATCCGGATGGCGTCACCGTCTATGCCCAGGCGATCGAGGATCTCGTCGAGCACGGCTATCTGGATGCCGACCGACTCTATCGGCTACGCGGGTTTCGCACCCGCACGGGCAAGATCGAATTCGACTCGCTCGAGCTGCGCGAGGCGGGTCATGATGGTCTTCCCATCTATCGCGAGCCACCCGAGAGTCCGCTCTCCACGCCCGAGTTGGCGCGCGACTTCCCGCTCGTGCTCACCAGTGGCGCGCGCACCAAGTATGACACCCATTCGCAACACAATCACATCGCCCGCCTGCGCGAGGTGATCCCGCACCCGCTGGTCGAGATCCACCCCGAGGATGCCGCGGCACGTGCGATCGCCGATGGTGATCCGGTCATGGTCCGCTCGCCACGTGGTGCAGTACGGTTCGTCGCCAAGGTCACGGATCGCATCAAGCCGGGCGTGGTCCATTGCACCCACGGGCGCAACGACGCCAACGTCAACGAGCTCACCGATGATCGTCACCTCGACCCGATCAGCGGCTTCCCGCCCTTCAAGTCGTTGCTCTGCCAGGTCGAGCGGGTGCGCGCGGCCGACACCCAGGGCAGCACGGACGAGGCGACAGCCATCGCGCTGGAGGCCGCCTAGCGGTCAACCAGATTGCGCCACCGCGCCTGCGCTCGAGAGGAGATGCGCCATGCCCTTCATCGGCATTCGTCCTGGACGTGAAGGACTCTTTCAGCCAACGCCGCGCACGCCGGTGGCAGTGAGCGATGCCGCGGCCTGGCGGCTCAATCCGCGGCATCGACAGGTCTACGACAAGCTCGCGCTGGCCATAGACGCCGGACTGCGCGCCGCCCCCTGCGGTGTCGCCCCGACCGACCTGGGCATCGACCCGAGCGCGCGGGTCTTCGTGAAGCCGATCATCAATCTCGCGGGCATGGCGCTGCGGGCCCGCGCGGTGCCCGCCGACGCGGTCCCAAACGAGCCCGGCGGCTTCTGGTGCGAGCGGCTCACGGGCCCTCACACCAGCAGCGATTGTCTGGTGCGCGACGGCGAGCCGCTCTGGTTCGCCCACAGCCGCGGCGCCGCTGAGAAGGATCAGGAGCGGCCGATCGCGTGGGAGATCGGTGTCGATCTCACCGAGCTGGAGCCACTGATCGGTGCCTGGATCCGCCGCCACCTGAAGGGCTACACCGGGCTCTGCAACCTGGAGATGATCGGCGGGCGGCCGATCGAGGCCCATCTGCGCGGCTCCAATGGATTCTTCGATGTCTATGGCCCGGACTTCATGCCAGCCTGGGTGGCCTTGGTCGATGGCGAGACCTTCATCCCCCCACCCCCCATCCCCGGCGGCCATCTGATCTCGGTCTTCGGCGAGGTCGAGATCGACGCGGCGCAGCAGGCCGCCGCGGCCGCGCGTGGTGTGCGCATCGATGCCGACCCGCTCACGCCCGGCCGCGCGGCCATCCTCAGATGCGCGGACAAGACGGCCGGACTGGCGGTCTTGCGGGACCTCTTGGGGGGCGCTCGGTCTGGAGTCGTTGGAACGGATGAGATCGATCGCTGATCGGGGCGGAGGACCGATGGCAGGATCAGGGGTCCGCTGCCGGCCGATGGCGTGATCGAGGCTATCCCCTGAGGTGCTCGTGCGGGCAGGGAGCGACAGCCGATCGGTGTCGAGTATAATTGACCGCCTCGAATGCTGGATGGTTGTCAGTGGAGCAAGCGGTGAGCTCGATGGACCCTTTGATCTTGTCGATCGCCGAGGCGGAGGCCGCGGCGAGGCCCTTGGAACCGGATCGGAGGCAGCGGGAGGCGTGGCTGGGATCGGCCGCGCGGCTTGCGGGCGAGCGACTCGATCGACTCGATGAGCACCCGACCTATGTACCGGGCGAGCCGGTCGAGGAGATCCGTCGCTGGCCGATCAGCGAGCAGGGCAGGACGTTCGATGAGGTACTGCGGATCTTCTCCACCGTGGTGCTCGAGAACGGGATCGATGCCGCCAGCGGCGGCCATCTGGGCTACATCCCCGGGGGAGGTCTCCAGGCCAGCGCCTTGGGTGATTATCTGGCGGCCGTCACCAACCGCTATGCTGGGCTCCATTATGCCGCGCCAGGCGCGGTGCAGATGGAGAACATGCTGATCGAGTGGATCCGGGATCTGGTCGGCTATCCCGCGAGCACCGCCGGTTATCTGGCCTCGGGCGGCAGTCTCGCCAGCCTCTCGGCGATCGTCACCGCGCGCGACGCGCGTGCCAGTCGGGGCGAGCGCATCGCGCGCTCCGTCATCTATGGCTCGGCGCACATGCATCACTGTCTGCGCAAGGCCATCCGCATCGCTGGACTCGCTGAGGCGGTGCGTCGTGACATCGCCCTCGACGAGCGTCACAGCATGGACCCCGCGGCCCTGCGTGAGTGCATCCGACATGACCGCGCACAGGGTCTCGAGCCCGCGCTGATCATCGGCTCGGCCGGCACCACGGACACCGGCGCGATCGATCCATTGGATGCGCTCGCCGATCTCGCCGCCGAGCACGGGGCCTGGTTCCATGTCGATGCCGCCTATGGCGGATTCTTCATGCTGCTCGATGAGCTGCGCGAGCGCTTCAGCGGGATCGAGCGCTCGGACTCGCTGGTGATCGATCCGCACAAGAGTCTCTTCCTGCCCTCCGGCACTGGCGCCTTGCTGGTCCGCGATGGCCGCTTGCTGTTGGATGCGCATCACTACACCGCCAACTACATGCAGGATGCCTGGCACAGCGGTGACGAGCTCTCGCCCGCGGATCTGTCGCCCGAGCTGACGCGACACTATCGGGGTCTGCGGATGTGGCTGCCACTGATGCTCCATGGCACCGCGCCCTTCAAGGCCTGTTTACGGGAGAAGCTCCTGCTGACCCGCTATTTCCGCATGCGCATGCGTGAGCTGCCCGGCTTCATCCTGGGGCCCGAGCCTGATCTCTCGGTGACCTTCTACCGTCTCGATACCCGTGATCCGGCGCTCGCCGATGTCGCCAACCATCGACTGGCCGAGGCGATTCGCGCGGACGGGCGGCTGTTCGTCTCCACCTCGGTGATCGATGGACGGGTCTTCATCCGCTTGGCCACGCTCTCGTTCCGCACCCATCGCCGCCATATCGATCTCTTGCTGGAGCTGCTGCGCGAGAAGGGGCGCGAGATCGCCGCGCGCTACCCGCTGCGCGGCGCGCCGGAGCGCACGCCATCGCCTGACGCATGAGCCCTCCCCGCCCCTCGCCCCTGGGTGAGATCAGGCAGTGGAGGCCTGCCGCGGGGTCCGCGACGTCTCCTTGGCGCCATCGGACAAGGCGAGCATGCGTATGAAGTCTTCCACCGGTACCGGGCGGCTGAACAGAAAGCCTTGATACTCAGTGCACCCATTGCGTGCCAGGAAGTCACGCTGCGCCTCGGTCTCCACCCCCTCGGCGATGACCGCCAGACCCAGACTATGGCCGAGTGCGATCACGGTGCGCACGATCGAGGCATCGTTGGCATCGGTGGTGATGTCTCGAATGAACGAGCGGTCGATCTTCAACTGGTCGATCGGCATCTTCTTCAGATAGGACAAGGACGAGAAACCGGTTCCGAAATCATCCAACGCGAACGAGATCCCTCGTGATTTCAAGACGGTCATCTTAGCGACGACATCATCTGTATCGGTGGCCAGGATGCTCTCGGTCAGCTCGAGCTTCAACCGTCCTGGGTTGGCGCCAGTGGCGCGCAGGATCGACGTCACCTGATCCACGAAATCAGGCTGCTTGAACTCCTGGGCGCTGACATTGACAGCCAAGAGCAGTCGACACAGACGTGGATCGCTCTCCCATGCCTTGATCTGCCTACAAACCGTCCTCAAGACCCATTGACCGATGGGTTGGATGAGCGCGGTCTCCTCGGCCAGGGGGATGAAGGTGGCGGGTGACACCATGCCCAAATGCGGATGTTGCCAACGCACCAGCACCTCAGCACCCATGACCACACCCCGGTGATCGACCTGTCCTTGGTACATCAACGCCAGCTCGTCTGGGATGCCATGGCGCAGCTGACTTTCGAGCGTGAAGCGCTGCTCGACCTGGATGCGCATGCGATCACCGAAAAACTCGACCTGGTTGTATCCGGCCCGCTTGGCGGCGGCCAGTGCCAGGCTGGCATGCTTGAGCACATTGGCCGGCGCCTGCTCATCACCTCCACACAATGAAATCCCAATCGATGCCTTGCACAGATATTGCTCATCACCGAGATCGAAGGGGCGCTGGATGGTGGAGAGCACATGATCGGCGCAGGCCATGGCCGACGCGATCGCCTGATCCCTGGTCGCACCGATGTCGGTGAGCAGGAGCGCGAATTCATCGGCACCCAAGCGCGCTAGACTGTCGCCGGGTCGGATCAAGCTCGCCAGGCGCTCGGCGATCCCGAGCAGCAGTCGATCGCCGCTGTCATATCCCTTGCTGTCATTGAGCAAGCGGAAGTCGTCCAGATTGACGACCAGGATGGCGGCATGACAGCCTCCCTGGGCACAGGCCGCGAGTGCCGCGCTCAGTCGCTCGAGCAGTAGACGACGATTGGCCAGACCGGTGAGTCGGTCATAGAACTGCAAGTGATGCACGGTCTCGGTCTTGCGCTGGTTGTCGGCCTCCAGACGGGCGTTGAGCGTGGCGAGTTGATCCTGGGCGGCGGTCAACAGCCGATTCTGCTCCAATGCATTGTCATAGATGGACAAGAGCAGGTCGAGCATCTGCTGCGGACCGGTGACCACCTCGACCCTTCCGCCATGCGCGGTGGCCCGCAAGCGGATCTTGGACTCGCGGGCGACCCCGCTTGGACGCGCCAGCGCCATGGCGACCCGCTCCAGCAACAGGGCGGTGTCATAGGGTTTGGCGACATAGTTGTCGGCTCCCGCGTTCAGCCCCTCGATCACATCCTCCACCCCGCTCATGGCCGTGAGCAAGATCACCGGGACCGAGTCCAGATCAGGGTCAGCGCGAATGCCGCGACACAGATCGAAGCCGTTCATGACCGGCATGGTGACATCGCTGATGATGAGATCGGGCCGGCTGGCGCGCGCCAGCTCGAGACCCTCGGCGCCGTCTCGACCGATGTTGATCTGGTGACCCTCCTCGACCAGCACCCGCCTGAGCATTTCGGCCTGTATACGGCTGTCTTCGACGATCAGAATGCGCGCCATGGACCTGGTATCTTCGTCTGTCCGTTGTCAACGAGCCCGAGGCCGCGGGCGATGGGGTGGTTTCGCTCGCGGCTTGGGATGGATCAGTGAGTGGAGCTCGTCTCCTCGGCCGTGCGAATGATGCGCGCGGCCAGCTCAAAATCGAACGCATCGAGTGCCGCGCGAAAGTCAGCCACCTGCTCGCGTAGGATGCCATCGTAGAGTGTCGGAGACTCGGCATACAGGGCCCGTGCCTGGAGATCACCCACCGCGAGGAGCTCCAGCATGAGGCTGACTGAGGCCGCGATCCGCGACCGAGCGGCGCAATCGAGCGGCGGATCCTCGTCGTCACACGGCTGGGCGATGGGGAGACGGAGACTGAAGTGGAAGCAGCTCCCGCGCCCCGGTGTGCTCTCGGCCCTCAGCGCACCCGCCATCAAGGCGATCAGACGCCAGCACAGCGCCAGTCCTAGACCGCTGCCACCATATTTGCGCGTGCTGGAGCCGTCGCCCTGCTCAAAGGGGCGGAACACCCCATTCAAGACCTCGGGGGCGATCCCGATGCCTTGATCGGCGACGGCGAAACGCACGGTCACGGCCTCCGCGTGTGTCGTCTCGCGCTCCACCCGCAGGTGGATGCTGCCACGATCGGAGAACTTGATCGCATTGTCGAGCAGATTGGACAGGATCTGATCGAGCCGCAACGCGTCGCCGCGCAGACGTGGCGGCACCTTGGGGTCGAGCTCCAGGATGAGTGTCAGACCCTTCGTCTCGGCCAGATCATGATAGCGCTCCATGAGACGCGCGCAGAGATTGCCCAGATCCAGATCGACGACCTGGAGCCTGAGACGATCGGTCTCGATCTTGGCGAGATCAAGGAGATCGTTGATCAGCTGCAAGAGCTGTCGCGAGGCCACCTCGATCTGTGACACCCGCGCGAGCGCGTCCGTGTCGCGCAGCTCGCGTTTCAGAAACCAGGACTGGCCAATGATCTGATTCATCGGGGTCCGCAGCTCATGGCCCATGTTGGCCAGAAAGACGCTCTTGGCCCGGCTGGCCGCTTCAGCGGCGTCCCGGGCCTCCGCGAGCTCAGTGGTGCGCAACTGGATCTGCTCCTCGAGATGGTTGCGATGATCCGCGAGCTCGGCGTTGAGTGCCTGCAATGCACAGGCCCGCCGCCGCAGCTCCAGATGGAATGCGACACGGGCGCGCAGCACGGTTTGATTGACGGGTTTGTGGATGAAATCGACACCACCCTCCGCGAGTGCCCGTCGCTCGCTCTCGGCGTCGGTCCGCGCGGTCACGAAGATCACTGGAATCTCGCGCGTGTCCTCGTTCTCCTGCAGGGTCGCGCAGAGCGCATAGCCATCCATCTCAGGCATCATGACGTCGAGCAAGATCAGATCGGGCAGCCGCCCCTTGGCGAGCAGAGCGAGCGCTTGGCGGCCCGAGGTCGCAAAGCTCATCTCGTAATCCTCCTCGAGCATGCCGAGCAGGATCTCGATATTGATCGGCGTATCGTCGACGACCAGGATACGGGCTGGATCGGAGATGGTCATGCCAGACTCCATCCCTGTTGCTCGGCCAGACGCCGCAGGTGCTTGGCGGCGGTCGCATAATCGAGCCGATTGATCGCGGCGGAGATGCGCGTGTAGTCATCACGCAAGTCGCTGTCAGCGAACAGTGGCTCGATCTCGGCATTGAGTCGGCGCGCCTTGGCAAGACCATGCTCCAACAGGCGTAGGAGCTGGATCAACCGCGGCAGGAGTAAGACTGGATCGAGCGTCGCCGCGCGCTCATCGGCCGCGGCCGTGGTCGCGTCGCCAGACCGGGCGGACCTGTCCGCGCGAGACTCGCCCCCTGCCCCATCCCCCTGCGCGACGGCAACGATCGGCCCTTCGTGCACACCCAACCGGATGGTGAACCAGAAGGTACTTCCCTGGCCCGGGGCGCTCATCAGACCGATCCGTCCACCCATCAGCTCGATCAGTCGCTTGCTGATGGCGAGACCCAACCCGGTACCGCCGTAGCGTCGGGTCATTGACATGTCCACTTGATGAAAGGGCGTGAACAACTGACTTTGCTGCTCGGGGGAGAGACCGATCCCGGTGTCGCTCACCGACACGCGCAGGAGTCGGGTGCGCGCACTCGTCTCAGGGTTGAGAGGCAGCCTGCCCTCGGGCTCGGCCAGATCGAGCTTGACCAGGATCGCGCCGGTGGTGGTGAACTTCACGGCATTGCCAACCAGATTGTCCAGAATCTGCTGCAGCCGGAATGGGTCACCGACCAGGATCGGCGGGACCGCCGCGTCCACCCTGAACGCCAAGTCGAGCTGCTTGTCCTGAGCGCTCGACTCGAAGCGCAGCCGACAGGCCGTGATCAAATCCTCGATGCGCAACGGGATCGGCTCGATGCGCAGGACACCGGCCTCGATCTTGGAATAATCCAAGAGATCGCTCAACAACTCCAGCAAGGACATGGACGAGCTCTGGATCTGATTCAAATAGCCTTTCTGGCGCGCCGTCAGCTCATCGTCGAGGAGCAGCTGTGAGAGTCCGATCACCGCGTTCATCGGGGTACGGATCTCGTGACTCATGTTGGCCAGAAAGGCGCTCTTGGCCACATTGGCCGACTCGGCGGCCTGTTTCGCCTCCAATAGCTTGTGCGAGACCCGGCGCAGCTCGTTCTCGACCTCGACCCGATCGGTGATGTCCAGACACTGGTCGATATAGCCGATGCAGCGTCCGTCACTCGCATGACGGGGGGTCGCCGAGGCCCGCACCCAGCGGTAATCACCATCATGCTGGCGTAATCGATAGTCCAGACTGAAGGGCTCGCGCCGCGTGACATGTTGCGCGTAGACGGCGATGCAGCGTGCGCGGTCATCCGGATGAATGCTTTCGACCCAGTCTTGGTCGGTGCGCTCTTCCGGTGCCCAGCCGGTCAGATCACGCCAGGCCTGATTGGAATAGATGCAGCGGCGATCCAGATCCGAGATCAGGATGAGTGCGCTGCTGCTGTCGGCCAGGCTGCGCCAGGCATGCTCGCTCTCGCGCAGCGCCAGGTCGGCGCTGCGGTCGACCAGAACCAACAATGAGCGCTCTTCATGCACCGCCTCGGCGCGCAGGTGCATGACATGGACATCGCATGGCAGGCTCTGATCGGAGTCGAGCTTCAGACCGAGAAAATCCAGACTGCTGAGATCCGCGCCCGCGATGCCGCGCAACACCGGATAGAGCCGCGCACGACTCTCGAAGTCGAAGAGCTGGAAGATCGATCCATGTTGCAGCGCGGTGTTGCGACTCAGACCGAGGACCTCGATGGCCTGCCGATTGGGCTCGAGGATGAAGCCACGTCCATCCAGGAGCAGGGCTGGCACCGGCAGATGATCAAAGAGCAGACGATAACGCTCGAGGGCCACCGCGATCCTGTCTTGGGCCTGTGCCAGCTCCTCGTTCTGGATCTCCAGCTCGGCCTGATAGATCCGCAGCTCCTCGATCAGATGGAAGAGGTCGAACCCGTGGGTGTCCACCCCATCGACCAGACTGATCCGGCTCTCGGCAATGGCCTGCTCGGCACGCTCACGCAGCTCTGTGAGATTGACCTTGGGGTGTTTCATGGAACAAGGACGCGCTGCCAGGTACTGATATTGATATGGCTGACCACCGCACCGAGGTCCTGATTCATCACTGGCGCGACATTCATCACGAACCAGCGCTCCTCGCTCGGTGAGTGGCAGGGATATTCCATGGAGAAGATCGGCATGCTGCCTTCGAGCACGGCGCGCAGACCACGATAGGCGGCCGTGGCATCCGGATCGCTCTGCTCCAGCCCGGCTCGACAGACCTCCAGATAATTCGCCCCGGGACCGCTGCGGGTGAGCTGCTGGTCACCGTTGGCCTGCGCGAAACGCCGCCAGGCGGCGTTGACCATGACGATGCCTCCGCCATGATCGAGCACCGCGATATGCTCGGGCAGGGCATCGAGGATGGACTGCAGACGCCGCGCATCATGAAAGGCGGTCACATCCACGAAGGTCGCCACCACGCCATGGATCGTGGTCGATGGCACCAGATAGGGCAAGACTCTGATCAGATAGGTCTTCTTGTCATCGAGCGTGGCAACCTCGGTCTCGACCGGGCGCTGGGTGCGCAGGGTCTGCTGCAGATCCTGCATCAGATCGGGATAGCGCAGATTGTGCGAGATGTCATCGAGCGGTCGGCCAACGTCTGAATCGCGCAGCTTGAAGATCTGGGTGGCGTCTGGACTGAAGCGAGTGATGGACAGATCGGCGTCGAGAAAGATGGTCGCCACGCCGGCAGCCTTGGCCATGCTGTCGAGATCGGCATTGACACGACTGAGGACCAGCATCTTTTCCTGAAACTCGGCGTTGACCGTGCTCATCTCCTCGTTGACCGATTGCAACTCCTCGTTGGAGCTCTGCAGCTCCTCATTGGAGGCCATCAGCTCCTCGTTGGTCGCTTGCAGCTCCTCGTTGGAGGTCTCCAGCTCCTCGATGGTCGCTTGCAGACTCTCGCGGGTCGCCCCGAGCTCGCGCTCGAGGATCGAGACCCGGGCCATGGTCTCGGCACCCACGTCCAAGGGTGCGATCGCCGACAGATCGCCATGGACCTGAGAGGTCTCGAAACACAGCAGGGTGAGCCGCTCATCGCTCTCGGTTTGCACCGGATGAGCGGAGAGACGAATGGTGCGACGCTCGCCGCTCTGCAAGGTCACGTCGATGAGATCGGACATGATCGATGTCCGGTCCCGAGCGGCCTTGTAGAGCAGCGCCGCCGCCACCGGGGTCAGACTCTCGGGCAGCAGACGATTGATCTCGAGGCTCGCCGCACCCTCGCGCGGATAGAGATAGGCATTGACATCGCCGAACAGATGGATCGCCTCGTGCTCATGATTGACCACGATCGAGGGCGGGGCATATTGCGCGAGCAGGGTCGTCATGCCCGCGTGCGCGACCGTACTGTCGCTCGAGCGCCGGCGCGTCTTGGCCAGCTGCGGCGTCTTGCTGGTCACCGGGACTGGGTAGCTGCCACTGAGCTTGCGCTCGACGAATGGCAATGACATGGGACCGACACGCCGAAACAGCTTGTGCTTGGCGCTGATCGTCAGCAGACCCTCGGTCACCGCCGAGAGCGACTCGCTGGAGCCCAGCAACAGGACCCCGCCATCGCGGATCGCGTATTGCAGCGAGCGCAACGCATGCTCCTGGGCCGGCGAGTTGAAATAGATCAGCGTATTGCGACACACCACCAGATCCATCTTGGTGAAGGGTGGATCGGCCAAGAGGTTGTGGCGGGCAAAGACGATGCACTGGCGCAGCTCGTTCTTGATGACGAAGCGGTCATCCTTCTTCACGAAGAAGCGCTCCAGACGCTCGGGCGAGAGCTCGGCGGCGGCCGATTCGGGATATTGACCGACACCCGCGGTCTCGATGCATTGCTGATCGACATCGGTGGCGAAGATCTTCAAGTTGGGCCAGCGCCGTGCGCGCTCGAACGCCTCGATGAAGAGCATGCCGACACTGTAGGCCTCCTCGCCGGTGGCCACCCCGGCGATCCAGACCCGAATCGTCTCCCCCAGCGGCTTCTCCGCGACCATCGGTCCGACCACTTGCTCGCCCAGCACCGCGAAGGTCTCAGGGTCGCGAAAGAAGCTCGTCACCGAGATCAACATCTCGCGCCTCAGGGTGATGATCTCGTTGCGGTCATGCTCGAGCAGATCGTAATACTGATAGAGCTCGGGGGTATGACGGACCTGCATGCGCCGGTCGATGCGGCGCATGACGGTGGTCGGCTTGTAATCGGAGAAGTCGATCCCGCCGACCTGATGGAGTAGGCGCAGCAGGGCCGCCATCACCTCCTCGGTCGTCATGGTGGCATGCGGGACCAGCCTCGGCCTGGTGACCTCGAGCTCCTTGTAGGGCAGATTGTGGATATGGGCGGAAAGTCGTGCCGGGATCTCCTCGGCCGGCAGGATGGCATCCACCAAGCCGGTTGCGATCACGCTGCGCGGCATGCCATCGAATTTCGCCGATTCGGGCTCCTGAGCCATGAGGAATCCGCCGGCCGCGTTGATGGCCACCGCCCCCCGGGTGCCATCGGTGCCGGTTCCGGAGAGAATGATACCGACGGCGTGGCGGTCATAGACGTCCGCCAACGAGGAGAAAAAGATATCGATCGGCAGGGTCAGACCGCGCGGGTTCTTCGGGGTCAGGTGCAGGTGCCCCTTGGTCACGTGCATGATCGCCCCCGGCGGAATCAGATAGACCTGATTGGCGTCGATCTGCAGGTCGTCCTCGACCATGGTCACCGGCATCTCGGTATGCCGCCCCAAGAGGGTGCTCATCATGCTCTTGTGATCGGGCGAGAGATGCTGCACCACCACGAAGGCTGCCCCGAGATCGATCGGACACGACTTGAAAAATTTCTCGAGCGCGTCGAGCCCACCGGCGGAGGCGCCGATGCACACCACATAGCCATCGAACGGCTGCTGCGCGGTTTCGGGCAGGCGGCTCCCTCTCGGCTGGATGGCCTTTTTCACGTCTTGTTCTCCGCATCTCCCGGCTGAACATCCCCCCGAGGCAGCAGATACTCGAAGAATTCCCGATCCGATCTCAGCATGTGGTGAGCAACCATATCGTGTGCAAGAAACTGAAACAGCTCGCCGATAGCCAAGGACCCCGCGCGAAAGCGCGCCACCAGGTCATGGGCGCGCTCGAGCAACGCGCGATGGATGGCGCGGTGATGGTCCGCCCCCGGGAATCCAGCGGCCGTGAAGATGGCCTCCTCGTCGTTGAAATGACGGATCACATCGCCAATCAGGGTCTCGACCAGACGGGCAACCTCGGCGAGGGGTTGGGCCGCGAGCATGGCGCTCAGGAGCCGATTGGTGTCATCGAACAGACCGCGATGTTGAGTATCGATCACAGGATGGCCGCATGCATAGCTCTCGCGCCAGTAAAGCTGCACGAAATTCGCCGCGACATGCTCGCCCAGACCGGCGCGGCGCGGTTTCTCCGGCGCGATCTGGACCTGGTCGCGCCCCCCGGCCTTGGCGCGATGCAGCGCGGCATCGGCGCGCTTGAGCCAATGCTCCCAGGACTCTCCGGGCATGCATTCGGCCACCCCGATGCTCACGGTCAACCGCTCCACTGGGGTGAAGTCGCTCTGGGCGATGACCTCCCGTAGACGCTCGGCCATCATGGTCGCGGCCAGGAGGGTCGCGTTCGGGGCGAGCACGATGAATTCTCCCCCACCCCACCGGGCGAGCGAATCCAGGTTGCGGATCCGCGACATGACCAGTGATGCCAAGCGCGCGAGCACCTGGTCGCCCACCCCGTGACCGTGGCGATCGTTGATCAGCTTGAGGCAATCGATATCGAGGATCATGAGACTCAGCGGATGATCATAGCGGCGCAGACGCTCGATCTCCCCGAGCACGACCTCCTCCAGATGGCGGCGGTTCCAAACGCCGGTCGGCTTGTCGATGCGGACCAGGCGATCGAGCTCGTGGCGGGCATGGAGCAGGGCCTGCTCGAGCAGCCCCTGCTGCCACTTGGCCGTGCGCAGCGCAAGCAGGGTGCGCAGGCGCGCGCCCCAGACCGCCGCGCGGTCACTCTTGGATAGGATCTCGGTGGCGCCGGCCTGCACGGCCCGCTCGGCATCTACTGGATCGGCGGCTTGCATGCAGTAGATGACCGGCACCTCCAGCCAGGCCGGATCGGCCTTGAGCGTGCGACAGCAGCTCAGTGCATCTGGATCCGACAGGCCGTCATCGAGCAGGATCAAGGCGGGCGGCGTCCCGCTGCGATCCAATGCCGAGAGATCAGGCACCGCTTGGATGGCGAGCCGCGGGATCCCGACCAGCACCCTGCTCAACCACTCGCGCGCGGTCGCATCAGCACTCATCAGCAGGATGCGTGTCTCCTGCGGCGATGAGTCCAGGCGCATCGGATCATTCGGATCATTCGGATCTAGGGCGCGGCTGGGATGCGTCTTCACGAGTCTCTCCCTTGCGGTCCCGCGAGTCGCGACACGCGGTTGTGTTCCAGCGCGAGTCATTATAGAGCCTCGTCAATCCGATCTCGCAAGGCGCACGCAAGCGCAGCCGGCCAAAGCCCTCATCCATACTGTAACCATGGATTTTTTGCAACCGACTCAGCCTTCCACGCGGTCGGCAAACAGCACCGGCGCCGATGGGCGTGGGCGCTCGCCAAGCGTTCGAGCGCGGTGAGTCGGAGCGAACGTCAGCGATGCTCGATCGGCCTGGACGGGGGGCCGAAGAGATAACCTTGAGCCCAATCGATCCCGAGGCTCGCCATGAAATCGGCGGACGCCTCGTCCTCGACGCGTTTGACGATGGTCATGATGCCAAGTGAGCGGGCGCCATGCTGGATCGCGGCGAGGACCGCTCGCCCACGCGGCGATTCCATGGCCAGGCGAATCAGCTCCAGGTCCAGGATCAGGAAACTGACCGGCAGGTCGGCGACCAGGCGCAACGAGGAGTGCGGACCACCGAAACCCGCGAGGGCCAGACGGCAGCCGCGCTCGAGCAGGGGGGTCAAGACCTCGACGACCCGACCTGGGTTGGCATCGACCAATGCCTCCGTGATCGTCAGGACCAGCGGTGTCGATGCGGCCGTGGGCAAGCGTTGCTCGATCGTCTCGGCCAGTGTAGCGATCTGCTCCGGATGTCTGAGCAGCGCATCCGAGATATGCACGAACTGAGGCAACGGCACGCCCGATTCCAGGTGACGCATGCGCCCGAGTGTATCCTCGAGCAAGAGCCGATCGATCTCATGCAAGAGATCGAAGCGTCGCGCCACATCGATGAATGAGGCCGCGGGCAGCACCGAGCCGTCGGGATTGGTGATCCGCGCCAGGGTATCCTCGGCGACGAGCGCGCGATCCTGAAGCGCGACGATGGGTTGCACCGCCGACCAGACCCGGGCTTGATGGACCGCGTTAGCGATCAGCCGGGCGAACGTCGAGCGCTCGGCGCTGAGATCGCTGCTGCGCAGGACCCGATTCCGGCCCTCGCGTTTGGCCTGGTAGAGTGCGCGATCGGCGCGACTGATCACGTCATCGGCCGTCTGGTCGGTGCGCGCGCAGGCCGCTACGCCGCCACTGAAGCTGATCCTCAGACCTTGATCGAGGGCGGTGATGCGGTGCGCGTCGACCAGTGCGCGCAGGCGCTCCATGACACCCCAGGCCTGCTCCTCGGTCGTCAATGGCATGAGCAGGATGAGCTCCTCGCCCCCCCAGCGTCCGAGCCAGTCACCTTCGCGTAGGCTCGACTTCAGCAAGGCGGCGATGCGCTTGAGCACCTCATCGCCGACCTGATGACCGTGACGATCGTTGATCCACTTGAAATGGTCCAGATCCAAGATGGCGATGCAATAACCTTGCGCGGCACGTCTGCAGTGGGCATGGACATGGAGGATCGCATCCCAGATGCCACGCCGATTCAGCAGCCCGGTCAGTTGGTCGTGATCGGCCTGAAACATCAGCTCGAGCTCGGCCGTCTTGCGCGGGGTGATATCCAGATGGACCCCCGCGGTACGGATCGCGGTGCCGTTGGTGGCGCGCTGAAAGACCTTGGCGAAATCCTGGATCCACACCCAATGGCCATCACTGTGGCGCATGCGATATTCGGCCGCGAAGCGATCGGATTCGCCGCTCAGGATCGGCCCACCGAGTGCCTGCACGGCCTGGAGATCATCCGGGTGAACCTTGTCGCGCCACCAATCGAGCGGGTACTCGAGCCGCTCTCCAGGATATCCCAGCATGGCCAGATAACTCGGGCTGACACGGACTCGGCCGCTCGCGAAATCAGCCGAATAGATGCCGATGCCCCCGCCTTCGATGGCCAGTTGAAGGTGTCGCGTGATCTCCTCGTGCGCCAACTCGGCAAGCTTGCGCTCATGGATGTCGCGCCCGACACCGATGATCGCCTGGATCTCTCCCCGCTCATCCAAGACCGCCGAGTCCGACCAACCAAACCAGCGCCAGCCCAGCGCCGTGACAGTGCGCTGCTCGACATGACAATGATGCGGCGGCTGGGACAGGGTCTCCAGCGCGGCCACGGCGCGGTCACGGTCATCCTCGTGCAGCAGCGCCAAGAGGTCCCGCCCGAGCAGCGCCTCGGCCGGCTCGCCGAGGACACGGCAAGCGCTCGGACTCACGAACAGCATGCGTCTTTGGCGATCGAGCATGATGATCATGTCCTGCTGTTGCTCGACCATCATACGGTAGATGTCATCGCTGCCGCGCACTGACTCGACCGGCCGGCGCGGCCGATCCAGATCCAGATCACGCATGCACACCACGGCCAAGGCCGAACCGCCCGACTCGACCCACTGGATGCGCACCGCGACCTCGGCGAGACGGCCGTCGCCGCACCGCTGCTGGGTGATCAGATCCTGAGTCGGTCGCTCGTGCAAGCTTCGCCAGCGCGCGCTCCAACATGCAGGGTCGCAAGCAGGCTCCAGGTCGGTCATCCGGAGCTGGAGGAGCTGATCGAGCCGGTAACCCAAGTCACGACAGATCGCCGCACTGGCATAACGAATGCGGCCCTCGGCATCGCACAATAGGAGCGACTCGCACCCACGCGCGCCGCCGCAGCGGTCGTGCTCGGCGGGGGCGTCGCGGGTCGGGCAATGGATGGATGTGACGATCGGGGCCTCACTGGATCGCTGCATCAGTCACCCGCCATGCCGAGCCTGACGGGGATGGCAGTCCTTCAGCGATCGCAAGAATTGAAGATCTCGCATGAGTTTAACCGATCCCGAATCCGCGGACATGATCTCGGATATTGACTGAATCTGCGCTCGAGGCCAGCGGCGGTCGGGATGCGGCGCCAGTCAGCCGCGCGCATGAGTGCATCCATCACCAAAGCGGTGCTCGCGCCTGTGCGCTCGAGCAGGCGGCCAGGCCACCACGCCGCCAGACACGACGCAGCGCCCAGCGGGTGATGCGCCAGGTCCGCCCACTGCTCACGGGGTCGATCAGCAGGGTCTGGAGTCGTCCTTGGCGGATCTGCTCGGCCCACTCGGCCAGGCGTGCGTCCAAATCGATCAGCGCCGCGTCCCAGGCCGCGAGATCCTGAGCCATGAGGGCCGCCTCCAAGTGCCTCCAGACCAGAAGTGTGTGTCGCGCGCCCTGCTCCCCCCACGGCCAATGCGCGTGTTCTCGGTGCGGGACACCCGCCCATCGCGCCACTCCACGCGTGAGCGGATCCTCGCCAATGACGAGGTCGGGGCGGCGCGCGGAGGCCCGCCCGGGGTCCGGCAGAGGATCCGGCAGGCGGCCACCGCCCCAGGTCCAGAGACCATTGATCAGGGGTTGTCCGAGCCGCTCGCGTCGCTGATTGACCGGACTGTCGAAGAAGAGCATCTGGACCTCATTCATCAGGCCGATCCAGCGCCGGGCATCCGCCCCGCTCGGGATGTCGAGTGGCAGCGGCTGGCCCACGACATCCGCCAACGGCCGGGTCACCAAACGCGGTGCCTGCGCGAGGCGCAGATACCAACGCCGCGGGTGCGGGGCCGTCAACCACAAGCCCGCCGCCGCGAAGTGCTGGTTGAAGCTCGCGATCAGCGCCTCGGACTCCTCCTGGCTCGGCGCGATCGTCGCACCAGCGAACACCAGCAAGCGGTCACGATCGGGACGCAGATGGACCGGCTCGGCATGCAACCAATAGTCAGCGCCGGGAGACTGATCGCCGTCCTCGCCAAGCAGAGCGAGCGCGGCGGTGGGCCGATCCTGCCCGGGCGGGCTGGCCAGACCGAAGGCATCGAGGATGGCCGAGGCGGCGTCACCCGCGCAGGCCTCGCCGCGCCACGCGCGCGCCACCAGTCGATCGATCGTCGCCAGCCGCGTCATCGGCTGCGCGCCGCGCAGTCCTGGACAGATCAGCGTCAGGGTCCTGGCATGGTCACGCCCCAGCGGCCTCATGCGCACCTCCGGATGCCGTGAATGGGGCTCGTCGCCCACTGGAGAGGATCGCGATCGCTCAATGACATGACTCCAACTGACCTCTGCCGCGGGACCAAGGTGGCCGTGTCGAGCCGGTCCTAGGGCCGTGCGCCGCGGCGCCCAGCCAATCCGCCGAGCGCGAGCAACAGCATGGCCAGGAGGACCGGACCCGGACGCTCCAGCGCCAGGAACAGCAGTCCAGCGACACTGAAGAGGATGAAGATCAGCGGTGGCAGCGGATACCAGGGGACGCGAAAGGGTCGCTCCAGCCCGGGCTCGCGGCGCCGCAGACGCACCACGCCAGCAACCGTGATGGTGGCGAAGAGTGTCAGGGTGAAGCCGGCAAAGCTCAAGACCGCCTCGAAGGAGCCGGTCAAGATCATCGCCAAGGCCAGCACCTGCTGGATCAGCACCGCGCGCGTCGGGGCGCCACGGCGATTGCGCACGCACAATGGGTGAAACCAGGGTAGATCCTCGCCGATGCGCTCCAGCACCCTGGGACCAGCGAGCACCATGGCGCTGATCGTCGAGACCAGGAGCAGGGTCAAGACCAGGCTCAGCAGCTGTCCGCCCCAGGGTCCGAACAGTGTCTGCGCCGAGAGTGCCCCGACCTCGACACGCCCGACCAGCGCACTGTATTCGATGGTGCGGAGAAAGGTGAGATTGAGCAGCAGATAGAGCAGTGTCACCACGAGCGTGCCCAGGAGCAGTGCACGCGGTACCGTGCGGCCCGGATCGCGCACCTCGTCGACCACATAGGCGGCGGCGTTCCAGCCCGAGTAGGCATAGGCGACATAGATCAGCGATACCGCGAAGGGCACGCTCCACACCGCATCCAGGGTCATGGCCGAAGGCACGGGCGAGAGGCTTCCGGGTGTCGCCGGAAGGCTCAGACCCCAGACACAGAAGAGCAGGATGAGCAGGATCTTCAGCCAGGTGGAGAGGACCTGGACGCGGCGTCCCACGCCCAGATCGAAGGCGTGCACACTCGTGAGCAGGATCAATGCGCTGACCGCGATGCTGGTGGCGCTCAGGGGCAGGACGGTCGCGGCATAATGGCCCATCGCCATCGCCGCCAAGGCGATCGGGGCCGCGAAGCCCACGGTCAATGAGACCCAGCCGGCCAATTGACCCAGGAGCGGATGATAGATCCGCGACAGCAGGTGATATTCACCACCCGAGCGCGGCAAGGCGGCGACCAGCTCGGCATAGGAGAAGGCGCCGCAGAGTGCGATCAAGCCCCCGATCGCCCAGAGCAGAAGCAGGGCCGCGCCATCGGCGATGCCGGCGGCCTGCAGGCCCAGGGTGGTGAAGACCCCAGTGCCGACCATGTTGGCGATCACCAGCAGGGTCGCCGTGCCTTGGTCGATGAAGCGGGTCTTGCTCATCGGCGCGGTTGGCGCATCCTGGAGCCGCGCATGACCCGGCTGATCAGTCCCGCCGTTGCCCGCGCCGACCCTGGCGTGGACCCGTGCTCGGCCCGCGTCCCTGGTCGCGGTCAGTGGAGCGGTCGCGCCCCGCGCGCGGCGAACCCGATGGGGCGCTCGCCGCTTGATCCTCGGCGCGCGCCGCCATCTGGTGGGCCGCGGACGGACCACGGCGGGATCGCGGGGTGGAGGGTCGCAGACCGGCCCGCTCCATCAGACCGGCCTGCTCCTCCTCGGTCAAGGGTCGCCAGTACCCGGCGAAGAGACGACGCCCGAGCTCCACGTTGCCGTAACGCACACGGATCAATCGGCTGACCTGGCAGCCCGCAGCCTCCCAGAGACGGCGCACCTCGCGATTGCGGCCCTCGCGCAGGACCACATGGAACCAGCGGTTGGCCCCACTGCCGCCCTGCTCGTGGATCCGCTCGAAGCGGGCGAGTCCATCATCGAGCGCGATGCCGGCGAGCAGACGCTCGATCGTGCCCGCTGGAATCTCGCCCAGGATGCGCACCGCATATTCGCGCTCGAGTGCCTGTGAGGGGTGCATGAGTCGATTCGCCAGCTCGCCATCGGTGGTGAAGAGCAGCAGACCCGAGGTATTGATGTCGAGCCGACCGACCGCGATCCAGCGACCTTGCTTGGGCTTGGGCAGACGGTGAAACACGGTCGGGCGCTCCTCGGGATCGCGCCGTGTCACCACCTCGCCCTCGGGCTTATGGTAGGCGATGATCTGTGGGAGGGACGCGCGGGCTGTCTTCAGCCAGACCTCGCGGCCATCGACACGGATGCGTTCACGACCGCTCACCCGGTCACCAAGCTTGGCCACCGCGCCATCGACCAGGACGCGCCCCGCGCGGATCCAATCCTCGATGGTACGCCGTGACGCCAGTCCGGAATCGGCGAGCGCCTTCTGCAGTCGGACCGGCTCGCGTGGCGATGGCGGGGGTGAGGAGCGGCGGTCGGTTCTCATGCTGATGGATCATCCTCGGTTGCGGCGGACATCTCGAGGACGTCACGCATCGGTTGTATTGGACCGGGATCCTTGTCCAGATCACGGATCGCGGCCAGGGTCGGCAGCTCGCTGAGTGAGCGCAGACCGAAATCATCGAGAAATTTGCGCGTGGTGGCATAGAGCGCGGGCCGTCCGGGCACATCGCGATGACCGACCACGCGGATCCACTCGCGCTCGCTCAAGGTCTTGACGATCTGGGTACCGACCGCGACCCCGCGCACCTCCTCGATCTCGCCACGAGTGATCGGCTGACGATAGGCGATCAAGGCCAGGGTTTCCAAGAGTGCGCGCGAATAGCGCCCCGGACGCTCATCCCAGAGCCGCGCCACCCAGGGGGCGACCCGCGCGCGCACCTGGATGCGATAGCCACCGGCCACCTCGACGATCTCCAGGCCGCGATCGGCATAGTCCAGCCGCAGCGCCTCGATCACCTCGAGCAGATCGGCGCGCGTCGGCCGCTCATCCTCGGCGAACAGGCCCAAGAGCCGGTCCAGGCTGAGCGGCCCGCCGGCCGCCGCCAGCGCGGCCTCGGTGATCTGTTTAAGCAGCATCGGCGCGCGCCTCGTGCAGGCCCTGCGAGGTCTCGCGCAGACGCACATGGATCGGGGCGAAGGGCGCAGATTGCACCAGATCGAGCAGCGCCAACTTGATCAGCTCCAGCATGGCCAGGACGCTCACCACCACGCCCGCGCGTCCCTCGGTGGGATCCAGCAGATCGGTGAAGGGCATGAAATCGCCGTGGCGCAAGCGCTCCAACAACCCGGACATGCGCTCGCGGACGGACAAGGCCTCGCGCTCGACCCGGTGATGGGTGAAGAGATCGGCACGCATGAGCACCTCGCGCATCGCCAGCAGGAGATCGCGCAGATCCACCGCCGGCGGCTCGCGGCGGCGCTGCTCGAACGGGGCCTGCGCCTGCACCGCGAAGACATCGCGCTCCAGGCGCGGCAGCGCATCCAGGTCGACCGCAGCCTGCTTGAACCGCTCGTAGTCCTGAAGTCGACGCACCAGCTCGGCGCGCGGATCCGCCTCCTCATCCGCGCTCGCCGCTGGAGCAGGCAACAGCATCCGCGATTTGATCTCGGCCAACAGCGCGGCCATCAACAGATACTCGGCGGCCAGCTCCAGACGCAGCTCAGTCATGAGGTCGACATAGTCCATGTACTGCGCGGTGATGGTGGCGATCGGGATGTCCAGGATGTCGAGATTCTGACGCTTGATCAGATAGAGCAATAGATCCAGCGGCCCCTCGAAGGCCTCCAGGAAGACCTCCAGGGCGTCCGGCGGGATGTAGAGATCGACCGGGAGGTTCAACAACGGCGCCCCTCGCACCATGGCGAGCGGGGCCGGCGTTGGTGTCATCTCGGATTGCTGGTCGGCTGCCACCGATCCACTCACGGCCGCGGCGCCGTCCATCCGGGTGCGCAATCGCGCTGGCTCAAGGCATGATCAGCGACATCGCATGACGCACCTCATCGATCGTCTCACGTGCGACATCGCGGGCGCGCTCGCAGCCCTCGTTGATGATGGTGCGCAGCAACTCGGGCTGGTCGGCATACTCGGCGGCGCGCTGCTGGATCGGGATGAGCTCGGCGAGCACGCCATCGATCACCGGTCGCTTGCACTCCAGACAGCCGATCCCGGCCGAGCGACAACCCTCCTCGACCCAGTCGCGCACCTGAGCGCTCGAATAGACCTGATGGAACTGCCAGACCGGACACTTTCCAGGGTCGCCCGGATCGTTGCGACGCACCCGCGCCGGATCGGTGGGCATGGTCCGCAAGGCCTTTTCGACCGTGTGCGGATCATCACGCAACGCGATGGTGTTGCCATAGGACTTCGACATCTTCTGACCATCGAGCCCCGGCATCCGCGAGGCCTTGGTCAGCAGGGCCTGGGGCTCTGGCAGGATCACCCGCCCGCTCCCTTCCAGATAGCCCAGCAGACGCTCACGATCCGAGATCGTGATGTTGCCCTGCCCCTCGAGCAGCGCATGGGCCACGCTCAGGGCCTCCTCATCGCCCTGCTCCTGGTACTGGCGCCTGAGCCGATCGAACAGCTTGGCGTTCTTCTTGCCCATCTTGCGCTTGGCCTCCTCGGCCTTCTCCTCGAAACCCGCCTCGCGCCCGTAGATATGGTTGAAGCGCCGCGCGACCTCGCGGGTGAGCTCGACATGGGCAACCTGATCCTCGCCCACCGGCACCTGACCGGCCTTGTAGATCAGGATGTCGGCGCTCTGCAGCAAGGGATAGCCGAGAAATCCATAGGTGGCCAGATCACGCTCCTTGAGGCGCTCCTGCTGATCCTTGTAGCTGGGGACCCGCTCCAGCCAACCCAGCGGGGTGATCATGGACAGCAGCAGATGCAGCTCAGCATGCTCGGGAACCCGCGATTGGATGAAGAGCGTCGCCGACCCTGGGTTGAGTCCGGCGGCCAACCAGTCGATCAACATCTCCTGACTGCTCTGCGGGATGAGCGATGGATCCTCGTAGTGCGTGGTCAGTGCGTGCCAATCGGCGATGAAAAAGAAACACTCGTACTCGTGCTGAAGCTCGATCCAGTTCTTCAGGACACCATGATAATGACCCAGATGGAGCGCGCCGGTCGGGCGCATGCCCGAAAGGACGCGGGCGTGTTGTGCGGTGACGGAAGTCAAGGTAGGGCAGCCTCGTATCAGACAAAAAAGAGCTCGAGCACGATCCCGGCGCCTGGCAGCAAGCCGATGGTCCCGACCACGATGGGGATCAGCACCTTGCCCAAGAGTCCAGTGACCAGGAGTGTCAGCAGGATGAGCAGGCCGAAGGGCTCCAACCGCGCATAGCGCATCGCCAAGCGCACCGGCAACATGGCGCTCAACACCCGTCCGCCATCGAGCGGCAGGAGGGGCAGCAGGTTCAGCACCATCAGAAAGACATTGATCAGGACACCAGCCGCGCCCATGTACACGAGAGGAATGGCGACCCATTCGTTGACGCTGATGAGCACGACCCCGAGCTTGATCATCCCAGCCCAGAAGAGCGCCATCAGCAGATTGGCCCCTGGTCCGGCCGCCGCCACCAGCGCCATGTCACGACGTGGATGGCGCAGATTGCGCCAGTCGACCGGGACGGGTTTCGCCCAACCGAAGAGGAACCCCACCAGGAAGAAGGTCGCCAGCGGCACCAGTAGGGTCCCGATCGGATCGATATGGCGCAATGGGTTGAAGGTCACGCGTCCCAGGAGACGGGCGGTCTGGTCACCGAGCCGACTGGCGACCCAGCCGTGCGCGGCCTCATGGATCGTGATCGCAAAGAGGATCGGGATGGCCAGGACGGCCAGCAGCTGGAGTGGGTTGAGTGCATCCATCGCGAGATTATACGCAGTCAGGACACGCCGCGGCGGCGCCCCGGCTCAGTGCTCGAACAGTGTGGCATCGCCCTTGCCGAGTCGCAACACGACTGGTGGATCAGCCATCATGTCCACCACGGTCGTGGGCTCGAGACCGCAGAAGCCGCCATCGATGATGAGATCGACCTGTTTGTCGAGCAGGTCGCGCATCTCCTCTGGATCGGTCAGCGGACGATCATGCCCCGGCAGCAGCAGGGTCGTGCTCAGGATGGGCTGATCGAGCTCGCCGAGCAGCGCGCGGCAGATCTCGTGATCGGGCACCCGGATGCCGATCGCCTTGCGCCGCGGGTGCAAGAGCCGCCGCGGCACCTGCTTGGTCGCCTCATGGATGAAGGTGTAGGGTCCAGGCGTCAAACCCTTGAGCATGCGAAAGGCCTGGTTGTCGATCTTGGCATAGGTGGTGATCTCGGAGAGATCACGGCAGACGAGGGTGAAATTGTGCTTGTCGTCGAGCTCGCGGATGCGCCGGATCCGCTCCATCGCCGATTTCTCCCCCAACTGGCAGCCGAGCGCGTAGGACGAGTCGGTCGGGTAGAGGATCACGCCACCCTCCAGCAGGATCTCGACCGAGCGGCGGATCAACCGGGCTTGGGGATTGGCGGGATGGATCTGAAAGAATTGAGCCATGATGCTGTCTCAGGCCAGGGCGGCGGGTGGCGCATCGGCACTCGGATCGACATCCGCCCAGGTCGACCAGATCGGCGTGCATCCAGGCGGCAAGGGAGGTAGCCGCCCCAGCTCCAGCCAGGGGTGACCCGGACCATGATAGTCCGATCCGGCCGAGGCCAACAGGCGTTGCTCGCGCGCCAGCGCCGCGAAGGTCTGGATCTCATCGCGGCCGTGACTGCCCGAGACCACCTCCAAGCCGACACCGCCGCATTCACGAAATTCGCCGATCAGTCTGAGCAGCTTGGTCCGCGTGAGCTTGTAGCGCGCCGGGTGCGCGATGACGGCCTGGCCCGCGGCCGCGCGGATCCACTCGAGCGCCTCGGGCAGGGTGGCCCACTCGCCCGCCACATGACCCGGCTTGCCATGGACCAGAAAGCGGTTGAAGACATCCTTGAGATCGCGCGCGAGACCACGGTCGACCAAGACACGCGCGAAATGGGTCCGCCCGATCAAGCGCCCGCTCGAGAGTGCCTTGGCGTCCTCGTAGGCACCGACGATGCCATGGCGGGCGAGCCGCCGACCGATCTCCTCGGCGCGCCAGGCGCGATACTCGAGCAGTCTGGATAGCCCCGCGTGCAGGCAGGCCGTCTCGGGATCGATACCGAGTCCGAGGACATGGAGCGTGCGCCCGGACCAGGTCACCGAGATCTCGACCCCGGCGATCAGACGCACCCCACAGGCGTGCGCCGCGCGCCCCGCCTCGGCCAGTCCCGCCGTGGTGTCATGATCGGTGAGCGCGAGAACCTCGATCCCCACCTCGCGGGCACGCCGCACCAGCGCCGTCGGCGAGAGCGTGCCGTCGGAGGCGGTGGAATGGCTATGGAGATCCGGGCTGGGCATAGCGATAGTCTACCGTATCCACTGAGTCAGTGTGAGCATCGCGCAAGACGTGGCTGACTGAGATTGGTATAGTTGTACGCAATCATCATTCGTGCTCGTGCGTTGGCGCGGCGCTGCCCGCCCAAGCACACGATGCCTGCCCGAGGACGCTCCAGACCATGCTCACCAAGGTCGACCTCAGCGATATCGCGGATGAGCTGACAAGACTCGGCGATGAGATCCACCGCGCCGCGGAGGACGCTCCCCCACCGACCGACGATGAACCGGTTCCCGAGGTTCTGTTGCGCGGTCTCACGCAACTGATCGACATCTTGCGGGCAAGCGACGACGGCGAGCATCCAGACGCGACTGCCACCGCCTTGTACACCGCGACCGGAGCCACCCCCGAGGCATTGCTCGACCACGGCATGGTGCTACTGGCAGGGTTGAGCACGACGGCGGCACGCTTGGGCCTGCCGGACACCGCCCGCGCATTCGCCGAGCTGACCGCCCCCCTCGCCTGTTGGCTGATCCGCCGGGGGAGTGACCTGATGCAACCGCGACTGGTCGTCGCGGCCTTGGTCTCCCTGGCCGATCGCCTGCGTCATCCGGACGAGCTCGCGCGGCTGTTCGTCCTGATGAGCGAGATCGCCGAGGGCTTCACCCCGGAGCTCAGCCAGGGCATGGAGCCAAACGACCCGTGGCGCACACTCATCACTCAGCGCGCGATCGTGGCCACCCGCAGTCAGCAACCCGCGCTCATGCAGAGCGCCTACGACACGCTCGTGGAGCAGCTGCCGGGGGAGGCGCCCCAGCTCTTTCGCGAGTGGATGGGCCAGCTGCAAACCCTGGAGTACCCAGCACCAGCGCGCGAGATCATCCAGCGCTATTTCGACCGTTGGTGCGATAGTCAGCGGCTGCACTGACGGGCACGCGCGCCTGTGCGCGCGACGGCCCACGCCGGCCAGCGCGCGACGCTCGCATCGCTTGTCGTCACTTGGCACTTGTATTTCATCAGTATTGAACGGAATACTGATGGCGACCCAAGGCACTCGGATCGCAGTCTCCGGAGCCCGGCCATGCGTCACCTCTGGCGGCGCTCACCGGCCACCGCTGACCGGCGTCCGATCATGATCACGAGGACGGTAACGATGGCATCACTGAATCTGGAGCACATCCAGCCGTTGCTGGAGCGGCTCAACCAGCACCCGATCTATGGCGCGATCACGCGGGTCGAGGACCTGCGTCTGTTCATGAGCCATCATGTCTACTCGGTCTGGGATTTCATGTCGCTCATCAAGTACCTACAGGACAAGATGGCACCGGCGCGCGTGCCCTGGATGCCCACGGGCGATCCAGACCTGCGCCGCTTCATCAACCAGCTCGTCATGGAGGAGGAATCGGATCTCGCCTCGGACCAGCCTGGTGAGGATCAATATCTCAGTCATTTCGAGCTCTACTGTCGCGCCATGGCGGAGATCGGCGCCGACAGCGAGCGCCCACGACGCTTTCTGGAGCGGGTGAGCGAGCAAGGTCTCGACGCGGCACTCTATTCGGATCTCGTCCCCTTGCCCGCGCGCTATTTCACCGAAACCACCTTCGCCTTCATCCGCGAGGACAAGCCACACCTGGTCGCCGCGGCCCTGGCGTTCGGTCGCGAATGGATCGTCCCGCCGATGTTCCAACGCTTGGCCGAGCAGATGGGGATCGACTCCAGCCAGGCGCCCAGCTTCCATTACTATCTGAGCCGCCATATCGCGCTCGACGGCGAAGTCCACGGGCCGCTTGCGATCCGGTTGTTGGACACCCTCTGCGCTGGCGATGCCACGCGGATCGACGAGGCCGAAACCGCCGCCGAGGAGGCGATCTGTGCCCGGCTGCGGTTCTGGGACGGGGTCCTGAAGGCGATCGAGCAGGCGCGCGCCGACTGAGGGCGGCGCGCTCGCGCGGCCGTGGCGGTGGTCACGCGGACCGTCACGGCTTGTATCGGCGCGATCAGCCACCACCATTCGTTGGTGACTCTTTTTCTCCGAGCCTTTTCGTCAACCATGCCGCGCACGCGGCTCAGCACCCGCAACCATCGGGTCATGCCGCGCGGGCGATGCGTGCGTGTGGGCGGCAATGGGCTCGGCGCCGATTTCGAACCAAACAATCCGAGGAGTATCCGCGATGACAGCAGTCAGTGTGGCATTGGACAACGAAGGTTTTCTGCTCGACCGCGATGATTGGAGCGAGGAGGTGGCCATCGAGCTGGCCAAGGCCGACGACTTCGAGATGACCGAGCAGGTCATGGCCCTGATCCGCGAGGCCCGTGCCATGTACGACGCCGATGGGGTGGTGCCACCGATCAGAATCTTTGCGAAGAAACAGAAGATCTCGACCAAGGAGCTCTACGACATCTTCAAGAAGGGTCCGATGAAGCTGATCTGCAAGTGGGGTGGTCTGCCCAAGCCGACCGGCTGCGTCTAGTCGGAGGCCAACCAGGACCTGACCGCTCAGGATGTCGCGTCACTCGGTCGGGCGCTGGCGAGTGCATGGACCGCCGCGGCCACGTCGCGGCTGAAGTCCTCCAACAACAGACTCAGGGCGGCGGTCAGTGCCGCCGCATCGCCTGGCTCGGCCAACTCACGCCGATACCGTCCATCCTCCACCTGCCACACCTGACGCGTCGCCGGATCGAGCAAGACCCAGCGCACCCTGAGCACCGCCGCGCCGTCGGCGCTTCCCTCGAACGCCAGCACATCGGCACTCACGCCGACATCCATGCTGGTGCGCGGCGTATTCGGATGGACGAAGACCCGCGGACTCTCGAGCAGGATCGAGAGATTCTCCATCCAGACGCGGAGAAAATCGTCCTGCAGGGTCCCACCCCAACGCTGAAACTCGTTGATCGCCAGCCGATTCTGGCTCGCGCGCTGGACGATTTGTGGCCGGTCGAGGAAGAGCGGAAAATGCACCGGACCCAGCACCACGGACGGGGCCGAGGACGACGCCCAACCACCCTCGCCCGCGCCGGACATGGCCGTCAGGGTGTAGAAGCTCGCGGGGGGCGAGGTCGCGCAACCGGCGACCAACAGGGTGACGCTCAGCAGCACGCCAGCCGGCAACCGCATCATCATCGTACCGCTCCTTTGCCCTTGAGCAGGGCCTCGGGGTGACGCTCCAGATAATCGGCGAAGATGCGCAGCGAGCGCGCCGCCGCCGTGATCTCCTGCAAGGTCCGGCGCAACTCTTCGGTGAGCGGCGCACCCTCGTCGATGAACTGACGCGCCCCGCGCAGTGATCCGGTCGTCTCGCCCAAGGCCGCCGTCAACTCGGGCACCACCTGCGTACCCAGCTGCTCGGCCAGCCGACGCAGCGCGGCGAGGGTCTGGTCGAGCTCGACCAGACCCTCGGTCAGCCCAGGCGAGCGGATGAGCGCATTGGTCCCAGCGAGCAGCGCGAGCAGATCCGTACCGATCTGGTCGAGCGGAAAGTCGGCAAGCCGATCGAGCAGGGCCGTGACCTGACCGGTTGCCGCCTCCAGCGAGCCCGGCACGGTCGGCAGCACCATGAAATCACCCTGCTCGTGGAGGCTCGCGGGCGGTGCGCCAGGGTGCACGTCCAGCTCGACATAGAGTTGGCCGGTGAGCAGACTGCCCGATTTGAGCTGACCTCGCAACCCCTGACCGACCAGCCCCTCGACCATCCCAGCAGCCCCGAGTCGGTCCGCATCGCCGCGGACGGCGATCCTCTCAGGCTCGATCTCGATCAAGACCGGGATATGAAATTGAAGATCCTCGACGTCGAGTTGCAATTGGATATCCAGCACCTGGCCGATCCGGATCCCGCGCAGCATCACCGGCGCGCCGACGCTCAGTCCACGAACCGATCCGTCGAAATAGAGCAGATAACGCTCCTTGGTCGGATATTGTTTCTCATGGGCCTGTTCGCGGTTGGCATAGAGCACGAAGACATGATCAGCGGGAGGCGACACACCTGGCGCGTCGAGGCTCGCTGGGGTATCGAGCTCCACTCCACCGATGAGCACCGCCATCAGTGACTGGGTGTCGAGCCTCAGCCCGTCGACGCCGAACGCCAGATCGATGCCACTCACGCTCCAGAACCGCGTGGCGGTGGTCACCAGACGGTCATGCGGGGCGAAGATGAACAGATCGATCCCCACGCCCCGACCCTGTGGGTCGAGGGAGAAGCCGGCGACCTGCCCGACCTGGATCTGTCGAAAATAGACCGGCGCACCGATGCTCAATGAGCCGAGCGCTGGGGCGTTCAGCCGGAAGCGCGTGCCCGAGTCGGCGCTGGTGTAGAGTGGTGGCTCGGCAAGCGCCGTGAACTCGCGCGCCGCCGCCCCGCCCGGCATTGGATCGATCGCCAGATAGGCCCCCGACAGCAGCGTCTCCAAACCCGAGATCCCGCTCGCCGTCACCCGCGGGCGCTGGACCCAGAAGCGGGTCTCCTCGGTCAGCAGATCCTCGGTGCCACGTTTGAGCTCAGCGGTGACGATGACGCTGGTGCGCCGCGGCGCGACATCGATCGCGGTCACCTGACCGATCTCGACCTCCTTGAACCTCACCTTGGTCTGTCCGGCCTGGAGCCCAGCGGCGCTCTTGAGCTCGATCTGGATGATGGGACCACGCTCGAGCACCGCCTTGGCCGCGAGCCAGCCACCGATCAGCAAGGCGATCAGCGGGATGAGCCAGACCGGCGAGAGTCCCCCCCGTGGCTTGACACGCGCTTGCGGCTCAGGCACGGACGGATCCGCTTGGGTTGGGCGCGGGTGCGCGCTCGCGCTCTCCGACATCAGCGTGCTCCAAGACATCCCAGATCAACCGGGGATCGAACGACATCGCGGCCAACATGGTCAGGATGACGACCGCGCAGAAAAACACCACGCCCAGCTCGGGCTGGACGCTCGCCAGATTGCCGAGCCGCACCAGCGCGACCAGGAGGGTGACCACATAGACATCCACCATCGACCAGCGGCCGATCGCCTCGGTGATCCGATACAACCGCGTGCGCTCACGCGGACGCCAGCTCGAGCGCAACTGCACCGAGAGCAAGAGCAGGAGTAGGATCGCCAGCTTCAAGAGTGGCACGAAGATGCTGGCGACGAAGATCACCAGCGCCAAGGGCCACATGTCATGGTGGACCATGAAGACCACGCCGCTCATGATGGTATCCGACTGGCTGCGTCCGATCGAGGTCACGGTCATGATCGGCAGCAGATTGGCCGGGACATAGCAGATGATCGCCGCGATCAAGAGTGCCCAGGTGCGTTGGAGACTCTCGGGCTTGCGCGCGTGCAGCCGGTCGCCACAGCGCGGACAGCGCGGGCGCACCGGCGGCGCGGCAGGCGCGCGCACCACCAGCGCGCAGACATCACAGCTGACGGCGGGCTCGCCGGGCCGCGGGGCGATCCAATCCGACCGCGACAGCGGCACCCGCAACCAGACCAGATCGGGATCGAGCGCGGCTTGCGCGGCGGCAAGCACCAGAATCAGGACCGCGAAGGCGAACAATGAGGCGCCTGGGACCAGGGTCGCCATGGCCGAGAGCTTGACTGCGGCGACCAGGATACCCAGCATGAAGACATCCATCATGCCCCAGGGCGCCAGCGTCCGGACCCAGCGAAACAGCCGCGGCAGCCAGTGCGGCACTCGCTCCAGAGCCAGCGGCACCAGGATGATCAACAACAGCATGAGCTGCAATCCGGGCGCCAGGATGCTGGTGAAGAGCACCACCGCGGCGACCGGCCAGTTGCCCCCGAGGTACAGATCGATGACCCCCGTGATCAGGGTCGTATGGGTTGTCTGACCCTGCATCTCGAATGAGAGGAAGGGGAAGCTATTGGCGATGATGAAGAGCAGGATCCCAGCGATCGTCAATGCCAAGGTCCGGCTCAAGCTGCGTGGGCGATGGCGTTGCAGGACATTGCCGCAGCGCACGCACAGCGCCGAGCCGCCGGGCGGAAGCGGCGGGATGCGCTGCAACAGACCGCATTCGAGACACGCGCACTGGATCTCTTGAGGCATGGTGTTGACAGCAGTATTCAGGATGCGGTGGAGCAACGACTGGGCAGGATCGTGGGTGTCAAGGCGCGGTCAGAGTCATCATCACCGGCCGAACGATCGTTTCCAGTGGACGGCACCCCCCTTCAGACCCACGATGAGCAACGCGAGCGATCATCATGACTCGAATCGACTTCTACAGCCTCGCGCCCAACAGCCAGGGCGACCGTTTCATCCTCACCTGCCGGCTGGTCGAGCGCATCCACTCCAGCGGCGCCCGCGTGCTGATCCATTGTCCCGATGTCGAGCAAGCGCGTCATCTCGATCGTCTGCTCTGGACCTTTCGTGAGGAGAGCTTTCTGCCCCATGGCCGTGTCGGTCAGATCGATAGCGAGCTGACCCCGATCCTCATCAGCGGCGATGGCAGCCCAACGACCGAGCACCAGGTCTTGATCAACCTCGCCCCGGATGCCCCAGGGTTCTTCACGCGCTTCGCGCGCCTGTGCGAGCCGATCGATCATGATCCAGCGATCCGCACCGCCGGGCGCGAGCGTTTTCGCCAGTACCGCGACCAGGGTCATCCGCTCCAGCATCACCCAGTGCAGCTCTGAGGATCCAGGCCGGTCACTCAAGATCACTCGGCCGCCCCGAGCGGACCTGCTCGAGCAGACCGCACGATCCCCAGCAAGCCATGGGCACCGAGCGCGAAAGCAGCGGTGCCGAGGGCCGTCAGACCCTGCTCGAGCCAGTGCAGCGCCAGCGATGTGGGGCTGACCAGCGCGATCGGAGGGAGCGCGAAGACCATTGCCAGGTTCACCCCGAAGAGCGCGGCCAGCCCCCGACGCCCGCGCCGCCAGGCATTGGCGATGAGGAGCAGACTCATGGTCAGGTTGGCCAGGCTGGCGAGCCCCAGCAGAGGCAGAAACCAGCCACGCGGGATGCCCAGACCCAGTGTGCGGATCAGCACCAGGGTGGCGGTCAGGAGCAAGAGCAGTCCGACCAGCGCGCGTGCCCGAGCGCTCCAGTCCCGTCCAGACGAGCGCGCGAAGGCGCTCATGAGCGCCGCGGCCACGAGGGCGAGGCCCGGTGCCATCAACGGGAAAAGCGCGTTGGCGAGCCACGTCAGGTCGGCACCGGTGACGACCAGGATGAGCTTCCAGCTCGCCTTCGCGAGTCCAGCCAGGACCACCAGCACCCCACCCAGCCAGGCCATGTCGCGACTGGCCGGGTCGAGCCCATCCACCAAACGCGCGAGAAAGAACAACCCCAGCGCGGTGCAGGCCACTGGGATCAGATTGAAGAGTGCAAGAGGCAAAGTCAATGTAGCCATATCACCCCATCGTCTTCGCCGATTGACGAAACGCAATTTCTGAGTATATTCCTCAGTGAGCGCATAAAATTGATAGATCCATAAGCGCGATTAATGACCACCAAACCAAGAGGATCACGAGCATGACACAGGCGACCCTTCACCAGCACACACTGCCACACCATCGCCCCTTGCCTGTCGACGCTGATGGTTTCCTGATCGATCCCGCCCTCTGGAACGCCGGCATGGCCCGTGTCATCGCCGAGCAGGATGACATTGGTCCACTCGGTCCGCAGCACTGGTCGATCATCTACTATCTCCGTGAGCATCGCCTGACTTATGGCGCCATCCCACCGGTCTCGCAGATCTGCCGCGCCCACGGCATGACGCGGGATGCCGTGCGGCGTCTCTTCGGCTCTTGCCGCCAGGCCTGGCGCATCGCCGGCCTGTCGCATCCAGGCGCCGAGGCCCTGAGCTACATGGACTGAGCCGGCGTGGGTGCTGCGAGGCGCCAGGGACGGCGCGCCGAGACCCGAGCAGACCCACCCAGCGCGGTGTGATCACCCCCAAAAAAGCAGCTTTCAAACAAAGGCGCAAAGATCCAAAGATTTTTCAATCAGTGAGCAGTGCCATGCCGTTCACCTGGCCGGCGAGCCCCTTCAATGACTCAAGATTCAGTTTTCTTTGCGTTCTTGGCGTCTTTGCGTGAGTCAAGCGTCGGATTTAGGATCAAGCACCCGCGGCCAATGACTCGACATGCTGGAAACCGCGCGGGAGCAAACGACCACGCCGCCCCCGCTCACCCTGATAGGCCACCAGGTCGGTCGGCTTCAGGGTCAGTGTGCGCTTGCCCGAGACCACCAACAGATTCGCCCCCGGCGGCAACAGCGCCAGCGCGGCAACCCACTCCTCGCGCGCCGCGACCCGTGCCGCGGGGATCCCGATGATCTTGTTGCCCTTGCCGCGCGGCATCGCCGGCAGATCGGTGATCGGAAACACCAGCAGGTGGCCGCTGGTGGTCGCCGCGGCAAGCCTGACCCCCGCCAGATCCTCGCTCGCCGCGCCCAGCGGGATCGGGGTGAGCACCGTCGCGGCCGCGGGCAGGGTCAAGACCGCCTTGCCTGATCTCGGCTTGGCCAGCAGATCATCCATCCGCGCGATGAATCCATACCCGGCATCCGAGGCCATCAGGAGCAGACGCTCGGGCGGCTCACCCAGCACCGCGATGAAGTGCGCGCCAGGCGGCGGATCGAGCCGTCCGGTCAGGGGCTCGCCCTGACCGCGCGCCGAGGGCAGTGTATGCGCCGGCAGTGCATAGGTCCGTCCGGTCGAGTCGAGAAAGCACACCATCTGGCTGCTGCGCACCCGCGCCGCCATCAAGAAGCGGTCACCCGAGCGATAACTGAACGTGGTCGGGTCGACCTCGTGACCCTTGGCCGCGCGCACCCACCCCTTCTCGGACAGGACCACGGTCATCGGCTCGCTTGGCGTGAGATCGGTCTCATCGATCGCGCTGGCAGCCGGTCGTGCCACCAGTGGCGCGCGTCGGGCGTCGCCGTAGCGCGCCGCGTCGGCGCTGATCTCCTCCACGATCAAGCGCCTGAGCAAACCCTCGTCACCCAGGATCGCCTCCAAGCGGGCGCGCTCCTGGCCCAGCCCGGCTTGTTCGGCGCGGATCTTCATCTCCTCCAGACGCGCGAGCTGACGCAGACGTGTATTGAGCACCTCCTCCGCCTGGATCGCCGTGAGACCGAAGCGCGCCATCAGCACCGCCTTGGGCTCGTCCTCGGTGCGCACGATCCGAATCACCTCGTCGATGTTCAAGAAGGCGATCAGCAGACCATCCAACAGATGCAGACGTGCCCGCACCCTCTCCAGCCGGTGGCGCGTGCGCCGTCGCACGGTCTCGGAGCGGTAGCTCAGCCATTCCAGCAGGATCTCGCGCAGGCCCATGACCCGCGGCCGGCCATTGAGCGCGATCAGATTCAGGTTGACCCGAAAGCTGCGTTCGAGGTCGGTCGTCGCGAACAGATGCGACATGAGTCGCTCGATATCGACCCGATTGGAGCGCGGAACGATGACCAGTCGGGTCGGAAACTCGTGGTCCGACTCATCGCGAAAGTCCTCGACCATCGGCAGCTTCTTGGCGTTGAACTGCTGCGCGATCTGCTCCAGGACCCGACTGCCCGAGACCTGATAGGGCAAGGCGGTGATGAGGATCTCGCCGCGCTCGATCTCATAGCGGGCACGCTGCTTGAGGCTACCGCCACCGCTGCGATAGATCTTCTCGAGCTCCTCGGGCGGAGTCACGATCTCGCCCGCGGTGGGAAAGTCCGGCCCTGGCACCAGACGCATCAGATCGGCCAGGCTCGCCTCCGGGTGCTCGAGCAGATGGATGCAGGCCTGGGCCACCTCGCGCAGGTTGTGCGGGGGGATGTCGGTCGCCATGCCGACCGCGATCCCGGTCGCCCCATTGAGCAGCAGGTTCGGCAGACGCGCCGGCAGCAGCCGGGGCTCCTCCAGTGTCCCGTCGAAGTTGGACTGCCAGTCGACCGTGCCCTGATCGACCTCGGCGAGCAGGGTCTCGGCATAGGGCGCGAGCCGCGATTCGGTATAGCGCATGGCGGCGAACGATTTGGGGTCGTCCGGCGAGCCCCAGTTGCCCTGCCCGTCCACCAGCGGATAGCGATAGCTGAAGGCCTGCGCCATCAGCACCATCGCCTCGTAGCAGGCCGAATCGCCATGCGGATGGAACTTGCCCAGCACGTCGCCGACGGTACGCGCCGACTTCTTGAACTTGGCCGCCGCCGAGAGTCCCAGCTCGGACATGGCATAGAGGATGCGCCGCTGCACTGGCTTGAGTCCATCGCCCACGTGCGGCAGTGCGCGATCGAGGATGACATACATGGAGTAATCCAGATATGCCTTCTCGGTGAAATCCTTCAGCGGCAGGCGCTCCAGCCCCTCCGCGTGATCACTGATGGTCTCGGTCATGCTGTTTCTTGGGGTCTACTTGAGCCGCGGAGCGGCATGATTCGACAAGTCCGCGCGCGGGACAAATGCCACGCCCCAACCCGTCACCACAATCAGGCGTCCGCCGCCACGCCCGACTCGGGCGGGATCCGGCGCGCCGCGCGGATTGCCGCGATGCGCGCGGCGCGGATCCGGCTGGGAACCAGCCGCGGCAGGCGCGCCGTGCGCGCGACCGCCCCGGTGTCGACCGCGGCCGCGGCGGCCTGCAAGCGGCGGATGGTCGCCCCTTGCGGATAGTCGCGCTCCTCGTAGCCGACGCGACCACGAAAATCGGCCTCGCAGGCGATCAACAGCTGTGCGAAGCGCTCGGGGCGCCGGAAGGCATCCGCCCCTTCCAAGAGCCTCAGTACAGTGGCCGCGCGCAGCTCATCGACCTTGTGCGCCAAACCATGATAGCGCGCCGTGATGCGGGCCAATTCACGATAGCGCGTGGGAATGCGCAAGCGGTCGCAGATCGCCTCGAGCAAGAGCACGCTGCGCTCCTCGTGTCCCTTGTGGCTGGGCAGGATGGCCTCTGGCGTGGTGCCCTTGCCCAGATCGTGACAGAGCGCGGCAAAGCGCACCAGCGGGTCCGGCGAGAGTCGCGCCGACATGTCGAGCACCAGCATGGCATGCACCCCGGTGTCGATCTCGGGATGCCATTGCGCCGGTTGGGGGATACCCCAGAGACGATCGACCTCGGGTAAGAGACGCGCGAGCGCGCCACAGTCGCGCAACACCTCGAAGAAACGCGCGGGACGCGGCGTGGCGAGCGCCCCGGCGAGCTCTTGCCAGACCCGCTCGGGCACCAAGGCATCCACCTCACCGGCCGCCACCATGGCGCGCATCAAGGCCTGGGTGGCGGGCGCGACACTGAACCCGAGATCGGCGAAGCGGGCGGCAAAGCGCGCAACGCGCAGGATCCTCACCGGATCCTCGGCGAAGGCCGGTGAGACATGGCGCAGCACCCGCGCCTGGAGATCGGCCAGTCCACCGTGGGGGTCGATGAGGTTGCCTTGCTCATCCTCGGCGAGCGCATTGATGGTCAGATCACGCCGGCGCAGATCCTCCTCCAGCGTCACATCCGGCTCGGCATGCACCACGAACCCACGATATCCCGGGGCGGTCTTGCGCTCGGTGCGCGCCAAGGCATATTCGTCCTGAGTGCGAGGATGGAGAAAGACCGGAAAATCACGCCCCACCTGTCGAAACCCGCGTGCGAGCAGATCGTCGGGTGTGGCGCCCACCACCACGAAATCGCGCTCGGTGATCGCACGACCGAGCAACCGATCACGCACGGCACCACCGACCAGATAGACCCGCGGACCCGCGCCTAGACCGGCCTCGTCGATCTGCTCGGGTCGCATGGCTTGGGCTGCGTGGGTTCGCTCCGCGGTCGGGTCTGACACCGATTGCCTCGTCTCGCTCATTCTTAGGTCCGGTCAGCGATCAGAGTAGCCTGATCAGGGGTTGGTTGTCAGTCCTTGATTGGCGCAAGGCGCGAGAGGACGCGGCCCCGCCCGTTGGACTGTATCGCGCCCGACCTTGCGGTTAGACTCATCGTCACCCGTAGCGTACTGCAGACACCAGTCCCATGAGATTCTTCGGCTATCTGATCCTGTTCGCCTTGATCGGTTATGGCATCTGGCCCTACTTCACCGTCTTTCGTCTCGATGAGGCGATCAACCAGGACAGCACCACTCAACTCTCCATCATGGTCGACCTGCCCACGATTCGCGCCAACTACAAGGCTCGGGTCAATGCGGGGATGGATCACCTCTTCCCATCCGACAACCCAGACGACATCGTCGGCTGGATCCGCCAGAACATCGCGCGACTCGGCGACTCGGCGCTCGATCAAGCCATCACGCTCAACTGGGTGCGCGACACACTGCGCGGCGCGGTCACGCGCGCCACGGGCCAGAGTCCACCCTATCTGATCGGCGGGATCGACTTCGCCTTTTTCGAATCGCACAATCGTTTCCTGATCCGCATCGGCGAGCTCGGACACTCGCCCACCCACGTGCGCCTGACCCGGCAAGGTCCGGATTGGCGGATCACCGACATCATCCAATGAGCCCGTCGCCCGCCTTGGAGCGCGCAGCATGCGCGGCTCCTGGCACGCGCGGCAACAGACCATCATCACCGACCAGAGGCCTCGACTCGATGCGCTCGAACACCGGACCCCGACACCCCAAGACCGGTCAACCCATCGACACCGCCAAGCTCGACCGCGTGGTGGCCGCCGCCCGCAAGGCCAGTGACGAGCGTGCGGCCGGCTACCGCGAGCAAGCGCTCAAGCTCTACCCTTGGGTGTGCGGACGCTGCACCCGTGCTTTCGATCGCGAGAACCTGCGTGAGCTGACCGTACACCACAAGGACATGGATCACGACAATAATCCGCCCGACGGCAGCAATTGGGAGCTGCTCTGCGTCTATTGTCATGACAACGAGCACCAAAAATACGAAGAGCATCTCGCCGCGCTCGCTTCCGGAACGGGCGGCCCGAGCCGCGGCGGCGCGAGCACCACGGCCACGCATTCGCCTTTTGCTGGTCTTGCCGATCTGCTGAAACAGGGGCGTTGAGGAGCTGCGCGGCTGGCCTTGGCGGCTTCGCTGCGCGGGGCTGGCGGCTGAAGCCGCCCCTACAGGGGTGCCGCTGACACCGAGGCGACAGCGGCGGGGGATCAAGCCCGGACCCGATGCGCGCGGATCACCTCCTCGCGGTCGAGCTCCTCGAGCGCCGATGCAAGCTCACCGAGTGTCTCATCGATCTCGGGCAGCAGCACGTCCTCGAGCGCCCGGGCCCGTCGCGCGGTGCGGGCATAATCGGCATGCAGACGCCGTAGATTGCCGATCAGTGCACCCAAGACGGCGGCACTGGGGATGAGCTGGGCGAAGGCGTCACGACAGGCCGAGCCTTCGGGACTGGTCGCGACGCTCGCCGGCGCTGTCCCGACGCCCAGGTCGCTCTCGACCAGATCATGCAGCTGGATCCCGAGCACGCGCCGCGAGGAGAGCCGCCAATCCGGCTCGAGCGGCGGGTTCGGCGGATACAGGGCCAACCCCTCCAGGCCATGCCGTGCCACGGCGGCGCGCAAGGCCGCGACCGCCTCGCGATAGGCGATCGCGAAGGCGGTCTGGGCACGCTCGTACCGACCCAGCTCGGCGAGGATCTCGGCGGCCAAGATCAGGCGCTTCTCGTCGAGGAAGCGATAGCCCTCGCGCATGCCCGCACGCTCTTCCTGGAGCTCGAGCAAGGCACTCTGGGTCGGGATGATGGCGCGCTCGCTCATGTCGCGCGCTCGCCGTCGATCCGCTCGCGAATCTGACGGTCGTCGAGCCGATGCAGCTCGGCGCGCGGCAGATCACGCAAGACCGACCAACCCGCGGTCATGCTCTCCTCCAGGGTCCGCGCCTCGACACCCTGATGAATGACCTGTCGCTCGAAGGCATCCCCGAAGGCGAGCAGCTTGCGATCGTTCTCGGTCAATCCCTCCTCGCCCACCACGCCGGCCAGCACCCGGCTCTGTTGGGCCTGGCTGTAGGAGGCATAGAGCTGGGCGGCGAGCGCCGGATGATCGGGGTGGGTCCGATCCTGCCCGATCCCGTCCTTCATCAGACGCGAGAGACTGGGCAGGACGCGGATCGGCGGATAGATGTCGCGCCGATGCAGGTCGCGATCCAGCACGATCTGACCCTCGGTGATATAACCGGTGAGGTCCGGGATCGGGTGGGTGATGTCGTCGTTGGGCATGGTCAGGATGGGGATCTGGGTGACCGAGCCGGCCCGACCGCGGATCCGTCCGGCCCGCTCATAGAGTGTCGCCAGATCCGAATACATGTACCCGGGATAACCCTTGCGGCTCGGGATCTCGCCGCGGCTCGCCGAAACCTCGCGCAGCGCCTCGCAGTAATTGGTCAGATCGGTCAGGATCACCAGGACATGCTTGCCCTCGGTGAAGGCCAGATACTCGGCCGCGGTCAAGGCAAAGCGCGGGGTGAGCAGACGCTGGGCGCTGGAATCGCTGGCCAGATTGAGAAAGAGCGCGGTGCGGGCGAGCGCCCCTCTCTTTTCCATCTCCTCGCGAAAGAGCTCGGCACTGTCATGCGGGATCCCGATGCCGGCGAAGACGATCGCGAAGGATTCGCTGTCGTCGGACTCGCCGGGCAGACGCGCGTTGCAGGCGATGTCCACGGCGATCCGATCATGCGGCAGACCGCCGCCCGAGAAGAGCGGCAGCTTCTGTCCGCGCACCAGGCTGTTCATCAGATCGATCGCGGTGAAGCCGGTCTCCAGAAACTCGTTCGGCGCCACCCGCGCGGTCGGTTTGATGGGCAACCCATCGACTCGATAGGCACGCTCGGCGGCCAGCGGGGGGCCGCCGTCGAGCGGCTTGCCGACCCCGTCGAAGACCCGACCGAGCAGACCTGGACCAACCTGGAAACGCAGCGGCTCGCCGAAAAAGCGGACCCGCGTCCCCGCCAAGGCCAGTCCGGCCGTGTCGTCGAGCATCTCGACCGTGATCGAATCCTGATCCAAGGCCGCGATGCGCCCCAGACGTACCGAGCCGTCGGCCCCTTCCACCTCGACCGCCTCGTTGAGACCCACATCCAGAGCTCGGCTCAAAAAGAGCAGCGGGCCCTCGGCACGGTTGGCGATCTCCTCCCCGACCAGTCTGGCATAGGTCATGGCGATGTCTCCGCGGCGGTGGCGCTCTCTTCACGAGCCTGGTTGACGAGTTGACGGATGGTCGCCGAGAGCTCGCGGTCGAGGACCGAGAAGGTCTCCCAATCGCCGTCCGGGATCTCCTCGCCCATGCGCAGCAGCCGGCGAAAGACCGGTGCGTCGCGAATCGCCTCCGGCGGCACCCCGGCTTCGAGCAAACGTTCCGAGCCCTCGATGAAGGAGCCGATCAGACGCATCATGACCGCCTGACGCGCGGGGCTGGCATAGCGGTCGTTCAGCGAGAAGGCGGACTGACGCAGGAAGGATTCGTTGATCAACTGGGCACAGAGCAGCACCAGACGCTGGCGCGCCGGCATGGCATCGCGCCCGATGATGCGCGCCATGCGCTCCAGACGTGCCTCCTCCTCGAGCAGGGTCAGGAAGCGTCGCCGCAGCTCCTGCCAGCGGGTGCAGCCGGTGGTGTGCCACCAGCGCGCCAGGCTCTGCGCCACCAGACTGTACGACTGCAAGGGATGGATGGCGGGATAGAAACGGGCCTGGGCACGGCGCACATCCAGACCCCAGAGCGAGCCGATATAGCGTTTGGTGTGGGTCGTCACCGGCTCGGAGAAATCGCCCGAGGGCGGGCTCACGGCACCGAGCAGGGTCACCGAGCCGACCTCACCGCCGAGGGTGCGCACCCGGGCCGCGCGCTCGTAAAAATCGGCGAGCCGGCTGCTCAGATAGGCCGGATAACCGGCCTCGCCGGGCAGCTCGCCGAGTCGCCCCGAGACCTCGCGCAAGGCCTCGGCCCACCGACTGGTCGAGTCGGCCATGAGGGTGACGTGCAGACCCTGATCCCGAAAGAATTCGGCCACCGTGATCCCGGTGTAGATACTCGCCTCGCGCGCCGACACCGGCATGTTGGAGGTATTGGCGATGACCACGGTGCGCTCGAGCAAGGGCCGACCGCTGCGCGGATCCTCCAGCTCGGTGATCTCGTCGAGCAGTCCGGCCAGCTCGTTGCCGCGCTCGCCGCAGCCGATGTAGACGATGATCTCGGCATTGCACCATTTGGCGACGGTCTCGAGCAGCACGGTCTTGCCGGTCCCGAAACCACCCGGAATCGCCCCGGTCCCACCGCGCGCGACCGGAAACAGAGAGTCGATGACGCGCTGACCGGTGAGCATCGGCTCGTCCGCCGAGAGTCTGGCCTGGACCGGGCGCGGGACGCGCACCGGCCAATCCTGGGTCATGGCGACCCCGCTCTGGCGACCCTCGGGGGTCTCGATCCAACACAGGGGTTGGTCGTCCGCGTACTCGCCCGGATCGACGATCATGGTGACCCGCCCCGGCGCCTGGTCGGGGGGGACCAGACAGCGTTGAGCGATCCCGCTGCCGTTGGCGATCTCGCCGAGCGGCTGCCCCGGTCCGATCGACTCGCCGACCCGCACGCTCGGCTTGAACTGAAAGACACGGGCGTCCTGCAGTCGCATCCCGGGCTTGACATAGGGGTCGGAGATCTCGGCGATCGGACGCAGCAAACCGTCGAAGATGCCCCCCAGCAGCGCTGGGCCGAGCCGGATCGAGAGCAGCTCGCCACTGCCTTCGACCAACACGCCGGGACGCAAGCCGCTGGTATCCTCGTAGAGCTGCACCGTGATCTCGTCACGGGCGATGCGGATGACCTCGCCGAGCAGCGCATCCTCGCCCACCCGCACCGACTCGCGCAGCCTGAAGGGTCCTTCGGGACGCGCGCGCAGGACGGGGCCGCTGATCCAGAGTGTCTCGGCTCGGCTCATGATCTCTCCTCCGCGGCGCCGGCGCCGGCCGCTTGGGCCAGGATGGCGAGCAGACGCGACTCGACATGACGGCGATCGCGCAGCAGACCCTCGAGACTGGCATCCAGCACGGCCCCCTGATTCGCGATCACCAAGCCGGCGCTGAGCGCGGCCTCGGCGATCAAGCGCGGCGCCTGACCAAGCTCCCGGGTCAGGCCGGCCACCAGGGGCGACCATTCGGACTCGACCCAGTCGGGCGGATGACGCAGTGTCCAGCGGCCCACCGGCAGCACGCGCAGGGCTTGCTCGATCGCCCGCGACGTCCAGACCCGACGGGTCGCCCGGTCGGCCCAACGCGCGAGCAAGGCCTCGCGCAGCCGCGGCCAAGCCAGCTCGAGCAGATGCGCATTGAGTCGGTCGCCGCTCGCGCGCAGACGGGTGTCGCGATCGGCGCGCGCGGCATGCAGACGGGACCGCGCGTTGGCCCTTTCCATCAAGACATGCTCGTGCAGCTGGGCACGCGAGCGCCGCCAGGCCGTGTCCAACAGCGACCGCGCCTCGAGGCGGGCCTGCTCGAGCAGCTTGCGACACTCCTCCTCGCGATAGGTCCCGATCAGCTCGATCAGACCTCGCTCTCGCTCGTCGAGGTTCATTCGGACATCCCCAATTGGTGTCTCATCTCGGCGACCAGATCGGGCGGGGTTCCCCGTGCGCGGGCATCAGGGATCACCACCACCAAGGGCCAAGTCGCCAGCTCGGCCCCTCGCAACAGATCGGCCGGCAGCGCTGACGCCAGCTCGGCGGTCAGGATGATGAGCGAGGTCTCAGTGAGCAGGCGCGTGAAGAGTCCGCGCAGCTCCCGTGGATCCGGCTGATGGACCTCGGCCCCGGCCAGCCGAAAACCCAGTGCGCTGACCTCGTCGCCGATGAAGACACAGGCGGCCATGATCCAGGATCACTCAGCCGAGCCGATTCAGGATCAGCACCGAGACGATGACGCCATAGATGGCGATGCCCTCGGCGAGTCCGACCAGGATCACCATCCGACCAAAGAGCTCGGGCTTCTCGGTCAGTGCCCCGACCGCGGCGGCGCCCACGGTCGCGACCGCATAGGCCGCGGCGATGGTCGCGACCGCCGTCACCAAGGCCGCGGCCATGAACCCCCAGCGTAGGACATGCGGGTCCATCGCGACCGCGAGCACACCGGCGTCGGTGTTGGCAAGCGCGGCCGGCTGCCAGACGAGGATGCCGGCGATCCCGGTCAACAAGGCGACCCCCGCAACCGTCAAGACAAGAATGGGCATGGATGCTTTCATGAGCGCGACTCCGCGGGCAGGATGTTTTCAGGGATCGGGGAGCGGCTGTCGGCTCCGCGCCAAGGACGCAGCACCGACCGGACAAAGACCCAGGGGCTCATAGCTCCACTCCTCGGATGACCGTTGGGGGTGGGGGCAATGGCTTGAACACCCGACCGGTCCCGTGCAGAAAGCGATTGAAGAATTCAAAGAGCACCAGCCGCGTGGTCTGGATCGAGACCACCAGACCCTCCAGCAGGATGATCAGCAGGTTGCCCAGGATCATGATGAGGATGGCGGCCCAGAGCGGGGCCGCGTCGGCCACGGTGACGACCGCCAAGGCCAGGCTGGAATGCGCCAGCGCAAAGGCACCGACCCGGGCGAAGGAGAGCGTGTTGACCAGGATCTGCAACCCGGACTCGAGCAGATGGCCGAGCGCGGCCAGCGCCCCGAGGAAGGCGTGATGGACCAGGAAGGCACCGAGCAGGAACCAGCCGAGCCCGAGCAGGGCCACCCAGACCAGCTCGGGCCGCAGCAATGAGCCGATCACGCCCAGATACAGGACCAGGAAGCCCAGGTCGCGGATCAGCCAGTGCCAGAGCTCGCCGCGCCAGAGCGCGCTCAAACCCGAGAGCACATGACCGAGACTCAGCAGGAACACCGCGAAGACCAAAGGCACGACCAGGATGGTCAGGGGCTCGTGCAGGGGGTGCAGCCAGAGCGCCGGGAAGAGGTCCTCGCGGCCAAAGAGACTGCCGAAGAGGATGCCGAAGACCATGGCCGAGACACCGCAGGGCACCAGCAGACCCGCCGCGGGCCAGCGTCGCCGCAGCCAGAGTCCCAGCCCCAGCAGGATGGCGCCCTGCCCCAGATCGCCGAACATGTAGCCGAAGAGCAGGGGCACGATGAGGATCAGCAAGGGGGTGGGATCGGCCTCGTCCGCGCCCGGCACCCCGAGCGCGCCCGCGAACAGCTCGAATGGACGCAGCCAGGGCGGGTTGTCCAGGATGCGCGGTGCACGGGCCCCCGCCGGGGGTGGCGTCAAGCGCAGGAGTGCGCGAGTGCGGGTCTTCTCGAGCGCCTCCCTGAGGCGGCAGCCGCGGAGATCGTCGGTCCAGCCGGTGATCCACACCAGATTCTGCCCGGCTCGCTCCAAGGCCCCGATCTGCTCGGCAAACCACACCAGTGTCGCCACCTCGCCAAGGGTGTCGCTGAGGTCTTGATCGTCATAGAGTGTGTCCAGCTCGGCATTCAGATAGACGATTCGTGTCGACAGAAAGGTCCGTCGCGCGCCGATCCGCGCCAACGCGTCCCGGGCACTGCCACGCAGCCAGCTCGGTCGCTCGATGATGCGCCCCTTGACCGCCTGGACCTGTTGCTTGACCCGTTCGAGCCGCTCACGGGGCCCCAGGATCATGACGCAGTCCTCGTGCAGCCAGGGGATGCGACGCGGGATGACCCAGTCCGGCAGGTGTGGATCGGCATCCTTGGGCATGACCGCGCAAAAGGTGCCGACCACGGGTCCACTGTCGGCGACGGCGCCGAAATCGAGCTCGCTCTCGGTCAGCTCGCCGATCACCAGGGCCAACCATTTGAGACGGGTCAACTCTTCCTCGCAGGATTGGAGGAGGTCGATCAGCGGGTCGGCCTCGCACCGCCAGACCTGGATCCGCTCCAGTGCGCGCTCGAGCACCACCTCGGGCGACTCGACCAGGATGGCGCGGCGCAGCCGACCACGCTCCCAATAGCGACCGTAGCGCGCACGCAGCTGCTCGTACTTGGCTAGACCCTCCGCGAGATGCCGGACCGGAAACTCGGCCTGCGCCTGCTCACGAATCTCGATCTCCACGGCGCTGGTCCTGGCCAGCTCGGACACCACGCGCACACTTTCGCGACGTGGACAGAGGACCTCGAACCAGCGTGTCGGGACAGTCCGCAACATCGGTCCAGACTCCCATCAACATGGCGGTCAAGGAGCAGTGCCTTGACGGACTCCATGCGCACAGCACTCGCGCCGCTGGGAGCAGCTCGCGAGCTCATGCCGTTGCAAAGACCGCGCGGCTCATGAGCGCGGCGCGTAGTCGCTCCAGATCGAGAAAGAGGATGGCGAGATAGCCGAAGAGCACGGCCGGCCGGGTCGGCGCAAGATGGAGCCGATGACGAAGTCGCTCGCGCAGATCCTCGCGCAGACCCCAGGCCGAGGGCATCGCGGCCTGTCTGAAGGTCGACAGATGGGCCTCGAGCAAGGCGATCAGACCCTCGAGATCACGTCGACAGCCGCGTCCACACCCCGGCCAAAGACTCCGCCAGCGTTCCAGCCAAAGTCCCGCAACCGCACTCGCGTCCGCACCGACCAGCAGCCGATCCAGACCCGCCGCGCTCAGTTTGCCAGGGTGTGGCTCGCCCTGCTCATCGCTCAGACCGACCAGCTCGGTATCCAGGGTCGCCCAGGACGGCCAACCCTCGCCACGCGCAAGCCCTTCGAGGACCGGCAGCCACGGCAGCCAACCCAGCCATTGGATCGCCGCTCGCCAGGCGGGCGGCGCCCAGTCCGCCGTGACCCGGGTCGACTCGCGCGCCAAGGCACGACAACCCCGATCCAGGTCATGAGGACCACTGAGCCCAGAGAAACCCTGGACCCAATCGTTCAAGCCGGTCGCGCGCGCCTCTTCGAGATAGGCGGCGAGCGTGCGTGCCCCGGCGAGACGCTGCCACTCGGCGGCGGTGGGCAACGCGGCCAACCGGGCCAGCATGCGGGCCTGCGCATAGGCGAGACGAGGGCGTTGCAGCATCATGACGGCCGCTCCACCGCGGCGGCCGCGACCCCGGCCATCCCCATCCCGATGATCTCGTCGGCCAGTGCCGCGATGGCCAAGCGCAACCGGGCCTCGAGACGCGCGTCGGTCGGCGCGAGCGACTCATCGGGCAGGACCGTGCACAAGGCCGCGAGCTCAAGCTCCAGCTTAGCCGCGGCGATGCGCTGAACCTGCCCGATCCGGGACTCGACCCGCGCGTCGATCCGCGCCACGCGGGCATCCGCCTCGTTAAAGATCTCCTCGGCCTGCTCCCGGCACGCCGCGACCCGCTCGCGCGCGGCCACCTCGGCGGCCAGCACCCGGTTGAAGGCGGCATCGACCCGCTCGATCCTGTCATCGCCGAGGTCTTTGATCATGGTCTACACACCTGCTCGGGACGAAAGTCCTCGCCTATCCTGCGCCGGCTTCGTTAGAATCTGATGATATTCTAGTTCATCCGATGGAAGATGCCGGCTCGATGCGCGTCCGCAGGTTGACCGGGATCATGAAATGGACCGATCATGCATCATCTGAATCGAGCCTCGGCGTGCCCAGACCACTTCCGCCCTCGACCGACCTTCCACTCCCGTAGTACTTAGGCAGCACCCGGATGGACGACACACTTCAGCGACTTCTCGACGCCGAGATGCGGGCCGAGACCATCGCCCAGCAGGCCGAGGCCGAGCAGGAACGGATCATCCAAAAGGCGATGGCCGATGCCAAGGCGGAACATGACCGGTTCACGGCACGCATCCCGGACCTGCACCGCGGTTTCATCCGCAAGGCCGAGGAGCGCGCCGAGCAGACCATCGCGGAGCTGCGACGGCGCTATGATGAGCGTCATGTCCAGCTTCGCGACCAGGCCGAGCATCGCGAGCCCGAGGCCGTGGAGGCCGCCTTTCAGGTCCTGATCGACGCCGAGCGCTGAGCCAGCCGCATGACCCTTGCCGCCGAGCAGTCCTATCTGAATACCCGGGTCAGCATCATGGCGACCCGTCTGCTGACGGCCGCCGAGATCGGCCCGCTCACCCAGATGCCCCTCTCCGGCCTGGCCGAGCGTTTTGGACTGAGCGCCGTGCTCGACACGCGTCAGTCGACCCGCGCCCGCTGCCGGGCGGTCGAGCAGAGCCTCTTCCAGGTGCTGCTCGCCGAGCTGCTGATCCTGGTGCGACCCATGAGCAGCGCCGAACGCAGGCTGGTCCTCGACTGGGGCGGCAAATATACGCTCTTCAATCTCAAGGCCCTGATTCGCGGCAAGCTGCACAACCTGGACCAAAAAGAGATCCAGGAGAATCTCTTCGAGCTCCCTGAGCAGATGCACATCTCCGAGCAACTGCGCACCGAGCTCTTCCGCGCCGAGGATGTGCTGGAGCTGCTGCGTCTGCTCGAGGCCGGGACTCATCGCACCATTGCGCGCCAGGCGCGCGAGGTCTACGAGCAGCAGCGCGACCCCTTCGCGCTGGAGGCCGCGATCGACCAGAGGTACTACGCGGGCCTGCTGCATCAGGTCATGGCCTTTCAGGATCACCAGCTCGCTCCCTTGCAGCGCCTGCTCGGCGCCGAGCTGGACCGCATCAACCTGATGTGGCTGTTGCGGTTCCGCTTTTCCTATCTGCTCTCGCCCTCGCGGACCTTCTATTATCTGGTGCCCTCGATGAGCCTGCTGACCCGCGAGCGGCTCCTGCAGCTGGTGAATCTGGAGACCTTCGAGGCGGTCATCGCCGCACTGCCCGCTCCCCTGGATCGGCTGCTGGCCGACAGCCGCAACCTGGTCGATGTCCAACGGCGCATCGGTCTCTATGCCGCGCGCGAGGCCGATCGGGTGCTGGAGCGGACCGACTCGGCCGTCGCCCGGGCGCTGGCCTATCTGATGCTGCGCGAGCGTGACCTGCTGCTGCTGTTCGCCCTGGTCCAGGGACAGATCCTGAATCTGCCCGCGGCCGCCATCGAGATCGCGGTCGAGCTGGCCGAACCCGGTTGTCCCTGGTCCGGGTCAAGGGCGGCTTGATGAGCCCTTGCCGAGCCGAGCGCCGTCCCCGGAGACCAGCATGCTGAAGCCGACCCCGATGAAACATGTCCGCCTGCTGATCCTGACCGAGGATCTGCCGCAGGCCTCGCTCGCCTTGGCGGACCTGGAGAGTTTCCATCCCGACACCCGAGCGCCGGCGGAGAGCCGGCTCGACGGTCAGCCCGCGCGCGAGTATCGCGAGATCTTCCAGCAAGCGAGCAGCCGTCTGGAGAAGATCGCCAAGCTCATCCCCCTGGCGGAGGACGCCCCGCTCGACGCGGTGCGCGTCGTCGATACGGCCGAGCTGCGTGTCTTGAACGACTGGCTGGGCACGGTCTGGAACGAGACCTCCAGCTACGAAGAGGACCTGCATCGGCTCGACGAGGAAGAGCGTCTGGCGCGCGAGCAACAGGCCGGGTTGGCCAACTTCCAGAATCTGCACATCGATCTGGGGATGCTCAGACGCAAGACCCGCTTCCTGGACTTCTACGTGGGTCTGGTGCCCCGCGAGAATCTGCGCCAATTGGCGGGCGCGGTCGGTCTGGCCGACCATCTCTTGCACGTCTACATGCAGGAGGGCGAGCAGGCCCACGTGGTCATCGTGGGTCCGGCCGCCACCAAAGAGGACCAGCTCTCGGCCGTGCTGGAGGCCGCCGCCTTCCAGGCCCTGCCCATCCCCAGCGGGCTCGACCGCCCGGCCACCGAGATCCTGCGCGAGCTGCAGGCCAAGCGCGAGAGCATCGACGAGCAGCGCCGCACCCTGCTGGAGACCCTGCAACAATGGTCCGAGCCCTTCAAGCCGCGTCTGCAGGAGGCTCGGCGCATGCTGAGGCTCGCCGAGCCGCTGGTGACGCTCGACCCCTCGATCCGCAGCGCGGGCGCGCTCGCCTATCTGGCCGGCTGGGTGCCGGCCCGCGAGGTCGCGCGGCTGGACAACCGTTTACACGCATCCCTGAATCACGCCTTCGAGCTGACCGTGCGTCCCCCGACCCCCGCCGAGCGCATCATGGTGCCGAGCGTGCCGAACCGGAGCCGGTTGCTGGCGCCCTTTGCCATGCTGGTGAAGCAATATGGTGTCCCGGAGTACGGCGAGGTCGATCCGACCCCCCTGTTCGCGGTGACCTTCCTGCTGATGTTCGGGAGCATGTTCGGAGATATCGGGCAGGGCGCGGTGATCGCGCTGGCCGCCTGGCTGCTGCGCAAGAAGCTCGGCCGGTTCTGGTCCTTCGGACTCATGGCCGGACTCTCGTCGATGGTCTTCGGGGTCCTCTTCGGCAGCATCTTCGGCGATGAGCACCTGCTGCCGGCACTCTGGATGAACCCGCTGAGCGATCCCATCCTGATGCTCACCATCGCCCTGGGTTGGGGTGTGGTCTTCCTGACCCTGGCCTGTCTGATGGCCATCTACAATCGAGCGGTGATCGGCAACTGGTCCGGGGCCGTCTTCGGGCATCACGGACTGGTCAACCTGATCTTCTATCTCGCGCTCATCGGCGGCGGGTTGCGCATGGTCACGGTCGGTGCCTTCGGGACACTCGCGACCCTGCTCGTCGGGGCCTCACTCCTCGCGCTGGCCTGGCACAGTTGGAGGCATCAAGAGGCCCCGGTCGGGGAAAAGATCCTGGTCGTCCTCATCGAGACCCTGGAGACCCTGATCGGCTATGTCTCCAACACGCTCTCCTTCCTGCGCGTGGCCGCCTTCAGTCTCAACCATGTCGCACTGTCACTCGCCATCTTCACCCTGGCCGGCATGATGGGCAGCTTCGGTCATGCCGTCACGCTCGTCCTCGGCAATCTCTTCGTGATCGTCCTGGAGGGAGGCATCGTGGCCATTCAGGTCATGCGTCTGCAATATTACGAGGGCTTTTCACGGTATTTCTCGGGCAATGGACACGAGTTCACACCGCTGCGCTTGCGCCGTAGTCAATAGGTCCCTTGAACACGGAGCTCAGATGGCGTTACCGACAGACCTCGCCCCCTGCCGCCCGGTCGCGACCGATCCGGTCGCAGGATCGCGCCCAAGCCTCACGACCCCCGATCACTGACCACTGATCACTCGATAGACACAACCCCGGAGCGCTCGCATGTATTGGCTCGCCACACTCATGACCTTCGCCGTCATCGGCCTCATCACCCTCGGTTTCATCCTGGAGTTTCGCCCGCGGCTCGCGACCACCGCGGGTGCCTGGTTCAAGCCGGCCATGGGCACTCAGCTGGTCCTCTTCTTCGGCGCCCAGGTCGCCTTGCTGATCCTCGGGATGGGCGAGGTGCTGGCCGAGACCGTCCCTGTCGGCGCAGCTCAGGAGGTGTCGCTGGGCATGGGTCTGGCCATCATCGGCGCCGGCCTGCCAACCGGCTTGGCCGCCATCGGCGCGGCGATCGCGGTCGGTCCGATCGGCGCCGCCTCACTGGCCGCCATCACCGAGAAACCCGAGAATCTCGGGCGCACGCTCATCTATCTGGGGCTGGCCGAGGGTATCGCCATCTACGGTCTGGTCATCTCGATCCTCTTGATCAACAAGATCTGAGCCGAGATCGAGCACGGAGCCGCAGACAGTGGAGACTGAGCAGGACCTCGGCCGACCGACGCGCATGCTGTTTCTCGGCGAGGATCTGCTCGCCGACGGCTTCCGTCTGATCGGCTTCGAGACCTATCCCAATCCCTCGCCCGAGCTGGTCGAGCGCACCTTGCGCGACCTGCGACGCGAGCGCGAAAAGGCCTTCGTGGTCGTCGACGAGGCGGTCATGCAGCAAGACATCCCAAGCCTGCGGCAGTTGCGACGCGAGGGCGGCCGGATCCTCGTGATCGCGGTGCCGGCACTCGGCGAACGGCCACGGCTCGGCAGCGATGTCGCCAAACGCCTGGCCATGCTCTTCGGCAGTGCCGCGCTCGAAGAGCGGGCGGACCAAGCAACCGAGAATCCATCGTGAATCAAGTCCAAGCACTGGAACAGGCCATCCTGGCCCGCGCCGAGCGGCTGGCCAATGAATACCGCGAGCGCGCCAACCGCAGTCGCGACAGCATCCTGCGCGAGGCATCGGAACGTTTACGGATGCGCGAGGCGCGTGAGGAGGGCATCGCCAAATCACTCGGCGAGCGCACCTTCCGCCAGCAGATCCAGGCCAGCGAGCTGAAGATGCAGAGTCACCTCGACCTGATGCGCTGGAATCTGGTGCAGGATGTCGAGCGCGCACTGGCCGGACGCATGAAGCGCTTCGGCGAGGATCAGGCGGGCTATGATGCCTGGCTGACCCGACTCATCCTGCGCGCGGCCACCCTGATCGAGGGCAAGCACCTGATCGTCTCGGCCAACGCCCATGACCACCGGGGTCTGGCCGCGCGCTGGGAGGAGATCCTGGAGGCCCTGCCGGCCGACAAATCGGCGGTCCTGGCCGATGAGCCGATCCAGACCCTCGGCGGTGTATTGGTCACCGACCGCGAGCGCCGGATCCGTGTCGACAACACCTTCGAGGGCCGGCTCGAGCGTCTCAGACCCATGATCCAACAGGTCATCCTGGAACGTCTGTTGCCGAGCGGCTTCGATACGGGCAATCTCTTCACCGGATGAGACCATGAGCGACATCACTAGAATCGGCGTCATCCGCGACATCAACGGGCCCATCGTCACGGTGGATCTGCCGGGCGTGCGCAGCGGCGAGCAGGTCAAGATCGGCGAGCTCGGTCTGTTCGGCGAGGTCATCTCGCTGCGCGGGCGCGAGGCGGTCGTCCAGACCTACGAGTCCACCGATGGGGTACGCCCGGGCGAGCCCGCGCAAGGTCTGGGTTGGCCGCTCTCGGTCGAGCTGGGTCCGGGTCTGATGGGCGGGATCTTCGATGGTGTGCAGCGCCCCCTGGAGAAGATCGCCCTGCAATCGGGCGATTACATCCGCCGTGGCATGGCCGTGCCGGCACTCGAGCGCGCCCGCGAATGGGACTTCGAGCCGAACCGCGAGCTGACCCTCGGGGGCACGGTGGGTCCGGGCAGCATCCTGGGCACGGTCCAGGAGACCCAGACCATTCAGCACAAGATCATGGTCCCGCCGAACGTCGAGGGCGAGCTGCTCGAGATCGCGCCGGCCGGTGCCTATGACATCGAATCGACCATCGCGCGGGTGCGTGACGCGCGCGGGATCAGTCATCGGCTGAGCATGTATCAGCGCTGGCCGGTGCGCAAGCCGCGCCCCTATCGGCAGCGTGACGACGGGGTGTCCCCGCTGATCACGGGGCAGCGGGTCATCGACACCTTCTTTCCCCAGCTCAAGGGCGGCAAGGGGGCGGTACCCGGCCCCTTCGGTGCCGGCAAGACGGTGGTGCAGCAACAGGTGGCGCGCTGGTCGAACGCCGACATCGTCGTCTATGTCGGCTGCGGTGAGCGCGGCAACGAGCTGGTGGACGTGCTGGAGACCTTCCCCGAGCTGGACGATCCCTATACCGGGCGCAAGCTGATGGAGCGCACCCTGCTGGTCGCCAACACCTCCAACATGCCGGTGGTGGCGCGCGAGGCCTCGATCTATGTCGGCATCACCATGGCCGAGTATTATCGCGACATGGGCTATGACGTGGTCATGCTGGCCGACTCCACCAGCCGCTGGGCCGAGGCGCTGCGCGAGGTCTCCGGCCGGCTCGGGCAGATGCCGGTCGAGGAGGGTTACCCGGCCTATCTGGCCTCGCGGCTGGCCGCCGTCTACGAGCGCGCCGGGCGGGTCGAGACCTTCTCGGCGGGCTCGGGGTCGGTGACCCTGATCGGCGCGGTCTCACCGCCCGGGGGCGACTTCTCCGAGCCGGTCACCAGTCACACCAAGGACATCATCGAGACCTTCTGGGCGCTGTCCAAGGAGCTGGCCGATGCCCGTCACTATCCCTCCATCGACTGGGTGACCAGCTTCTCCAAGCATGTGCAGACCGCCGCCGAGTGGTGGCACAAGGAGATCGACCCCGACTGGGAGAAACGTCGCACCGACGCGCTCGCCCTCCTGGCGCGTGACGCCGAGCTCTCGCGCATCGTCAATCTGGTCGGACCCGAGGCACTCTCCGACGCCCAGCGCTGGGAGCTCGAGGGTGCCGCGCTCGTCAAGGAAGGCGTCCTCCAGCAGAGCGCGCTCGACGAGATCGATACCTTCTGCTCGCCCCAGAAGCAATATGCGCTGGTGGATCTGGCGATCACCATCTACAAACGCGGCGCCGCGCTCATCAAGCTCGGAGTCCCGGTCGCCGAGCTCCAGCAGCTCCCGCTCATGACCAAGATGCGGCGGCTCAAGTCCATGTACTCCAGCGAGCAGCTCGAGCAGATTCACGCCTTCCGCGCCGAGGTCGATCACGCGATGGAGGCGGTGCGGGTCGAATATGCCAAGCAGGCCTGAGGCCAAGGCTGTCCAGTGACCCGCGACCGAGCGTCCACCGATCACCGACCACCGATCACGACATCATGAGCATCAAAGAATATCGCACCGCCGTGGAGGCCCGTGGTGGCCTACTGGTCGTCAAGGACACCCCGGGGATCGCCTTTGGCGACCGCGTGCAGATCAAGGATCATCTGGGTCATACCCGCAACGGCCAGGTCATCCGCAGTGCCGACAACGAGGTCCTGATCCTGGTCTACGAAGGCACCGACGACCTCGACCTGGAGAGCACCTGGGTGCGCTTTCTCGACGAACCGGTGGAGATCGCGCTCTCGCCCGAGATCCTGGGACGCGAGTTCAACGGACTCGGGGTGCCGCGCGATGGACGCCCGCCGGTGCTCTCGAGCATCCGCCGACCGGTCAGCGGCGCCGCCATCAATCCGGCCGCGCGCACCTATCCGCGCGAGTTCATCCAGACCGGGATCTCGACCATCGACGGGCTCAACAGCCTGGTGCGTGGCCAGAAGCTGCCGATCTTCTCGGGCTCGGGTCTGCCACACAACCGGCTCGCCGCCCAGATCGGGCGCCAGGCCAAGCTGGTCGACCAGGATTCGAGCTTCTCGGTGGTCTTCGCCGCCATGGGCGTCTCCTATGCCGACGCCAAGTTCTTTCGCGACGAGTTCGCCAGCTCCGGCGTGCTGCGCAATGTGGTGATGTTCATCAATCTCGCCGACGACCCGCCGGTGGAGCGTCTCACCCTGCCCCGCACCGCGCTCACCGCCGCCGAGTATCTGGCCTACGACCTCGACCGCCATGTCCTGGTCATCCTCACCGACATGACCAACTATGCCGAGGCCCTGCGCGAGGTCGCCACCGCCAAGGGCGACGTCCCGGCGCGCAAGGGCTATCCGGGCTATCTCTATTCGGATCTCGCCGAGATCTACGAGCGCTGCGGCCGGATCCACGAGCGTCATGGCTCCATCACCATGATGCCGGTGGTCTCCATGCCCTCGGATGACATCACGCATCCCATCCCGGACCTCACCGGCTATATCACCGAGGGACAGATCGTGCTCTCCCGCGAGCTGCACAACCAGGGCATCTATCCCCCGGTGCACATCTCGCCGAGTCTCTCGCGGCTCATGAAGGACGGCATCGGCAAGGACGACACCCGCGAGGACCACCCGCGGGTCGCCGCCCAGATCTATGCACTCTATGCCCGCGCCCAGGAGACCCGCAATCTCGCCTCGATCATCGGCGCCGACGAGCTCTCCGAGCGCGATCGCCGCTATCTCGCCTTCGCCGATGCCTTCGACCAGCGTTTCGTCGGCCAGGGCGAGGCCGAGGACCGCTCCATCGAGGCCACGCTCAATCTCGCCTGGGAGTTGATGAGCATGTTCCCGCGCGACATGCTCACCCGGATGAAAGAAACCGACCTTGCCAAGTATTACCGCGACAGTGACTAGTCCCAAGTCCGCCCCAACCGAGGTACCCGAGGCCCGGCGCTCGCTGGTGCTCCTGCACGGCTGGGGCATGCACTCGGGCATCTGGGGCGAGCTGCTCGGCCAGCTCCGCGGGCAACTGGGCGAGGCAGTCGAGATCACGCCCATCGAGCTCCCGGGCCATGGCGGCCAATCACAGGCGCCCGCGGACCTCGACGCCTGGGCCGCGGCCTGTCTCGCGCAAGCACCCGAACGCGCGGTCTGGCTCGGCTGGTCGCTCGGCGGGCTGGTAGCCCTGGCCGCCGCCTTGCGCGCGCCACGGCGGGTCGGCGCGCTCATCCTGCTGACGACCACCCCGCGCTTCGTGCGCGCGGTCGATTGGTCCCCGGCACTGCCGCTGGAGACCCTGGAGCAATTCCACGCCGGACTCGCGAGCGACGGCGCGGAGACGCTCGCGCGCTTCCTCGCCCTGCAGGTCCAGGGCGATAGGCGCGGACGCGAGACCCTGCGCGTGCTGCGCCGGGCGATCGCGAGCCGGCCGCCGCCGCAGCCAGCCGCCTTGTCAGCGGGCCTGGATCTGCTGCGCGAAGAGGATCTGCGCGGGCGACTGGCGGATATCCGCTGCCCGGCGCTCTGGCTGTTCGGCGCCCGCGACACCCTGGTTCCAGCCGCCGTGGCCGAGCGAGTCGAGTGGCTCATGCCGGGCGCCACGACCCATCTCATCGCGGATGCCGCGCACGCGCCACATCTCTCGCATCCAGTGGTGAGCGCGGCGGCGATCCGTGACTTTTTCGCCGGGCTCGCACGGAGCGCTACGGCGCCTGACGAGGCCGCCAAGCAGCGTCCGTCCGATCCCCAGGCACTGGCCTGGTGCTCGCCCTGCCTGCGCGTCGCGCCCGCGCCCACGCCCACGCCCACGCCCGGCGATCCAATCACCGATCGATCGCTCAGCGACGAGCGCGGCACATGATCCGCATCGACAAGCGCCGCGCCAGACGCAACTTCGAGCAAGCGGCCGAGCGCTACGACAGCGTCGCCATCCTCCAGCGCGAGATCGCCGATCGGCTCATCGAGCGGCTCGATTATGTCCGCATCCAGCCGCGACTGGTCTTGGATCTTGGTGCCGGAACCGGCTATGGGATCGACCTGCTGCGACGCCGTTATCGGCGCGCACGGGTGATCGCGCTGGATTTCGCCCATCCCATGCTGCTGCGCGCGCGCCGACGCGGCGGCTGGCTCGCTCGACCGCTCTGTGTCTGCGCAGACGCCGAATCACTGCCGCTCGCCGATGGCTCGATCGATCTGATCGTCTCGAATGCGACTCTGCAATGGTGCAATGATCTGGATCGGACCTTCGCCGAATGCCTGCGCGTGCTGCGTCCGGGTGGACTGCTGCTGTTCAACACCTTCGGTCCAGACACACTCAAGGAGCTGCGCTCGGCCTGGTCACAGGTGGATGCGGCTTCGCACGTCAGCCCATTCATCGACATGCATGACATCGGTGATGCGCTGGTCCGTGCGCGCTTCGCCGACCCGGTGATGGACGCCGAGCAGATGATCCTCACCTATTCTGAGGTCGGCGCGCTCATGGCGGATCTGAAGATCCTCGGCGCGAGCAACGCCACAGCCGAGCGCTCGCGTGGGCTGACCGGACGCGCCCGACTCGCTGCATTGAGCGAGGCCTACGAGTGTCATCGGCGTGACGGCCGTCTACCCGCGACCTACGAGGTGGTCTATGGGCTGGCCTGGGTCCCCGAGCAGAAACCAATCTCAGACGGGGTCGCCGTGCCGATCAGCGCGATCCAGCGGCGCGCAGGCTCGTCCGAGCGGGCTTAGGCGTCCGACCTCCAAGACCAATGGAGTCGGAGCCGCCAGGCCCCAAAGGAGTCGGGGCCTCCAGGCCCCGAGTGAAGATCTTCGAACCTCATCAGGCCAGATCGATGCCGCCATGAGCCGCCTTCATCAGGATCGACATGCGGCTGCATGTGGCATGTGGCATGCGTGCGGCATGCGGCGTTGCGATGATCCTTCCTCGGGGCGAGGACGCCCCGACTCCCTTGGGGGCCGCCAGGCCCCAAAGGAGTCGGGGCCTCCAGGCCCCGAGTGAGGATCTTCGAACCCCATCAGGCCAGATCGATGCCGCCATGAGCCGCCTTCATCAGGATCGACATGCGGCGGCATGTGGCATGTGGCATGCGTGCGGCATGCGGTGTCGCGATGATCCTTCCTCGGGGCGAGGACGCCCCGACTCCCTTGGGGGCCGCCAGGCCCCAAAGGAGTCGAGGCCTCCAGGCCCCGAGTGAGGATCTTCGAACCCCATCAGGCCAGATCGATGCCGCCATGAGCCGCCTTCATCAGGATCGACATGCGGCTGCCTGCGGCATGTGGCATGTGGCATGCGTGCGGCATGCGGGGTCGCGATGATCCTTCCTCGGGGCGAGGACGCCCTGACTCCCTTGGGGGCCGCCAGGCCCCGAGTCAGTTCTTCAATCATTCGGTGGCTTAGAGACATGAGCGGTTATTTCATCACAGGGACTGACACTGGATGCGGCAAGACCGAGACGAGTCTTGGTCTGATGGCCGCATTGCAGACACTGGGTCTGCGGGTGCAGGGGATGAAGCCAGTCGCCTCGGGTTGCGATCCCGGCCCCGACGGTCTACGCAATCAGGACGCGTGGCGATTGCTGCGCCAGGCGAGCACCAAGGTGCAGTACGAACAGGTCAATCCCTATGCCTTCGAGATGCCGATCGCGCCCCATATCGCAGCGGCCGAGTCCGGTGTGAGGATCGACCTGCGGGTGATCGAGCAGGCCTATCGCACGCTCGCCGTAGAGTCTGACCGTGTCATCGTCGAGGGTGTCGGTGGATGGCGCGTCCCCTTGGGAGCGGAGCTGTTCGTCAGCGATCTGCCAGCGTGCCTCGGACTGCCGGTGATCCTGGTCGTCGGGGTGAAGCTCGGCTGTCTCAATCATGCCGCGCTGACAGCCGACCGGATCCGCGCCGATGGCTGCACCCTGGCCGGATGGGTCGCCAATCTGATCGACCCCGAGATGCTGGCCCGCGAGGCCAATCTCGACACGCTCACGAGACTGATCGAGGCACCCTGCCTGGGGCACGTCCACTGGCTTGCCGATCCGAGCCCATGCGCGGTCGGCGCACTCCTCGATGTCCAGCACCTGTGAGGGCGAGATCAGGCCACATCGCATGTGGCGCGCTTGTCGAGGATGCCGCGGCACACCATAATCGAAACACAGCATCGCCCATCGATCCCGGTGCAGGGCCTGGCGCATCCTGGCGCGCACTGCCCGCCTGTCATCGCGTGCTCGTCGGGCGATGCCGAAGCGTCTCACTAGCACCGCCACCTCGACCCGCGCGAACACCCATCATGACCAACCCCCGGCACCAGAGACTCACGCGTCCACGCACGCCCATCCTTCTGCTCGTCCTTGCCACGCTGCTGCCGATCATGTCGTTGGCGGCCAATCCGGTAGCACAGGTCCAGGATCTGACCCACTCCAGCCTACTGCTGCGCGAGGCCGGACGTGACCTCATCGCGACCCGCCCCGACACACCCCGGATCCCGGCCTCGACGATGAAGATCCTGACCGCGCTGGCGGCACTCGAGACCTGGGGCCGGGAGCATCGCTTCACCACCGATGTCTACAGCGACGATGCCGGCTGGCTGTGGATCAAGGGCTACGCGGACCCCTATCTGGTCTCTGAGGAGTTGGATCGGCTTGTCAGCGCGCTGGCCGAGCGCCTACCCCGCCGGCTCGCTGGGCTTGGCCTGGACGACAGCTTCTTCAGCCCCACGGTCGAGATCGCCGGTCGCTCGGCATCGAGCAACCCCTATGATGCGCCCGTGACCGCGCTGGCGGCCAACTTCAACACGGTCAATCTGGTGCGCAGTGGCGAGCGCATCATCAGCGGCGAGCCCCAGACCCCGCTCACCGACTCGGCCCGGCGACTCGGCCTGGCCGCTCCCGCGGGTCAGCAGCGGATCAACCTGCGTGAGCGCGAATCCGCGCTGCGCTATTTCGGCGAGCTGCTCACGGCCAAGCTGGAGGCCGCCGGCATCAGGCTCGACGATCAGCCACGCATCGCGCGCGCGCCGCGCGCGGCACGACTCATCTATCGGCACGCCAACAGCCGCACGGTCGCCGAGATGACCGCGCCCATGTTGAGCTATTCCAACAACTTCATCGCCAACGCCTTCTTTCTCAGGCTGGCCGATCCACACGGATCCGGCCCTGTCGACATGGGCGATGCACAACGCGCCCTGAGCGAATTCGCACGCAAACGCTTCGGCTGGACCGACTTCACGCTCGATGACGGGGCCGGTCTCTCACGCGCCAATCGGCTCAGCTCCCGCCAGCTCGTGGATGTGCTCACCGCCTTCGCGCCCTATCGCGATCTGATGCCAGAGCAAGACGGCAACCCCGCGGTCCGCGCCAAGACGGGTACCTTGCGTGGGGTCAGCAGCTATGCCGGCTATGTTCGGCGCAACGGCGCCTGGGAGCCGTTCGCCCTGCTGATCAATGAGCCGGTCGACGCCGATCTCAGACGACGCCTGGCCAGCACCCTGGTGCGCTGAGTCGGCCACCCGGATCCACCCTTGCCCAGCCCCGCCAGCTGCCGCCCTTTCCGCCGACTCATGCGCCGCGGTGCGCTGGCGACCGCCCTGATCCTGCTGAGCGGATGCGCCGCGCCGCCCACCACTGGGCGCGATCCGGCGCCACCGCCCGCGGGCGCGAGCACCGTCACGACCGGCTATCCATCGCTCGCCCCGCTGTTGCGCCAGATCACGCCCGCCGTGGTCGATGTCACGGTCAAGTCACGGGTCGCGGTGACGCCCCATCCATTGTTGAGCGATCCCGAGCTGCGGCGCTTCCTCGATCGTTTCGGCCTCCCGCTGCCCGAGGAAGACCTGACCGAGCAGCAGCGCCAGAGCGTCGGCGCGGGGATCATCATCGACGCCGCCCGCGGCCATGTGCTCACCAATGATCATCTGCTCCAGGGTGCCACCGAGATCCTGGTCACGCTCAAGGACCGTCGCCGCTTCAACGCACGTCGGCTCGGCGGCGACCCACGCGCCGATATCGCGGTCCTCCTGATCCCGCCAGTCGCGGTGCGCCCACTGGTGCTCGGCGATTCGGATCGACTCGAGGTCGGCGACTTCGTGGTCGCCATCGGCAATCCATTCGGCCTGGGTCAAACCGTCACCTCGGGCATCGTCAGCGCGGTCGAGCGCAGCGGCATCGCCGACGATCGACTCGGCGAGTTGATCCAGACCGATGCATCGATCAACCCGGGCAACTCGGGTGGACCCTTGATCGACCTCGGTGGCCGTGTGGTCGGAATCAACACAGCGCTGATTGGACCGGTCGGAGGCAATGTCGGGATCGGCTTCGCGATACCCAGCAATCGCGCCGCGGCGGCACTCGAGCGTGTCCTGCGCACGGCGGGAGCAGCGCGCTGAAGCGAGTGACGCGAGGGCGCGAACCCGTTAGCATGCGCCCCCAGACCCATGACCGGGTCCAGACACCGATCAACCATCGAGAGACGACTGATGAATCAAATCAAGAAGACCCCCGAATATCGCATCTTCCAGAAGAAATCCGGCCGTTACGCGGTCCGCGCCAAGGGCCGTCAATGGCTGCACGGCGAGGAGAAGGAGAAGGTGCTGGTGCAAGAGGAGCTCATCACGCGCCTGCGCCCGAAGGCCGCCGCGCCCGCCGAGGAGAGCGCGCCCGCCGAGTGATGGCCGGGGCGCCTTGGCGAGTCACTCGCAGCGCGAGTGGACTCGCCAGCGCGCCGCCATCGTCGCCATGATCGGCCAGGTCACTCCAGTGGGGCCATCGACAGCGAGACCATGAGCGCCATCTTGGACGACCTGCCGATCGCCGCAGTGCTGCCGCAGTTGCGCGAGGCCCTGCGAGTCGGCCATGCCATCCTGCAGGCACCAACCGGCTCGGGCAAATCGACCGGGATCCCGCTGGCCCTGCTCGCGGACGACTGGCTGGCCGAGCGTCGGATCCTGATCCTGCAGCCGCGCCGCGCCGCCGCGCGGATGATCGCGGCGCGCCTGGCCGCGCTGCTCGGCGAGTCGCTTGGCGAGCGGGTCGGCTACCAGATTCGCTTCGAGCACCGCGGCGGTCCAACGACCCGCATCGAGGTCCTGACCGAGGGCATCCTGACCCGGCGCATCCAGCGCGATCCGACCCTGGCCGGCGTCGGTCTCATCATCTTCGACGAATTCCACGAACGCAGTCTGGTCGCCGATCTCGGTCTGGCGCTCGCGCTCGATCTGGTCGCCGGGCTACGCCCCGATCTGCGTCTCCTGCTGATGTCAGCGACCATTGATCCGACCCCGTTGGTCGATCTATTGGACGGGGCGGCGATCGTCCGCGGCACGGGCCGCGCCCATCCAGTCAGGATCGAGCAGGCCGAGCGGGCGCCTGGACCCGACGCGGTCGCTGCGCTCGTCGCCGGTGTTCGCACGGCACTGGCGAGCGATCCGGGCGATCTACTGGCCTTCCTGCCCGGTGCCGGCGAGATCGAAGCGGCCGTGCGACGCCTTGCCGACTTGGATGCCGAGGGGATGCGCATCCTGCCCTTGCACGGCAGCCTGCCCAGCGATCGGCAGGCGGCGGCACTGGCGCCAAGCGATGGACGGACGCGCCGCGTCATCATCGCGACCGACATCGCCGAGACCAGTCTCACCATCCCGGGGATTCACATCGTGGTCGACTCTGGACTGACCCGAAAACCCCGCTTCGATCCAGGCTCGGGACTGACCCGGCTGGTCACCGAGGCCTGCTCACGCGACTCGGCCGCGCAACGCGCCGGGCGTGCCGGTCGACTCGGTCCGGGCGTCTGCTGGCGACTCTGGACCCGCGCGCAAGAGGCGAGCCGTCCCGCGCGACGTCCCCCAGAGATCCTGCAAGCCGACCTTGCCGGGCTCGCGCTCGAGCTCAAGCTCTGGGGCGTGACGAGCCCGGATGAGCTGCGCTGGCTCGATCCACCACCGCCCGCGGCCTGGGCGCAGGCACTCGACCTGCTGCAGCGACTGGGTGCGTTGGATGCGCGCGGCATCATCACCCGGCTCGGTCGCCGCATGGCCGAGCTGCCAATCCATCCGCGCCTCGCGGCACTGCTGTTGGGTGCCGATCCGGCGGTGCGCGCGGATGCAGCCGATCTCTGCGCACTGCTCAGCGAGCGCGACCCCATGCGCGACCCGCCAGGCCAACGCCGTCCGGCCGACCTCGACCCGCGGCTGCGGGCATTGCGCGATTGGCGCGCTGGGCGAGCCCAGCCGTGGATGGACGAGCCACGCCTCGCCGCGGTCGATCGGGTCTCCCGGCAGCTGCGTCGACTGGTGCGCGACGCGCCCAGTGGAACGACCCGTGGCACCGCCGAGCTGCTCGCGCTCGCCTATCCGGAGCGCATCGCGCGCCGGCGCGCCGCGGCCGACGAGCGCTATCTGTTGGCCAGTGGCTCCGGCGCGGTCCTGCCACGGGACGACGCGCTCGCGCTCCATCCCTATCTGGTGATCGCCAGACTCGATGGCGCGGTCATGGATGGGCGGATCCAGTTGGCCCTACCCATCGATGAGGCCGCACTGCGCGCGCACGCCGCCGAGTGTCTGCGGATCAGCCGCGAGCTGGCCTGGGATGAGTCGCGCGAGGCGGTCATCGCGCGGCGTGTCGAGCGCCTGGGATCCCTCGTCCTGAGCTCGCAACCGGTGCCCCTGGAGAGCGCGGACGATCCCACCAGCATCCTGTTGGAGGCGCTCGCCCCGCGCCTGGACACGGCACTCCACTGGAGCGAGCCGGCGCGTCAGCTGTGCGCGCGGATCGACCTCCTGCGCCGCCTGGAGCCAGACGGTGGCTGGCCCGACCTGTCAGCGCAGGCCCTGCGCGCCGAGCCTGCGCGGTGGCTTGGCCCCCATCTCGCCGGGATGACACGCCTGGCCCAGGTGCGCGCGCTCGACCTGGCGGCCATCCTGACCGAGCAGCTCGATTGGCCCAGGCGCCAGCGCCTCGAGCAGGGCGCGCCCGTGGCCATCCAGACCCCCGCCGGCGCCATGCGTCGGATCGACTATTGCGCCGGCGCGACCCCTGTCCTGGCGGTCCAGCTGCAAGAGCTCTTCGGCTTAGCCGCGACACCCAGTGTCGGCTGGGGCCAGGTGCCGCTGATGCTCCACCTGCTGTCGCCGGCGCGCCGGCCTGTCCAGGTCACCCAGGATCTGGGCGGATTCTGGGCGCGCGCCTATCCAGAGGTGCGCAAGGAGCTGCGCGGACGTTATCCCAAGCATGCCTGGCCGGAGGATCCAACGCGCGCCACGCCGCTGCTGGGTGTCCCACGCCGCCCGCGTCCCGCCGGGTGAGCAGAGTGACCGCTCGGGATCAGTCCGCCGACCCGCGCTATACTGCGCGCCCGTCCCCATCGCCGAGCGTGTCCGCATGACCGATCAGCCCTTCTTCGTCGCCGCGCCCAAGCATCTCGGCAGCCTGCTGGCCGAGGAGCTCGCCCGGCTCGGTCTGCGCGAGGCGGTCGAGACCCGCGGCGGCGCCCGCTTCGTCGGCACCATCGCCGACGCCTATCGGGCGTGTCTCTGGTCGCGCGTCGCCAATCGCGTGCTGCTGCCGCTTGGGCGCTTCGCCGCCGACTCGCCGGATGCACTCTACGCGGGCGCCCGCGCGATCCACTGGGAGGATCATCTGTCACCCGATCGCACCTTCGCCGTGCAGGTCGACGGTGTGATGGCGGGTGTCAGACACACCCAATACGCCGCCGTGCGCGTCAAGGACGCGATCGCCGATCGCTTCGTCGAGCGTCTCGGCCGTCGCCCGAGCGTCGACACCCATGCCCCCGACCTGTCCGTGCACGTCTATGCCAACCAGGGCGAGGCGATCCTCAGCATCGATCTGTCAGGCGCCTCGCTGCACCGCCGTGGCTACCGCCACACACTGAGCGCCGCGCCACTCAAGGAAAACCTGGCGGCCGCGCTGCTGCTGCGCGCGGACTGGCCGGCGATCGCCGCCGCGGGCGGGGCGCTGCTCGATCCCATGTGCGGCTCTGGCACCTTGATCATCGAGGGCGCCTTGATCGCCGCGGACATCGCCCCAGGTCTGCTGCGCGAGCGCTTCGGGTTCATGGGATGGCAAGGACACGATGAGCGTGCCTGGCGCGCGCTGCGTGCCGAGGCCGAGGAGCGGCGCGCGCGCGGACTGGAGCGACTCGGTTCACTGCGTGGCTACGACCAGGATCCAGGAGTCATCCGTCTGGCGCTGGAGGATCTGGCGCGTGCCGGGCTCGCCGGGCGCGCGCACTTCGAACGGCGCGAGTTGAGCGATTGCTGGCCCGGTCGCGCGGATGACCGCGGGCTGGTGATCGTCAACCCGCCCTATGGCGAGCGTCTCGGGGAGGCGGCCGAGCTGCCAGCCCTCTACGCGCGTCTGGGCTCGGTCCTTAAGGAACGCTTCCACGGCTGGCGTGCCGCGGTCTTCACCGCCAACCCGCAGCTGGGCAAGCAGCTCGGACTGCGCGCCCAGCGCATGCACTCGATCTACAACGGCCCGATCGCCTGTCGTCTGCTGCATTTCGACATCAGCGCGGATGCGATCATCAGCCACCGCCCGCGCGCCCTGCCTGCCGAGGCGCGCGATGAGGGCGCGCGCATGCTCGCCAACCGGCTGGCGAAGAACCTCAAGTCGCTCGCGCGCTGGCGGCGGGCGCGACAGATCGACTGCTTCAGGCTCTACGACGCCGATCTCCCCGAGTATGCGCTGGCCATCGATGTCTACGAGGGTGCGCAACGCTGGGTGCACGTCCAGGAATATGCCGCGCCCAAGACGGTCGATGCCGCGCGTGCGCGCCAGCGTCTGCGTGCCGCGCTCGGGGTCATCCCCGAGGTCTTGGAGGTCCCGCAGAGCCAGCTCTTCTACAAGCTCAGGGCGCCGCAGAAAGGGCTGTCTCAATACGAGCGACTCGCCGAAACCCGGCGCTTTCACGAGGTCCAGGAGGGCGGGCATCGCTTCCTGGTCAACTTCGAGGACTATCTGGATACCGGTCTGTTCCTGGATCATCGCGAGATCCGCGGCCTGATCGGCACGCTGGCCGCGGGAAAGCGCTTCCTGAACCTGTTCGCCTACACCGGCAGCGCAACCGTCCATGCCATCAAGGGCGGCGCAACGAGCACGGTCACGCTCGACATGTCACGCACCTATCTGGACTGGACGGAGAGGAATCTCGCGCTCAATGGGATCAGTGTCGGGCGCGACCATGAACTGATTCAGGCCGACTGTCTCGCATGGCTGCAGCAGCGCGTCTGGCCGCGGCGCTTCGACCTCATCCTGCTGGATCCACCGAGCTTCTCGGCCTCGAAGCGGATGCGCGCCACACTCGACATCCAGCGCGATCATGTCGCCCTGATCCAGTCCACGGTCCGTCTGTTGGCGCCGGGCGGGGTGCTGATCTTCTCCAACAACCTGCGTCGCTTTCGCATGGACCATGCCGCCTTGGCGGAGCTTGCGCTGACCGATATCAGCGCCGCGACCCTGCCCAAGGACTTCGCGCGCAACCCGCGGATTCATCAGTGTTGGCGCATTCAACCAGCGAATACATCCGTATGAGCCCTGGCGTTGCGGCGCGCGGCACCCGACCGCGACGCACCCAGCCCGGATGGTCGGGTGCCGCTCGGCAGGTTGTGCGATGCGATCCAAGCCGTTATGGTTGCGCGCTGGACTGGAGCGGTCCGCAACCCTGGCTCGCGCGCCTCACGCGCCGCCACCGGACCGTGACGACACGGCTTGCGCGCACGGGCTCGACCCGACCGCGCGCCAGCACCACGAGGATGGCCGACACCCGATGCTTGCAGTGAGACAGCTTGAATGTCGCCGTGGCGACCGCCTGCTCTTCAGCGGGCTCGATGTCGCGGTTCCAGCCGGGACACTGCTGCATGTGCGCGGCGCAAACGGCAGTGGCAAGACCACTCTGCTGCGCTGTCTGTGCGGTCTCTTCACCCCGGATTCCGGTGAGATCCATTGGCGGGGCGAGTCGATCCGCGCGCTCGGCGGCGAGTACCGGCGTGACCTGCTCTATTTCGGCCATGCCAACGGGATCAAGGGCGATCTGACCGGGATCGAGAACCTGCGCGTGGCGGCAACCTTGGACGGCGACCGTCCAGATCCGGACGCGCTCTGGCAGGCGCTCGCGCGCAGCGGTCTGGCCGGGTTCGAGGATCTGCCGACCCGGATGCTCTCGCAGGGTCAGAAAAAACGGGTTGCTCTGACCCGTCTGGCCCTGAGTCGCGCCACCCTCTGGATCCTCGACGAGCCATTCACCGCGCTGGATGTCGCCGCGGTCGATCTGTTGCAATCATTGATTGCCGAGCACGTGGCCGCCGGCGGACTGGTGGTGCTCACCACCCATCAGGAGGTCGCCTTGACCAGCGGCCAGGTCGCGCGACTCCAACTCGGGGACTGAACCACCATGACCGCCGTCTTCTGGTGTGTGCTCACGCGTGACCTGACCCTGGCGCTGCGTCGGCGCACGGATGTCCTGACCACGCTCTTCTTCTTCGTGATCGTCGTCAGTCTCTTCCCGCTGGGCGTTGGCACCGAGCGTGAAGTCCTGCGGAACCTCGGCCCGGGCGTGGTCTGGGTCGCAGCGCTGCTGGCCTCGATGCTCGCGCTGGAGCGTCTGTTCGCGGCCGACTACGAGGACGGGACGCTCGAGCAGATGATGCTCAGCGCCCAGCCCTTGGCACTCCTGGTGCTGGCCAAGATCACCGCGCACTGGTTCTTGACCGGTCTCCCGCTGGTCTTGATCGCGCCACTGGTCGGCATGCAGTACCATCTCGCGGAGACGGCGATCTGGATCATGATGTTGGCGCTCCTGCTGGGCACCCCCGTGTTGAGCCTGATCGGGGCGATCGGCGCGGCCCTGACACTGGGGTTGCGCGGTGGCGGAATCCTCTTGTCCTTGTTGATCCTGCCACTCTACATCCCGATCCTGGTCTACGGCGCCGGGGCGATCGAGGTCAGCGGGATCGATTTGGCCGACACCCGCCCCTACCTGACCTTGCTGGGTGCCTTCCTGATCGCCGCCTTGACACTCGCGCCCCTGGCCGCGGCCGCGGCGCTGCGCATCTCCATCGAATAACCTCGGAGCAGATGTCCCCAACATGGCTTTGAACTGGTTCAAATTCGCCGCCCCGGCGTCCTTCTACCCACTTGCCGGGCGTCTGATCCCGGTGTTCTGGGTCCTGACCGCCAGCACGCTCCTGATCGGGCTCTATTGGGGCTTCTTCCAGACACCCGATCAGCTCGGCGGCAGCAACCCTCAGAAAGACTACTATCGGATCATCTTCATCCATGTGCCCTCGGCCTGGATGTCCATGTGGCTCTACGTGGTGATGGCCATCTGGGCGGCGGTCGGACTGGTCTTCAAGACCCGACTCTCCTTCATGATGGCCAACGCGATCGCCCCAACTGGGGCCATCTTCACCTTCCTGGCACTCTGGACCGGAGCCTTCTGGGGACGGCCAAGCTGGGGCACCTACTGGGATTGGGATCCACGCCTGACCACCGAGCTCATCCTCTTCTTCATGTACATCGGCTACATCGCGCTGCACGCGGCGATCGATGACGTGCGCCGCGCCGATCGCGCGGCTGCGCTGCTCGCCATCGTGGGCTTGGTGATGGTGCCGCTCATCTTCTGGTCGGTGAACTGTCCTGATCCGAATCAATGCGCGGCACTGCACCAACGCTCAGACTTGACCAAGATCGAGGGCAATATCCTCTTCTCCATGCTGATGATCACCTTCGCCTTCTGGATGTATTCATTCGCCACGACGCTGATGCGTCTGCGCGGGAGCATCCTGCTGCGCGAGTCCGACAGCACCTGGGTCCAAGAGGTCGTGCGCCGGGAGGCTCGGCAATGATGGATTTTCTCTCGCAAGGCGGTTATGCCTTCTTCGTGTGGGGTGCCTACGGCATGACCCTGGTCCTACTGGTCGCCGAAATCCTGCAATTGCGATCACGACGGCGAACCATTCTGGCTCGACTTGGTCGATTGATCCGGATGCGTGAATCTGGAGTGAGATGATGAAAACAAGACAACAGCGTTTGATCTTCGTCGGTCTGGCCATCCTGGGTGTCGGCGCGGCCTCCGCGTTGGCCGTCAGCGCCCTCAACAGCAACATCTCCTATTTCTTCAGCCCGTCCCAGGTGCTCGCTGGCGAGGCCCCGGTGGATCGGGTGTTTCGGGTGGGCGGATTGGTGACACCCGGCACCATCCTGCGCCAGGAGGACGGTCTCACCGTCCATTTCGATGTCACCGACAACGCCGGCACGGTGACCGTCGCCTACACCGGCATCCTGCCCGACCTGTTCAGCGAGGGACAGGGGGTGGTCACCCGCGGGCGACTGGAGCCGGGCGGGATCTTCAAGGCCGAGGAGGTCCTCGCCAAGCATGACGAGGAATACATGCCACCCGAGGTCGCGAGCACGCTGCACACCGCGCATGCCAACGAGGTGGCCGACACGGCCCACACCATCGAGGCCTCCAACTGATGGTCCCGGAGCTCGGTCACTTCGCACTCATCCTGGCACTGGTCATCGCGATGGCCCAGGCCAGTGTCCCGCTGCTGGGTAGCTTCGTGGGCAATCGGCGCTGGATGGACATGGCCCAGCCACTCGCCTGGGGTCATCTGACCTTCGTCACGATCGCCTTCATCACACTCTTGCAGTCCTTCCTGACCGACGATTTCTCGGTCATGTACGTCGCCACGCACTCCAATAGCCTGCTGCCGACGCTCTACAAGGTCTCTGCCGTCTGGGGGGGGCATGAGGGCTCGCTCCTGCTCTGGGCCCTGATGCTGGCCGGTTGGGGTGCCGCGGTCGCGAGTCTCAGCAAGAATCTGCCACGGCCGATGGTGGCGCGAGTGGTCGCGGTGCAGGGCCTGGTCGCGATCGGCTTCCTGCTGTTCATGATCCTGACCTCCAACCCATTCGATCGCATCTTCCCGGCCCCCCTGGAAGGGCGAGACCTCAATCCACTACTCCAGGATCCGGGACTGGCCATCCATCCGCCGATGCTCTACATGGGCTATGTCGGCTTCTCGGTCGCCTTCTCGTTCGCGATCGCCGCGCTGATCGGCGGCAAGCTCGACGCGGCCTGGGCGCGCTGGTCGCGACCCTGGACGACCGCGGCCTGGGTCTTTCTCACCATCGGCATCGCGCTCGGCTCCTGGTGGGCCTACTACGAGTTGGGATGGGGCGGCTGGTGGTTCTGGGATCCGGTCGAGAATGCCTCGTTCATGCCATGGCTGGTCGGCACCGCATTGATCCACTCGTTGGCAGTGACCGAGAAACGCGCGGCATTCAAGAGCTGGACCGTGCTGCTCGCGATCTCGGCCTTCTCGCTCTCGCTGCTCGGCACCTTCCTGGTGCGATCGGGCGTCTTGACCTCGGTGCATGCCTTCGCGACCGACCCGGAGCGCGGCACCTTCCTCTTGCTCTTCCTCCTCGTCGTCATCGGCGGCTCCTTGGCCCTCTATGCCTGGCGCGCGCCCAGTATCGCCGGCGGCGGACGCTTCGGGCTCCTCTCGCGCGAGAGTCTTCTCTTGGTGAACAACCTGCTCTTCGCCACACTCACGGTGCTGGTCCTCTTCGGCACGCTCGCCCCGCTGATCTACGAGGCGGCCGGCTGGGGCAAGATCTCGGTCGGCTTCCCTTGGTTCAACAAGATGTTCGTTGCGATCTCGCCCTTCCTGATCCTGGCCATGGGGATCGGGCCATCTACGCGATGGAAGCAGGATGAGCCCGCGCGGCTGCTGCGCTCGCTCTGGATCGCCTTCGCACTCGGCATCCTGGCCTTCATCACCGCACTCCTGCCGATCTTCGAGGACAGCGGATTCGACATGGGACTCGGTCTCGCCATGGCGGTCTGGTTGGCCGCGACCCTGCTGCTGAATCTCGCCGAGCGTCTCAAGAACAAGGGCGGTCTGCGGGCACTCGCTGGCGATCTGAATCCGCGCACCCGCAGCTACTATGGAATGTGGATTGCCCATCTCGGCACCGCGGTCTTCATCGTCGGTGTCACCATGGTCTCGATCCATGGCTCCGAGAGCGATGTGCGCATGTCGCCAGGCGATATCCACGAGGACTCGGGCTATCGCTACCAGTTCAATGGCGTGCAACGGGTGCAGGGGCCGAACTTCATGGCCGATCAGGGTCATTTCATCGTCTACAAGGGTGAGCGCCAGATCGCCGAGCTCCATCCCGAGAAGCGCTCCTACTTCTCGGGCGGGATGCCGATGACCGAGGCGGCGATCAATGCCGGGTTCCTGCGTGACATCTATGTCTCGCTCGGCGAGCCGGTCGGCACCCAGGGTGACTGGGCGCTGCGTGTCTATTACAAGCCCTTCGTGCGCTGGATCTGGCTCGGCACCATCCTGATGAGCATCGGTGGCATCCTGGCGATGACCGACCGACGCTATCGCTTGGCCCGGCACGCCGCGACGCTCCCGGAGGGGGTGGTTGGCGCACGCGCCGGCTGAGACGCTCGCATCCAACATCCTTGAAACCAGCGGGCCGACACTCGGCCCGCGCGCTCGGAGAGTCCAACCCATGGCGAGTGCATCGACACGCGCACTGCTCCCGCTGATCATCTTCATCGCGCTGGTGGCGCTTCTGTTCTACGGGCTGCAACTGGATCCGCGCAAGGTTCCCTCGCCGCTCGTGGGCAAGCCAGCGCCCAGCTTCGAGCTCGCCTCGCTGGAAGATCCTCAGCGGATCATCACCAGCGACCTGCTGCTCGGGCGGGTCTCGTTGGTGAACGTCTGGGCCTCCTGGTGCCCCTCCTGCCGCGCCGAGCATGGCGAGCTGATGGCGATCGCGCGCGATCATCCTGAGGTTCAGATGATCGGCTTCAACTGGAAGGATACACGCCCAGAAGCACTCGAGATGCTCAGACGCTACGGCAACCCTTACCTGGTCAGTGCCTACGACCCGGATAATCGCTACGGACTGCACTGGGGCGTGTACGGGGCGCCCGAGACCTTCATCGTCGATGCCGAGGGCATCATTCGTTACAAACATATCGGGCCGGTCGATCGCCAGGTCTGGGATGAAAAGATCCGCCCGATCGTCGAGCAATATCAACCCAAGACATCATGACCCGACGCATGCACCCACTCTCACTGTCGGCGCTGTTGCTCCTCGGCGCACTCGCCTCGGGACAGGCCACCGCCTATACGCTGGAGGAGTTCAGCTTCGAGACTCCGGCCCAGCACGCCACCTTCCACAGTCTGATCGCCAAGCTGCGCTGTCTGGTCTGCCAGAACGAGTCGCTTGCGAGCTCTCAGGCGGGAGTCGCACAAGACTTGCGCGAAGAGGTCTATCGGATGGTCCAGGAGGGCCAGAGCGAGCGCGAGATCGTGACCTTTCTGGTCGATCGCTACGGTGATTTCGTCCTCTACGAGCCGCCGATCAAACCCTCGACCTATATCCTTTGGTTCGGACCCTTCATCTTTCTCGGCGTCGCCGCCTGGCTACTCTTTCGCACCCTCGCGCGCAAGCGAGAGGAGCCCGAGTCGACACTGAGCGAGAGTGAACAGGCACGTCTACAACGACTGCTCGCCGTCAACGACGACACACAAGACCAAACGAAATGATCATCTTCTGGATCCTGAGCGCCGGGCTGATCGGCCTGGCGTTACTCTTCGTCACCCTCCCGCTGTTGCGCTCGCAGGCACAGAGCGAGGCTCCCGCGCAGGATGAGCTCAACCTGAAGGTCTTCAAGGAGCGCATGAAGGAGCTCGACGAGGATCTTGCCGCTGGCTTCCTCGACCAGACACAGTATGCCGCTGCCCGCCGCGATCTGGAGCGTGACCTGCTCCATGACATCAGTGAGGATGCAGGCGGCACGCGCATGCGCGGCTCCGGCGGTCGTTGGCTGGCCCCGGTGCTTGGGCTCGCGGTTCCCGCCCTGGCCATCGCACTCTATGTGGAGGTCGGGTCGCGCGACATCATCGAGCGCATGGAGCAGCAGGCGTTCGGCACCGCCACATCCGCGGCGGTGGTCGGACATGAGGGCGAAGATCTGCCGGCGATGGAGGTGCTGGTGCAGCGTCTGGCCGAGCGCATGCGCGAGGATCCGGAGAACCTGGAAGGCTGGCTGATGCTCGGACGCAGCTATTTCATGATGCGGCAGCCGCAGCCGGCACTGGAGGCCATCTCGCGAGCCTACGCATTGGCGCCGAACGAGCCTGATGTGATGCTCGCCTATGCCGAGGCACTCGCCGCCAACAGCGGTAACAATCTGGAGGGCAAGCCCGCCGAGTTGATCGAGCAGGTGGTGGCGATGGACGCCGACCATCCCAGCGCACTCTGGCTCATGGGCATGCTCTATTATCAGCGCGGCCAATTCGCCTCCGCCACCAGTGTCTGGGAGCGCGTCCTCGCCGCGATGGACCCGGCTTCGGAAGAGGCCGAGGATCTGCGCGCAATGATCGCCGAGGCGCGGACCCGATTGGGCGCGACCCCGAGCGCGCCAAGCGAGGTGGCCGTGGTTGCCCCCGCACTCGCCGCCCCGGCGGCTTCGGCGGACGCTGAGACGGTGGTCGTGGAGTCAGCGCCCGCGCAGCCCGCGCTCACTGAGTCGGTGATCACCGAGCACTCGGCCGAGGCGTCAGTGGTCGTGGAGTCAGCGGCCACGGCGCCGGCAGCGACTCAGCCACCAGCCGAGACCAGCGTCAAGCGCTCGGTGACGACCCAGGTCACGCTCGCCCCCGAGGTCGCCTCGCTCGCCGAGCCGAACGACATCGTCTTCATCTTCGCCCGAGCCGCGGCTGGCCCACCCATGCCGCTCGCCGTCCAACGCATCTCGGTCAAGGATCTCCCGGCGACGGTCACACTCGATGAGAGCATGGGGATGACGCCAGGGATGACGATTGCCACCTTTCCCGAGTTGATCATCGGCGCGCGGGTATCCAAGAGCGGTCAGGCGACCCCCCGGCCAGGCGATCTGGAGGGCGATGTGGGACCAATCAGTGACGGCGCGACCGCTCAGGTCTCGGTCACCATCGACCGGGTACGGCCCTGAGCGACCGACTGAAGCGGCGCACCCTCGATGACCCGCCAGCCCGCGATCAGGGCATGCGGGTCTTGCCGTTCACCGTTCGGCCTGAGGTGTCTTCTCGTAGAGACCGACCAACTCGGTGCGGCCCAGGATGTGACCTTCCATCGCCAGGAGCAGGGTGTCCTTGGTCGGCGTTCCAAGCTCGCTCGGCAGGCGCACATCCAAGGCATAGAGTCGGTGGAAATAACGGTGACGGCCGATCGGCGGACAGGGACCGCCATACCCGGTGCGCCCCCAGCTATTGATGCCCTCGCCGGTTCCCGGGGGCAGTCGCGCGGCGCTCGCGCCTTCCTCCAGCACGGCCTCCGGCGGCAGGTTGTAGAGGATCCAATGATCCCAGACCATCCGCGGAGCCGCTGGATCCGGAGCATCTGGATCATCCACGATCAGGACCAGTGTCTGGGTCCCTTCCGGTAGATGATCCCATGCCAACGGCGGCGAGAGATCCTCGCCCTGACAGGTGAAACGCGGCGGGATGAACGCCCCTTCGACGAAAGCCTCTGACTTCAGAACCAGTGCCATCTTCGCGTCTCCTCGGAGCCGAGCGGATCGGGCCGTCGGCCTGCCACCCATCCCTGGACTGAATGACCACCCCCGGTGGCCATGAAAAATGCGGGTATCCACACTGGGCATGCCGGTCTCCGGCGCGACCGCACGACACTGGCCATCTCACCAAGCAGCCGAGATGCATCCCGTTCGCTCGCATCCAAGCATAACGCGCATTCCTTCGCAACCATACGGTGACGGCGCGGGGCCACGCCCGAGTTACGGTATAATTGCGGCTCGGAATCGACCCTGACGGGAGCCCGTACAGCGCGCCCCGCGTCTTTTCACAACGCCACTACAGGATCACCGATGTCTGATTACAACGCCGAGGACGTCCGCAACATCGCCCTGGTCGGTCACGCCGGAGCCGGCAAGACCACGCTCGTCGAGGCACTACTCGCCGCGACCGGCGTCATCCCGGCTCCTGGCAGCATCAACAAGGGCACGACCGTCTGCGACTACGACCCGATGGAGAAAGAGCAGCTGCACTCGCTCGACGCCGCCATCACGAGCTTCACCGCGCACGGCAAGCACGTCAATCTGATCGACACCCCTGGATACCCGGATTTTCTCGGTCGCGCCATCTCGGTGCTCCCGGCGGTGGAGACTGCCGCGATGGTGATCAACGCCCAGTCCGGTATCGAGCCGATGACACTGCGGATGATGAAGGCGGCCGACAATCGCAACCTCTGTCGTTTGATCATCGTCAATCAGATCGACTCGCCCGAGGCCAATCTGGCCGAGCTGACCGAGCAGATCCGCGAGACCTTCGGCCCCGAGTGCCTGCCGATCAATCTGCCGGCCGACGGCGCCCAACGGGTGGTCGACTGTTTCTTCGATCCGACCGGCGGCGACACGGACTTCTCCTCGGTCGAGGAGTCTCATGCGCGGATCATCGATCAGGTGGTCGAGGTCGACGAGAACCTGATGGAGGTCTATCTGGAGCAGGGTCAGGATCTCAAGCCAGAGCAGCTCCACGACCCCTTCGAGGCGGCCCTGCGCGAGGCGCACCTCATCCCGATCTGCTATTGCTCGGCGACCACCGGCGTCGGCATCCCTGAGTTGATCGAGATCATCAGCCGTCTGATGCCCAACCCGGCCGAGGGCAATCCGCCGCCCTTCCTCAAGGGCGAGGGCGCCGACATGGCCCCGGTCATGGTCAGCCCGGATCCGACCAAGCATGCCATCGCGCATGTGTTCAAGATCATCAACGACCCCTTCCGCGGCAAGCTCGGGATCTTCCGCATCCATCAGGGCCGCGTCACGGCGCAGACCCAGCTCTACGTCGGCGACGCGCGCAAGCCCTTCAAGGTCAACCATCTCTTCAGACTGCATGGCACCGAGCTGATCGAGGTCCCGGAGGGCGTGCCGGGAGACATCCTGGCCGTGTCGCGTGTCGATGACATCCATTTCGATGCCGTGCTCCATGACTCGCACGACGAAGACCACTTCCATCTGTCCAGCATGGAGTGTCCAGTGCCATTGTTCGGGCTGGCGATCCATCCGACCAAGCGCGGCGATGAGCAGAAACTCACCGATGCGCTGCACAAGCTCGAATCGGAGGACCCCTGCTTCCACGTCGAGCACAATGCCGCGGCCAACGAGACGGTGATGCGCGGGCTTGGTGAGCTGCATCTGCGCGTGCTGCTGCGTCGACTCTCGGAGCAATATCACGTCGATGTCGAGACCCATCCGCCGAGCATCCCCTATCGCGAGACCATCACCGCCAAGGCCGATGGCCATCATCGACACAAGAAGCAGACCGGTGGCGCCGGACAATTCGGCGAGGTCTATCTGCGAGTCGAGCCAATGGAGCGTGGCGGCGGCTTCGAGTTCATCGATGCCACCGTCGGCGGCGTCATCCCGAACAACTTCATTCCCTCGATCGAGAAAGGCGTGCGTCAAGTCCTCGATGAAGGTGCCATCGCTGGCTACCCGATGCACGATATCCGGGTGACGGTCTATGACGGCAAGTATCACCCGGTCGACTCCAAGGACATCGCCTTCGCGACCGCCGGGCGCAAGGCCTTCATCGACGCCGTCGAGAAGGCGCGTCCGGTCCTGCTCGAGCCGATCGTCAAGATCCGCATCACCGCGCAAGGGAGCGCGATGGGCGATCTCGCGGGTGACCTCTCAAGCCGACGTGGCCGCATCAATGGCAGCGACAGCAAGAGTCGCGGGCGGATCGTGATCGAGGGTGAGGTCCCGCTCGCCGAGCTCGACGGCTATGACGCGCGTCTCAAGGCGCTCACCGGCGGCGAGGGCACCTATAGCATCGAGCTCAGTCATTACGACACAGTGCCAGGGAACATCCAGAAACAGCTCGCGGACGCCTATCAGCGCGCTGACGACTGATCGGCACGGCGCTCGGCCGCGGACCTCGTCACGCGCGCCGGGCGCCGACCCGCCTGATCATGGTTCAGAGGCCTCCGCATACTCGTGCGCACTGCCGGGTCGGGCAACGGCTCGACTGTCAGCATCAGGTCGAGTCCCCACGCCTTTGAGGCTCAATGCTTTGGTGGGCACGCCCTGGTGTGGCCACCGTTTTTTGCACGACCCCGCCGGGCTCCTGATCCCGAACCAAGGTCCATGAGGATCGGACCTCTCGTCGGGCTCAGCCCCGACTCGCAGGCGCCAGCCTGACACACCCTCCCACCCATCCGGGGCCGCCTGCAGACTCCCTCATCAGATCGGCGCGCGATTGGACGACTCCCGCCGACCTCGACGGCCGGCGCCGGGCTTGCATTGAAGCCATAAAGCCTTAGTATTTCCTTCTTTGCCTATGGACGCTCCGAGCCTCGGCGTCGCCGACCCTTTGCGGAAGACAACATGACCCAAAAACCTGATATCGATCCTCAAGAGACGCAGGAATGGCTCGATGCGCTCGAGGCCGTGCTCGAGAACGAGGGTATCGAGCGCGCCCACTTCTTGTTGGAGCGTCTGATCGACAAGGCCCGGCGCTCGGGTGCCTACCTGCCCTTCACGGCCAACACGGCCTATGTGAACACCATCCCGGTTCAGCAGCAGGAGCGCTTCCCGGGTGATCGGGCCATGGAACGGCGCATCCGCTCATTCGTGCGCTGGAACGCCATGGCCATGGTGGTCCAGGCCAATCGACTCTCCACCGAGCTGGGCGGGCACATCTCGAGCTTTGCCTCCTCGGCGACCTTGGTCGATGTCGCCTACAATCACTTCTTTCGCGCCCGGACCAAGGACCACGGCGGGGATCTCGTCTTCTTCCAAGGACATTCGGCACCCGGGATCTATGCCCGTGCCTTCCTGGAGGGGCGTCTGAGCGAGGAGCAGCTCTACAACTTCCGCCAAGAGGTCGACGGGAACGGACTTTCCTCCTATCCGCACCCCTGGCTGATGCCCGATTTCTGGCAGTTCCCGACTGTGTCGATGGGTCTGGGCCCCCTCATGGCCATCTATCAGGCGCGCTTCATGCGTTATCTCAGCGATCGGGGGCTGGTCAATACGGCCGACCGCAAGGTCTGGGCCTTCCTCGGCGATGGCGAGATGGACGAGCCCGAGTCGCTCGGGGCGATCTCGCTGGCGGCGCGCGAGCGGCTCGGCAACCTGGTCTTCGTGGTCAACTGCAACCTCCAGCGTCTGGACGGTCCGGTCCGCGGCAACGGCAAGATCATCCAGGAGTTGGAGGCGGTCTTCCGCGGGGCCGGTTGGAACGTCATCAAGGTCATCTGGGGCAGCTACTGGGATCCACTCTTCGCGCGCGACAAACAGGGGCTTTTGATCAAGCGTATGGAGGAGTGCGTCGATGGCGACTATCAGACCTACAAGGTCAAGGGTGGGGCCTACACGCGCGAGCACTTCTTCGGCAAGTATCCGGAGCTCAAGGAGATGGTCGCCAACATGTCCGACGAGGATCTCTGGCGACTGAACCGTGGCGGTCATGATCCGGTCAAGGTCTACAATGCCTACTCCGCGGCCATGCGCGCGACCGGTCAACCCACGGTCATCCTGGCCAAGACGGTGAAGGGCTATGGCATGGGTGTCGCCGGCGAGGGGATGAACATCACCCATTCTCAGAAGAAGATGGGCGAGACCCATCTCAAGGCCTTCCGCGACCGCTTCAACATCCCGATCTCGGATGACCAGATCGGCGCCGCGCCATTCTACAAACCACCGGCCGACAGCCCGGAGATCCACTATCTGCACGAGATGCGCGAGCGTCTCGGTGGTTTCATCCCGGCACGCATCGACACCGCCCCACCACTGGAGGTTCCTGGACTCGACGCCTTCAAGTCGCTCCTGGAAGGCAGCGGAGAAAAGGAGATGTCCACCACCATGGCGCTGGTGCGACTGCTGACCCTATTGGTGCGAGACAAGCAGATCGGACGCTACCTGGTCCCCATCGTGCCGGACGAGGCGCGCACCTTCGGGATGGAAGGGATGTTCCGCCAGCTTGGGATCTATTCGTCGGTCGGTCAGCTCTACGAGCCGGTCGATGCCGATCAGGTCATGTACTACCGCGAGGACAAGAAGGGTCAGATCCTCCAGGAAGGGATCAACGAGGCAGGCGCCATGTCGTCCTGGATCGCCGCGGCCACGGCCTATGCCAACCATGGCCAGAGCATGATCCCCTTCTACGTCTATTACTCCATGTTCGGTTTCCAGCGCATCGGCGACCTGGCCTGGGCGGCGGGCGACATGCGTGCGCGGGGATTTCTGATCGGCGGCACCGCGGGTCGCACGACCCTGGCCGGTGAGGGGCTCCAGCATCAGGATGGTCACAGTCTGCTGGTCGCTTCGACCATTCCCAACTGTGTCGCCTATGACCCGGCCTATGCCTACGAGCTCGCGGTCATCGTCCAGGACGGTCTGCGGCGGATGTATCAAGAGCAGGAAAACTGTTTCTATTACATCACGGCGATGAACGAAAACTATGTCCAGCCGCCGCTGCCGACCGGTGCCGAGACCGGGATCCTCAAGGGGATGCACCGTGTCCATGCGGGTGGCGAATACGCGCGACGCGTACAGCTCCTCGGCGCCGGGACCATCCTGCGCGAGGTGTTGGCCGCGGCCGAGCTGTTGGAGCGCGATTTCCAGATCGGCGCCGATGTCTGGAGCGTCACCAGCTTCAATACGCTGCACCGCGAATGGATCGAGGTCGAGCGTTGGAACCGGCTGCACCCGCAGGAGTCACCCCGCGCCACCTGGGTCGAGACCCAGCTCGCCGATACCCGCGGCCCAGTCGTCGCGGCGACCGACTATATCCGTGCCTATGCCGAACAGATCCGCGCTCAGGTCCCGCGGCGCTATCTGGTACTCGGCACCGACGGCTTCGGACGTAGCGACATGCGCCGGCAATTGCGCAAATTCTTCGAGGTCAACCGTTATCATGTCGTCGTTGCCGCGCTCAAGGCATTGGCCGACGAGGGCGAGATCCCGACCGCGACCGTCGCGGCGGCCATTCACAGCTATCGCATCGATCCGGACCAACCCAACCCGATGACGATCTGACCACCCGATCAACGACAGGTCCAGGAGAATAGAGAGCGTGGCAACCGTCGAAGACATCCTGCTGCCCGACATCGGGGATTTCGCCGAGGTCGAGGTGATCGAGATCCTGGTCGCGCCCGGCGACCAGATCAGCCCCGAGCAATCGCTGTTGACCCTGGAGAGCGAGAAGGCGACGATCGAGATCCCCGCGCCCAAGGGGGGACTCGTCAAGACACTCAAGATCAAGGTGGGCGATCGGGTCAGCGCGGGGGATCCGATCCTGGTGCTGGAGCAGACCGCGCGCACCAGCGTGCCGGCGGACTCGGCCACGCGCCCAGCGCCCAGCGCACCCCAGGAGGCCAACGTTCACACTGGCTCCGATGCGGTCTCGCGAAGCGGACGGCCTGAAACGCCCGCTCACCCAGCCGCAACGGCCGACATCACCAGCGTCGTCCTGCCCGATATCGGTGACTTCACCGATATCCCGGTGATCGAGGTCCTGGTCGCGCACGGCGATCGAGTGGAGATCGATCAATCGCTGCTGACCATCGAGAGTGACAAGGCGACCATGGAGATCCCCTCACCGAGCGCGGGGATCGTCGAAGAGGTCGCGGTCAAGGTCGGCGACACCCTGAGCCAAGGCGATCTCATCCTGACCCTGCGCGCCGCGATGCCAGCCGCGCCCGCCCAGCCCGCGGCCATGACCGCCGAGGAGGGCGAGGAGCCCGCCGGCCCGCCCGAGCCGCCCGCCCGCGCGCGCGCGCCGGGCGAGGCCGAGCATCGTCCCGCCCCGGTCTTGCCGCGTCCCGAGGACATGGCCGCCATCGCCAGGGGCCGCAAGGCCCACGCGAGCCCCGCGATTCGCCGCTTCGCCCGCGAGCTCGGCGTCGACCTCCTGCTCGTCAAGGGATCGGGTGCCAAAGGGCGGGTGCTCAAGGAAGATATCCAAGGCTTTGTCAAACAATCACTCGCCCAGGGCACCACGACACCTGCCGAAGCCACCCTGCCCTTCGCGCTGGCCGCCGCGCCCGCGGTCGACTTCTCCAAGTTCGGCGCCATCGAGATCACCGAGCTCCCGCGGATCAAGAAGCTGAGCGGTCGGCATCTGCACCGCTGCTGGCTCACCGTGCCGCATGTGACCCAGTTCGACGAGGCCGACATCACCGCGCTGGAGGCCTTCCGCAAGGAGGAGCAGGCACGGCTGGTCGCATCGGATCTGAAACTCACGCTCCTGCCCTTTCTGCTCAAGGCGGTCGCCACCGCCTTGGAGCGGATGCCCATCCTCAAATCATCGCTGACCCCGGACGGCGAGTCGCTCATTCTCAAGCGATTCACGCACATTGGTGTCGCGGTCGATACCGCGCAGGGTCTCGTGGTGCCGGTCGTGCGCGATGTCGACAAGAAAGGCCTCCAGACACTCGCGCGCGAGCTGGCCGAGCTCAGTGCCAAGGCGCGCGCCGGAAAACTGCTGCCCGCCGACATGCAGGGCGGCTGCTTCTCCATCTCCAGTCTCGGTGGCATTGGCGGGACCGCCTTCACCCCGATCGTCAATGCGCCCGAGGTCGCCATCCTCGGCATCTCGCGCGCCGCCTTCAAGCCCATCTGGAACGGTCAGGCTTTCGAGCCAAGGCGCATGCTCCCGTTGGCGCTCTCCTACGACCACCGCGTCGTCGACGGGGCCGATGGGGCACGCTTCATCACACTGATCGGCGAACTCTTGTCCGATATTCGACGCCTGCTTCTCTGACCATCACGCCGACTCGCGGCGACCTGCCTCCACAAGGGCTGAGGATCGGCGGTCGACTCACATACATGTCCGCGGGTTCACGATCGAGGTGCTCAGCGATGCCGATCACAGCAGATCAGACAGTCTTCCTGGCCCGCCGGGCAAGGATGGTTCGCAGCTGGCCGCTCGTCGGCACCGTCCTCATCGCTGGCGTATTCATACTGTGGGGCTGGTTGATGTGGTCAGCGCCGATGCTGGCCAACCCTTGGGCTGTTCACACACGCCTGGCGAGCGCCGCCATCCCCGAATCGACCCTGGCCCTCTCGGCCGCGATCTTGCCGATCCTGGTGTTCATCTGCCTGCTGCTCCTGTTGGTCATGATCGTATTCGCATTCGTGGTCATCGCCAACGAGCGGCGCTACTTGGCCATCATCATGGCGTTGCAGGATCAGTCGGGCGTCAAGAGCAGGCGTCTTGGTGGATCGAAATGAGGAGGATCTGGGTGGCTGCCAGACACCGCCGCCGCGCGTCGGAGCATGGCCACGCCTGACCTTCGAGCAGCTGCCCCATCGATCAGTGACCACGCCCTTGACCGATCGACCAGCCCTCGCTAACCTCACGACACACTGGGTTAAAGGTGCAGACGCTTGGAGTGGACATGATCACCGCTATCATCCTCATCAATGCGGATCGTCATCTGATCAATGGAATCGCCGATGAGCTGGCCGGGATGGAGGCGATCTCGGAGGTCTTCTCGGTGAGTGGGCAGTATGATCTGATCGCGATCGTGCGTGTTCCGCGCAATGACGACCTTGCCGCATTGGTCACCGATCATCTGCTCAAGATCGACGGAATCGAGAAGACCAACACGCTTTTGGCATTCAAGGCCTACTCGCGCCACGACCTGGAGGCCATGTTCGGGATCTGACCCGGATTTCGCACTTGCCCCCCGTGCGTCATCCCCTGATCCACGCGCGCGTGATCTGGATGGGATGCGCGAAACCTTGACTCGCCTTGCACCGCCTGTCTCAACTGGTGTGCGCTGCCGGACACTGCGATCAGGCGATCCGCACGGCCAGCTCGCGGCTATGGTCGATCGCGATTTCAGGTTGGCGCCGCATGAGTGGCGTGTCATGCGCAATGACATCCCAGTGGCAGACTGCAAAGCGCGCGCCGTGGCGCCTACAAACCGGTGCGCACTGAGTATAATGCAGGCTTGCATTGCGTCATCCACAGACCCCTTCAGCGCGCGCCACGCGCCCAACGGTAAGAGTCGATCATGAGCGAGCACCACGGACCAAGCACCGATCTTGAAAGCCATGAGCACACGACGGGTGATCCGCGCGAGATCGTGACCGAGGTCGCGGTGCTCGGCGCTGGACCTGGCGGCTATACGGCCGCCTTCCGCGCCGCTGATCTCGGTAAGAAGGTCGTGCTGATCGAGCGCTTCGAGACCCTCGGCGGGGTCTGTCTGAACGTCGGCTGCATCCCCTCGAAGGCATTGCTGCACACCGCCGCCATCATCGAGGAGGCCAAGACGCTTGGCGACATGGGCGTGACCTTCGGCCCACCCACGATCGATCTGGAACGGATGCGCGCCGGCAAGGACAAGGTCGTGGCCAAACTCACCGGTGGGCTTGCCGCGATGGCCAAGCAACGCAAGGTCGAGGTGGTCCAGGGGAGCGGACGCTTCGAGTCGCCCAACCGTCTGGTGGTCGATGGACGCGCTGGCCAGACACGGATCCTCTTCGATCATTGCGTGATTGCATGCGGGTCCTCCCCGCTGAGGATCCCCGGCTTCCCGCACGAGGATCCGCGGGTGATGGACTCGACCGACGCGCTCGATCTGCAGGAGGTGCCGGCGCGCCTTCTGATCGTCGGTGGCGGGATCATCGGTCTGGAGATGGCAAGCGTCTACAGCGCACTGGGCGCGTCCGTGGAGGTGGTCGAGCTACAGAGCCAATTGATGCCGGGGGCCGATCTCGACCTGGTCCGGGCGCTCGAGAAGGTGGTCAAGAAACGCTATGCCGGGATCCGGCTGGAGACCAAGGTGGCACGCATGAGCGCCACCAGCGCGGGCATCCAGGTCGTCTTCGAGGGCAAGATGCCCGGCGAGGCGCTCTACGACAAGATCCTGGTTGCGATCGGGCGCCGTCCCAATGGGGCAAGGATTCAGGCCGAGGCCGCGGGGGTGGCGGTCGATGAGCATGGGTTCATCAAGGTCGATGCCCACATGCGCACCAATGTGCCCAATATCTTCGCCATCGGCGACGTGGTCGGTGGACCCATGCTGGCCCACAAGGCCACCCATGAGGCCAAGGTCGCGGCAGAGGTCATCGCCGGTCTACCCGCCCTCTTCGACCCCCTCACCATTCCCGCGGTGGCCTATACCGATCCCGAGGTCGCCTGGATGGGCCTGACCGAGACCCAGGCGAAGGCGAGTGGCATCGCTTACGAAAAGGGCGTCTTCCCGTGGGCGGCCAGTGGTCGTGCGCTCGGTATCCACCGCGACGAGGGTCTGACCAAGCTCCTCTTCGATCCCGAGACCAAGCGCATCCTGGGTGCCGGAATCGTGGGTCCGAACGCGGGTGAGCTGATCGGCGAGACCGTCCTGGCACTCGAGATGGGGGCCGACATGGAGGATCTGGCACTGACCATCCACCCCCACCCGACCCTGAACGAGACCATCGGTCTGGCCGCCGAGATGGCGCACGGCTCCATCACCGACTTATTGCCACCGCGCAAACGTTGAGGGCAACCTCGGCATGCCGTCCGTCGGACATGTGCATGCCGAGTCGGCTCAAGGCCGTGCGCCGCAAAAATCGATACACTCGCGCAGCGACCTGAACTGGCCCGAGCCCTCGCAACCACCGGTCTGGATGGGCTTGCAGCGATCGTCACGATAATCGTAGTAATAGCCGACCCGACCCGATCCGCATGAATCCAGCCGAGGTCTGTCCAGACAGGAGACTGGGAGCGTATCACGCGCGGTATCGACGTCCACGCACCCGCTCAGGGTCATGAGAAACGCGACCGTGAGCGTCCCCAGAGACGCACCACGACCGCCCATGTGATTCAAGCCACTCACAACGCCCGACCCCATGGGAAAGGGACGCGATGCGCCCCACGGCCAATCGACACGAGCGCGAATCAGGCGTCGAGGTTGTCGAGCGCCTTCTGGAACCGATTGGCATGCGAGCGCTCGGCCTTCGCTAGGGTCTCGAACCAATCCGCGACCTCATCGAAACCTTCCTCGCGGGCGATCTTGGCCATCCCCGGATACATGTCGGTGTATTCGTGGGTCTCCCCCGCGATGGCGGCACGCAGATTGTCGTCGGTCGGCCCGATCGGCATCCCAGTCGCAGGATCACCGACCGTCTCGAGATATTCCAAATGACCGTGAGCATGGCCGGTTTCACCCTCGGCCGTCGAGCGGAACACGGCAGCGACGTCGTTGTAGCCCTCGACATCGGCCTTGGCGGCGAAGTAGAGATAGCGACGATTCGCTTGCGACTCCCCCGCAAAGGCATCTTTCAGACACTGCTCGGTCTTACTGCCCTTGAGCTCCATATGGATCACCTCTTGATGGATCAGGAAATACTGTGGCGAAGCCGCCGAATGCACGCATCGACAGCCATCGGCCGTTCAAGACATCTGTACATACCAATCAGCTCCGACTCCATGTCAAATGGGGCGAGCCCCACTAGGGGACAAGGCGCGCGCGGCTACAGGATCATGAAACGCTCATGATGCCGATAGCTCAGCGGCTCGCAGACGATCCCGCTCACACTTGCACCGACCGGCCCGGTGCGCAGCCAGGTGCGGAGCTGGATGACCGCTTCATCCGTCCCGCACGCGAGGACCTCGACGCGCCCGTCCGCAAGATTTCGAGCATGTCCCGTGACCCCCAGACGCATCGCCTGCTCACGGGCCGATGCGCGAAAGAACACGCCTTGCACCTTGCCACCAATCAGGCAGCGATAGCACACGAGCGCCGCGCCACTTTGCTCATCCAGCATCGCGCATCATCCCAATGACAACAGACTGCTTACAACAGGGGCCAGCGATTGCGGCGACTACTCGGCCTGACGCTCGCGCTTGTAGGACTGGAAGGTCGTGTCCCGATAACGTTCTTGCACCACATACTCACCGAGCCACATGAACTCGGTCGCGTCGCCGGTCGCCCCGGTATAGCGCGCCACCAGCTCGCCGCTCAGATCGAAGAAGGCGAAGACCGGGGTCGCCCTGACCCGATAGGACTTGAGCGCGAGATCCTTTTGCGACATGGCATTGCCCGCAAAATCATGCACCTCCACATCACCCTCGATATCCACTGGAAAGATCAGGAAATGGGTCTTGAAGAAATCCTGGATTTCCGGTTGATTGAGCACCCTGGTCTTCATGCGATGACAGAAGGGGCAGTCATCCATCTCGAACATCAGCAGAACCCCTTGCTTGCCCTCCTCGCGAGCGCGCTCGAGCTCCTCGGCGAAGTCACCGAATGTGGTATCGAAGAAATGTTGCTCCGGATCGCGCGGAGCGGCCCCGACCGTGCTCACCATCAGCATGAGTAGAATGATCGCGAGCCGAGACAGCACCGAGCCATGAAGCCAATGTCGTCGTTTCATAGAAGATGTCACCGAAATTTGTCTCAGTTCGGGCGATTTCCGCAAATCCGCATCCACACCGAGAAGATCCACGAGACCTCTCCGGGCGCATGAATTCGCCTCCAAAGTGGTCGATCCGTGCCCAGAAATCGCCTCGCCTCACCTCACGGCCGCTCACTGCTCGGTCTCCATGCGATCACGCATGTCGACCGTTCAGTCGACTGCCAACCCACGCACGTGTGAGCCTCAACGATTGGCGCGTCCGTCGCCCCCGCGGCGCGTCGGCCGCGGGATCGCCCGGCATGGCCACACCCGTGCCTCCTAGATTCTCACCCCTTCGGCCCGCGCGATCAATGCCCAACCCCCAGCCCCGATCTGATCCCTGGCCTGACCTGACCGGGGGGCGAGCGGTCCTCCTCGTCCGCGTGATGGGCTGCCCGTCTCCGCCCGTGAAGGGCGACCCGCGCGCCGACAGGCGGGGCGAGCGTCGCGATGATCCGTTCCCGGGTCTCGGGTCTCGCCATTCATCCACATGATTTAAAGATCGCTCGGTCAATGACATGAGTCGCAATGGACACTGACAAGCGACGCCCGATCGCTATAGACTAGGTCTCATCACACGCCAATGAGTCGAGCCGATCCCATGAGCTTCATCCTCATCCTCTATTACAGTCGTCATGGCGCAACCGCCGAGATGGCCCATCAGATCGCGCGTGGGGTCGAGTCTGCCGGACTGGAGGCGCGGCTGCGCACCGTGCCAGCGGTCTCGGCCGTCTGCGAGGCGATCGAGGACAGCATCCCGGAAACGGGCGCGCCCTATGCCGATCTCGAGGATCTGCGCGAGTGTGCCGGATTGGCGCTGGGCAGCCCCACCCGCTTCGGCAACATGGCCGCGCCGCTGAAATATTTTCTCGACGGCACCAGTAGCCTCTGGATGGCTGGCGCGCTCTCCGGCAAGCCCGCCGGGGTCTTCACCTCGACCTCGAGCCCGCACGGCGGTCAAGAGGTCACCCTGCTCAGCATGATGGTCCCCTTGTTGCACCATGGCATGCTGATCACCGGACTCCCCTACAGCGAGCCCGATCTGCTGCACACCCGTGGCGGCGGCACCCCGTATGGCCCCTCGCACCTCTCGGGTGCAGACGGCAGCCGCCCCGTCTCTGAAGAGGAAAAACGGCTGTGCATCGCATTGGGTCGTCGCATCGCGACGGCCGCGATCGCATTGGCACGTCGCCCGGCCGGATGATCCGGGTCGTGCGCGCCAGCACCGGGCTTCAGCACAGCCTGTCGGTCGAGCCGCCGTGCCAGATCTGACGCGGACATGCCACCTTAGATGGACCGACCCGACCAACTCCTACTCCCGATCGAGTTGGTGCGCGAGCCCACGCTCGCGACCTATCGGCCCGGTCCCAACGCGGAGGCCTGCGCGGCGGTCGCGGCGCTCGCGCAGGGAACCGGCGAGTCATTCCTGTATCTCTTCGGCGCGGCCACAACCGGCAAGACCCATCTGCTGCACGCGGCCTGTCATGCTGTGATCGCACGGGGGCGCCGCGCGCAGCTGCTGCCGCTCGCCCAAGCCGGACTCACGCCCGCCATCCTCGATGCGCTGGAGCAGCGCGATCTGCTGGCCATCGATGACCTGCACTGCATCGCCGGCAACCGAGATTGGGAGCTGGGCCTGTTCAATCTGTTCAACCGGGCGCGCGCGCGTGACTGCGCGCTCTTGATCGCGGCCAACGCGGGGCCGGATGAGCTGGGGATCGAGCTCGCGGATCTACGCTCACGCCTGCACTGGGGCCCTCGCTACTGTCTGCTGCCGCTTGGCGATGCGGACTGCGAAGCGCTCCTGACCGAGGTCGCGGCCGGATTGGGCATGCGTCTCGGACCCGAAACGGCGCGCTACATCATGAACCACCACGCGCGCGACCCGGCCTCGCTCGTCACACTCATCCAAGCGGTCGACCGTCTCAGCCTGCGCGAGCAGCGACCGCCCAGCATCCCACTCGTCCGGCGGATCATCCACGGCGAGGTCTGAAGCAGGGCCGGGATCGGGGATCAGTGTCTCCAGCCGCGCACCCGTGCCTTGCGCCCCCAGATCCAGACATACTCGCTGCCGCTGACGACGACCGTCAGCAGACAGACCCAGACCATGGATGCAATCAGCCCGGACGGCAGCGAGATCGGCCCGGCGTTCATGATCACCATCACCACCAAGAGGATCTGCACCAGGGTGTTGAGCTTGCTGACCAGGATCGGCGAGGCCTCGACCGTCTCGATGCCGAAGTTGTAGATGAGTGCACCACTGACGATCACCAGATCGCGCAGGAGCACGGCGAGGACCAGCCATGGCGGAATCAGGCCCTGCCAACCGAGCACCAGGAAACAGCTCAACAACAGGGCCTTGTCGGCGGCTGGATCAAGGATCCCGCCCAAGCGCGAGCGCCAGCCGTAATGCTTGGCCAGAAAGCCGTCCAGGGCGTCCGAGGCGCCCGCCACGGCAAAGAGGACCATCGCCCAGCCGTACTCGCCGACGATCAGGAGCATGACGATCGGAATCACGGCCAGGATCCGCAGGACGCTGATCGTATTGGGTATGTCCTTGGGCTTCACCTTGGTGTTCACCCCCGCGTGGTTGACGCCGGTCAGCCTCCGGCGGGCCAAGTCCTAGTGTAGCCTGTTCAGTCGCGTGGCACGAATGAGGCGCGCGACCGCGCGTGGGGCATGACCTCCACCCTGCGAGGATACCTGACTGCCGGGCGATCGCGCAGGCGGGTCTTCCAGCAGGGAGTGCCCCAGCCGCAACGCGGCGCCAGGGCCGATCGTGACGGACACTATGCGCCCCGCCACGGGCCGCATGCCCCAGAAAAACCGAAAACCGATGCGCGACGGGTATAATGATAGCCATCCACTTTCGACGGAGCCTCAGCGTGACATCGGCACCCGATCCACTCGTCTCACCCTCGCTCAGCTATCGTGATGCCGGCGTCGACATCGATGCCGGTGCCGCGCTGGTGGAGCGGATCAAGCCGCTCGCGGCGGCGACGGCCCGCCGCGGCGTGGTCACTGGTCTCGGCGGCTTTGGCGCACTCTTCGAGCTGCCGCTCGCCGAGTACCGCCAGCCCATCCTGGTCTCAGGTACCGATGGGGTCGGCACCAAGCTCAAGCTGGCCATCGAGCTGGGCCAGCATGACACCATCGGGATCGATCTGGTGGCCATGTGCGCCAACGACATCCTGGTCAGTGGCGCCGAGCCGCTCTTCTTTCTCGACTACTATGCCACCGGACGGCTCGATCTGGAGGTCGCCACGGCGGTCATCCGCGGCATTGCGCGCGGCTGCGAGCTGGCCGGCTGCGCACTGACTGGCGGTGAGACGGCCGAGATGCCGGGCATCTATGTCGCTGGAGACTACGACCTGGCCGGCTTCTGCGTCGGTATCGCCGAGAAGGACGCGCTCATCCTGCCGCAGCGGGTCCAGCCCGGTGATGTCCTGCTCGGACTCGCCTCATCCGGCCCGCATTCAAACGGCTATTCGCTGATCCGCAAGGTGATCGAGCTGAGCGGCGCCGATCCCGCCGCGACAGTCGATGGCGCGACACTCGGCGAGCGACTGCTCGCCCCGACCCGCATCTATGTGCGTTCGGTCTTGCCCCTGACACGTGCGCTGCACCTCCATGGCCTGGCCCATATCACCGGTGGCGGCATCACCGAGAACCTGCCACGGGTGCTCCCCGACGGCACCCGCGCGGTCATCGATCTAGGCAGCTGGATCCGACCGCCGGTCTTCGATTGGATCCAACGTCAGGGCGGCATCGCCGACGCCGAGATGCTGCGCACCTTCAACTGCGGGGTGGGGATGATCCTGGTGGTGGCCGCGGCCGACCGCGACACGGCGCTGCGTCACCTGAACGCGGCGGGCGAGCAGGCCTGGGTGATGGGCGCGATCGAGGCCAGCGACGCGGCGCCATCGGTGCGTTACAGTGGCGAGGTCAGACATGCCTGAGACCAGCCCAGCCGACCAACGGCTGCGCGTCGTGGTCCTGATCTCGGGCAGCGGCAGCAACCTCCAGGCCTTGATCGACCGCTCGCTCGATGGATTCCCCTACCAGATCGTCGCCGTCATCAGCAATGAGGCCAATGCGTTCGGGTTGGAGCGGGCGCGCCGCCATGGCATCGAGGCCGCGCTGCTCGATCATCGAGCCTATCCAGACCGTGAGACCTACGAGGCCGATCTGCGCGCGCTGATCGATCGCCAGCGGCCCGGTCTGGTGGCCCTGGCCGGTTTCATGCGCATCCTCACACCGGCCTTCGTCGCACACTATGCCGGGCGGATGCTCAACATCCACCCCTCGCTGCTGCCCAAGTTCCGTGGGCTGCACACCCATCAACGAGCGCTCGCCGCGGGGGAGCACGAGCATGGGGCAAGTGTGCATTTCGTCACCGCCGAGCTCGACGGCGGCCCCGTGATCATCCAGGCCCGTCTACCGATCCAACCGGGCGAGGATGCCTCGACGCTGGCCGCGCGCGTCCTCGAACACGAGCATCGCATCTATCCGGAGGCGGTGCGCTGGCTCGCGGAGGGTCGACTGCGCCTGGACGAGGACGGCCGAGCCTGGCTCGACGGTGCGCTGCTGGCCGAGCCCCGTCTGCTGGCATGAGGCGGCGCGCGCTGCAGGTCCGCGCCGCCGACCGCTCAGAAGCTCACCCTGAAACCGGCATAGAGAATGTGACTGGCATAGTCGATCTCCACCCCACCGAGCGAGGGATGCTCGGTGCCGAAATAGCGGTATTTGAGATCGACCGCGACCTGATTGCTGACCGCATAGGCGACGCCAGCGCCAATCTGGTACGCGAACACCGTGCCCTCGTCGCTGCCGCCGGGTAATCCGGCCCCAGGTCGAGCGACCACGTCGGCCTCGACTCGGGCGACCCCGAGGCCCGCGGACACATAAGGCGTCAGCGGCGTGTGATTCCTGAAGTCGTAATAGCCGTTCGCCAAGAGTGCCAGACTCGAGACATCACCATTGAGGTTGGTGCTCAATCCCCGCCAGCTCACCGTGTCGAGATCATTCTTCTGATAGGCCAGCTCACCCTCGATGCGAAGGTTGTTGGGAAAGGCATGGCCGATGACGGCACCGACAGCCAGACCGGAATCGGCCGAGGTCTCGAGTGTGATGCCAGCGGTCTTCCAGTCCGAGTCGACCGGCATCGCCAAACCCAGTTGGGCACCGACATAGAGCCCCTGCGCGCCCGCCAGTGATGGAGCGGTCAGTCCGAGCGTGCACGCCAGTGACAAGATGGCTTTCTGCATGATGGTCACCTGTTCTCAGGGTCAAGATGGATGGAGCGGGAGAGGCCGCGGCGGATCGGGCAGACCCATGGGGCCCGGCACGCCGGCCACGACCGGGTGTCCGGCATGATCCTGAGGTCTCGCCGAGACGTCCAAACCCATCCCGGCGTGCCCACAGCCATGCTCCACGGGCTCGCGCGATTGATCGGACAGCTCCACGAGCCACTGGGTCACGCCTGGATTCAAGCCAATCGCCGCCCGTGCCGCGCGCAGCCCAGCGCGACCCGGCAGGCGGATGCGGATGCCGAGCTGTGCGCTGGCGATCGTGGCGCCAACGAGCACGCCCAATGCGCCTAGGCCACAGCGGGCCAACGCCTCATAGTGCGCGTCCGCGACCCCAGACCCTGCAACGGACTCATCGCACGGACAGGGGCGCGCGCATCGCGAGGCCACACCGCACGGCGCCAAACAGGCCCGCGCATCGGCGTGCTCAATGCGCCGCGGCATTGGAACAACTGGAGCAGCGACACGCACGTGACCGTCACGAGCATCGATCAGGGCCACCAGATGATCCACCCCGGCCAGCTTGGCGCGCTCGGCGGCATGCCGACCGGCACTCAATGCGAGATCGAGCCGATGCTTGTCCAGACTGGGTCGACCCCACTCGGCACAGTGCCGCGGAGCACACCCGCGCAGCCGCAGGATCTCGCGATCAGGGTGGGGGGCGACGGCCGGTCCGCGTCGATCCTGGGCCTCCAGCTCGAGCCAGGCGCGCGCATCGCCCGCGGCGCCTGTCTCACCGATCCGCACCACGAGCAGGCGCACGCGCCGCGAGGGCGCGCCCGCGCCGGGCCCGCGGCTGGCCACTGACACCGCCAACCACCAGGGTCTCAAGATGCGCGCATCCGCACCCCCGGATCCGCGGGCATCATGAGCGACTCGAGCAACTCCAGGTCCAGATGTCGCTCGATACTGTCGGCCAAACGCTCCAGGGCGGCCTCGCGCAGCGCAGGATAATCGGGCATCCTCACCCCGCGCATGCCGGCCCAGCGCAACAGCGCGGACGCCGCGCTCGCCGACTCGAACAGACCGTGCACATAGGTCCCCAGGATCTGGCCGTCGGACGAGATGGCGCCATCCGGGCGCTCGGACTGTGCGCCGTCCAGGAACAGTGCGGGGCGCGCCAGCGCCGCGCCGACGCTCACGCCCGCGTGGATCTCATAGCCGGTCACCGCCGCCGCCTCGAGGGTGAGCCGACCCTGGACATTGGCCAGGATCTTCTCCGAGGCGAGACGCGTCTCCAGCTCGAGCAGACCCAATCCAGGGATCTCGCCCGGCGGGCCCTCCAGCCCGAGCGGGTCCTGGATCCGGGTGCCCAACATCTGAAAGCCACCACAGAGGCCGATCAGCTTGCCGCCATAGCGCAGATGGCGGGCGATCACAGGCTCCCAACCTTGGTGCCGCAGCCACTGGAGATCACCACGCACCGATTTGGAGCCGGGGAGGATGATGAGGTCGGCCGGTGGCGGGGTCTCGCCGGCTTGGACATAGCGCACGCTCACCCGCGGATGCAAGCGCAGTGGATCCAGGTCGGTATGATTGCTGATGCGCGGCAGACGCGGCACGATCACCCGGAGCGCCGCGTCCGACTTCTCGGCCTGCGCCACGGCCACCGCGTCCTCGGCCTCCAGATGCAGACCATGCAGATAGGGCAGCACACCGATCACTGGCTTGCCGGTCTCGCGTTCCAGCCAATCGAGCCCAGGCTGCAAGAGCGCCAGATCGCCGCGAAAGCGATTGATGACGAAGCCCAGCACACGCGCCCGCTCGCTCGCGCTGAGCAGTGCCAGGGTGCCGATCAGATGCGCGAAGACCCCACCCCGATCGATGTCGGCGATCAGGATCACCGGACAATCGACCGCCTCGGCGAATCCCATGTTGGCGATGTCATGCTCGCGCAGATTGATCTCGGCGGGACTGCCCGCGCCCTCGACCACCACGCGCTCGAAGCGCGCGAGCAGCCGCGCATGAGAGTCCAGCACCGCCTGACGCGCGCGCGGTTTGTAGGCCTGATAGGCGACCGCGTCCAGATTGCCGATCGCCCGTCCATGGATGATGACCTGAGCCCCCCGGTCGGTATTGGGCTTGAGCAAGACTGGATTCATGTCGACGATCGGATCCAGACCGCACGCCTGCGCCTGCACCGCCTGCGCCCGGCCGATCTCACCGCCGTCAACGGTCACCGCGCTATTGAGTGCCATGTTCTGCGGCTTGAATGGGGCGACCCGCATCCCCCGCCGCCTGAAGCAGCGGCACAGACCCGCGACCAGGACGCTCTTGCCCGCGTCCGAGGTCGTGCCCTGGACCATGAGCGTCTTGACCGCGCTGTCGACTTGGCTCATGTGCTCGCGCCCCCACGCATCCCGCGCATCGGCGAGGACAGTCCGACGCCCGCGCATCCCTCCTCCAGCGCGCGTGCGAGCCGGCACCACCCCTCCTCCGTCCCCGGCAGCCCGAAGCGCAGACTCGGTGGCGTGGTGAAGCGCCGCACCCAGATCCCACGGCGCGCCAGTGCGTCCTGGATCAAGGGTGCATCCGCCGTGCAGACCCATTGAAAGAGCTCGGTGCCGCCGCTCGGGGGCAGCTGATGACGGCGTAGAAGATCAACCAGCCGAGCCGTCGCGCGCCCGAGCCTGACCCGCGTCGCCTCTTGCCAGACACGATCGGCCAAGGCCAGGCGCGCCACCAAGCGCGCTGGACCGGAGACCGTCCAGGGTCCGAGTCGCGCGCGGATGGCCGCGCGCGCATCCCGCCGGGCCAGCACGAACCCCACGCGCGCGCCGGCCAGGCCAAAGAACTTGCCCAGCGAGCGCAGCACGATCAGACCCGGCCGCTCGCTGTAGAGTGCCAGGCTCTGCGCCGGTGTGGCGTCCATGAAGGCCTCGTCGACGATCAACCAACCACCTCGCGCGCTCAAGCGTGCGTGCCAGTCGAGCAGGGTGCGCACCGGCCAGCGCCGACCGGTGGGGTTGTTGGGATGGATCAGGACGAGCACCTCGACCCGATCGATGAGATCGTCCCAGGCGTGTCCTGCGTCATCCTCGTCCAATCGCACCAGGGTGTGTCCCGCGCACCGCCAGGCCGCGGCGTGCTCCTGATAGCCGATGCGCTGGATCCCCACCCGACCCGGTGGCCGCAGGCTCGGCAAGACCTGGATCGCCGCCTGCGATCCGGCGACCGGCAACGGATCGGCAGTCCCGTAATAGGCCGCAGCCGCCGCCTCCAGGCCATCGCCATCCTCGGGTAGGCGTTGCCAGGCACCACCCAGCACGGGCGGGACCGGCCAGCCGTCGGGATTGATCCCAGTGGAGAGATCCAACCAATCCGACCAGGGGATCCCATAGCGCGCGGCCGCCTCGAGCAAACGCCCGCCATGCTCCAAGCGCATGGATGGCGGGCGTGAGATGGACTGGATTGCATCATGGTCGTTGAGCATGCCATCAATCTGCCACTGGGATGGACGTGGGGCAAGTGCCATGTGAGTGCCATGTGTCTGATGACCGCCGCGTTCGCGCACGTCCTAGACCGAGCACCCAAGCGCTTGTCTTGTCCTCGTCGAAGCGATTCGGATACACTGCACAGGCTCGGTTCCCCAGCGGCCAGACCGGTGCCATGGGGTGAAAAGGGAATACGGTGCGGCCATCGCGACCATCGCGACGTCCAAGCCCGTAACTGTCCCCGCAACTGTGAGCGCCGAGGCAGACCTTCGATGCCACTGGACAGCCCGCCGTGCGGCCGTGTCCGGGAAGGCTGGTTCTGCCGATCGAGGCGCGAGTCAGGAGACCTGCCGGGCCCTCTATCAGCGATCGGGACGGGTGATCCCACAACGAGGTCAAGATGCATATCGTCGATGGCGCGCTCGCCTATCCAGTGGTGGTCGGTGGCGCTGGGTTGGCCGTGGCCGGGATCCTGAGAGGTCTCAAGGATCTGGAGGTCGAGCGTATCCCCGCGGCTGGGGTATTGAGTGCCACCTTCTTCATCGCCGCCTTGATCCATGTACCGATCGGTCCTTCGAGCGCGCATCTGTTGCTGAACGGTCTGGCCGGACTCGTGCTCGGCTGGGCGGCCTTTCCGGCGCTCTTCGTCGGCTTGTTGCTGCAAGCGGTCTTCTTCGGCTTCGGCGGCCTGACCACACTCGGCGTCAACACTCTGGCCCTGGCCTTGCCAGCGGTCATCGTCCACATGCTCTGCCGGCCCGGTCTACACGCACAGAAGATTGGCGTCGCGGCCCTCTGGGGCGGTCTCGGTGGCGCACTGGCGGTCGCCATGACCGCCGCGCTCATCGCCCTGGCCCTGGCGCTGAGTGGTCAGCATTATCTGAGCGCCGCCAAGCTCATCCTCATCGCCCATCTGCCGCTCATGGTGATCGAGGGACTGCTCTGCGCCGCCGCGGTCACCCTGATCCGTCAGGTGAAACCAAACCTGCTCGGCCTCTTCGACCAATCACTCGCGCGTGGCTGAGCCCGACATCAGGGGATGGCACAGATCCTCACCCCCGTGACGCGCCGGCTCACGAGCAGGGCGCCCGGCGCGGGTCCACTCGCCGGTCTGGATCCCAGGACGCGGATCATCGTGGCGGTCGCCCACGCGCTGGTGGTCATCTCGCTCGAGCACCTGGTCACACTGCTCGCCGCGCTGGCGCTGGCCATCCTCCTGCTGCTCAGCGCGCGTCTGCCGCTTGCATCCATCCGGCGACGCTTGGCGGGAATGGCTGGATTCATGCTCATGCTCCTGATCACGCTGCCATTGAGCATCCCTGGGACACCGATCCTGGAGCTCGGACCACTCGCGGCCAGCGCCGAGGGTCTGCGCCAGGCGCTCGAGATCCTGCTCAAGGCCGCGACCATCGCCCTGACACTGTTGGTCTTGGTCGGTAGCCTGGACGCGGTGACACTCGGTCATGCCCTGGCACGCCTGCGCTTGCCCACGCGGCTTGTCCAGCTCCTGCTCTTCACCGTCCGCTATATCGACGTCATCGGCCAAGAGTACGCCAGACTGCGCAGCGCCATGCGGGCACGTTGTTTTCGTCCGGGCAACGACAGACAGACCTACCGCAGCCTCGGCTATCTGGTCGGGATGCTGCTGGTGCGCAGCCTGGAGCGATCTGAGCGCATCCTCGCCGCGATGCGCTGCCGTGGCTTCCAAGGTCAGTTCCACCGACTCGACGGGCTCGCCTTGGGGCCGGGCGATGTCCTCTTCGCGCTGCTCGCGGCACTGGCGCTCACCGCGCTGATCGCCTTGGATCCCTGACATGGCGCATTTGATCGCCCTGCACGAGGTGCGCTTCGCCTATCCTGGTCAGGCCCCCGTGCTGCGTGAGGCATCACTCACGCTCGCAGCGGGTGAGCGCATCGCGCTGACTGGTGCCAATGGGTCCGGCAAGAGCACACTCCTGCATCTGATCGTCGGACTCCTCACCCCACAAGCGGGGACCATCATGGCCTTCGGCGCCCCGCGGCGACGCGAGGCCGACTTCCATGAGGTGAGACGGCGCGCCGGGCTGGTCTTCCAGGATCCGGACGACCAGCTGTTCTGCCCGACGGTCGCCGAGGACATCGCGTTCGGGCCGCTCAATCTCGGCAAATCGCGCGCGGAGGCACTGGATCTGGTCGATCACACGCTCGATCGGCTCCAGCTGCGACATCTGCGCGACCGCGTCACCCATCAACTCTCGGGCGGGGAGAAACGTCTGGTCAGCCTGGCCACCGTGCTCGCCATGTCGCCGGACGTGCTCCTGCTCGATGAGCCGAGCAACGGCTTGGACGAGTCCACCCGCGATCGCCTCATCAGGATCCTCAATGCGCTGCCGCAGGCACTGATCCTCGTCTCGCATGACGCCCATTTCAGACGCAAGGTCACCAGTCACCAATATCGGATGCAGGATGGCACGCTCGGGGTGCTCCAGACCCATTGCGCGCATGCCGGGGCGACGGATTGAATGGACGCTGGCACCTCCATCCGGCGGCCACGCGCAGGCTGATCCCATGGACGAGACCCAAGCCACCTGGCTCGCCGAGCACATCAAGACCTGGGGTCAAGCGCTCGGCTTCCAGCAGGTCGGGATCGCCGACACCAACCTGGAGCAGGCGCAAGCGCGTCTGCTCGCGTGGCTCGCGGCCGGCCATCAGGGCAGCATGGACTACATGGCTCGACATGGCACGCGCCGTGCCCAACCCGCTGCGCTGGTGCCTGGCACCCGCAGCGTCATCGTCGCGCGGATGGACTATCTGCCCGAGCCGATGGAGCACGGCCTGGCGCGACTCGCCGATCCTTCGAGCGCCGCCATCTCATGCTACGCACTCGGGCGCGACTACCACAAGGTGCTGAGAGGACGCTTGCAACGACTCGCCGAGCGCATCGAGCGCGAGATCGGACCCTTCGGCTACCGCGTCTTCGTCGACTCGGCGCCGGTCATGGAAAAGCCACTGGCGGTCAAGGCCGGTCTCGGCTGGATCGGCAAGCACACCAACCTCATCCATCCCCGCGCCGGCTCCTGGTTCTTTCTCGGCACGATCTATAGCGATCTGTCGCTCCCACCCGACCCTCCACTCGCCGATCACTGCGGCCGCTGCCGCGCCTGTATCCAAAGCTGTCCGACGGGCGCCATCATCGCGCCCTATCAGCTCGATGCCAGACGCTGCATCGCCTATCTGACCATCGAGCATGCTGGGAGCATCCCGGAGCCACTGCGCCCGCTGCTGGGCAACCGCATCTACGGCTGCGACGATTGTCAGCTGGTCTGTCCCTGGAACCGCTTTGCTCGCATGAGCACCGAGCCCGACTTCAAGATTCGTCACGCGCTCGATCAGGCCACGCTCATCAGCCTCTTCGCCTGGGACGAGCCGACCTTCCTGGAGCGCACCCAAGGCATGGCGATCCGGCGTATCGGCCATGTCCGTTGGCTGCGCAATCTCGCGGTCGCCTTAGGCAATGCCCCGCCCGGACCCGGCTTGGACAGCGCGCTCGCCGCGCGCGCCGACCATCCCGAGGCTCTGGTGCGCGAGCATGTCCAATGGGCGCGCCGACGACAGACGCGCGCCTAGCACAATCCGAATCATGCGCCGTCCAGACCGCTGAGGGTCTGTGCCCTGACAGGCGTACTGGACCCGATTAGAGCTCGCGCAACAGATGACGGCGGTAATGCTCCAACTCGGCGATGGACTCACGGATGTCCTCGAGTGCCAAATGACGCGAGGCCTTCTTGACGCTGCTCGCCACATCCGGCGCCCAGCGCTGGGCCAGGATCTTGAGCGTGCTCACATCCAGGTTGCGGTAGTGACAGTAGGCTTCCAGCCGTGGCATCCACACGGCAAGGAATCGACGGTCCTGGCAGATGCTGTTGCCGCAGAGCGGCGAAGCCCCCGCGGGGACATGCTCGGCGAGGAAGCCCAAGGTCAAGGACTCGGCGTCCGACACATCGAGCGAGCTGATCCGCACCCGATCGAGCAGACCTGAGCGGCCATGGTGCTCGCGGTTCCACTCATCCATCCCAGCGAGGATCTGCTCGGGCTGATGGATGGCCACGACCGGACCCTCGGCCAGGACGCGCAGGTGCGAGTCGGTGACCAGTGTCGCGATCTCGAGGATGCGATCATGGGCTGGATCCAGCCCGGTCATCTCCAGATCGAGCCAGATCAGATTGTTTTCGTTCTTGGCCAAGTCCACTATCCCCTTCTAGTCGCCGCGCATTGGTGTGCGTTGATCGATTCAAGACGCGAAATCTGCTGATCCGGTTCCAGGACCGGGCTGACTCGCTCGGACCGTCTGACCATGCCCTTTCGCTGCTGATTCTGCTAGGGTAAGTCAGATGAGATTGACTTGCGACATCGAGGTGTCGTTGGCGCGCGCCCTGCACCCTATTGACGATCGATCACTGACGGAGAGCCCATGAATAGACTGCAATCCACCCGTGTCATGTCCGCAATCCTCATCGGTGCGTGCGGATTCATCGGCACGGCCCTGGCCGAGCCGAGCGAGCAGGCCGCGACACTCCATGCCCAGCATTGCGAGAGCTGTCACGACAGCTCGGTCTATCAGCGCGCGGACCGGGTGGTCCACTCACTCGATGCGCTCGAGCGTCAGGTGCAGCGCTGCGAGAGCGGGCTCGGGCTGACCTGGTTCGAAGAAGAGGTCAAGGATGTGGCCGTCTATCTCAACCATCATTTCTATCAGTTCGAGCGCTGATCCATGCCGAAACGGCGGCTCACCATACGCCAGATCGAGCGCATCGAGAGTCTCCAGGAGCGTCGCCGTCAGCGGCTGGGGGCGGGGCTCGAGGCGCTGCTCGCCGAGACCGCCGAGACCTCGATCCCTGAATCCGGCCGCGTGGTCGTGCGTCATGGCGCGAGCCTGGCGGTCGAGGATGCCGAGGGCGATATCATACACTGTGTGTCACGCCAGAACATCGGTCACCCGGTGTGTGGCGATCAAGTGGTCTGGCACCGCACCGCGAGCGACCGTGGCGTGGTGACCGCGATCCTGCCGCGCCAGACCTTGCTCAGCCGACCGGATTATGCCGGGCGCGACAAGCCACTGGCCGCCAACCTGACACGCTTGATCATCCTGATCGCCCCAGCGCCCGCACCGAGCGACTATCTGGTCGATCAATATCTGCTCGCCGCCGAGACCATGGGGGTCGCGGCCATGCTCGTCGCCAACAAGTGCGATCTGCTCGGTGACGCCGCGCAGCGCGAGCAGTTCAACGCCGGCTTCGCGCACTATCCAGCGATCGGCTATCCGCTCATCTGGACGAGCCTGCGCGAACCCGCCACACTTCTTGACTTGGCCAGCGCGCTGCGCGACCAGACCAGCATCCTCGTCGGTCAATCGGGTGTCGGTAAATCATCACTCGTCCAAGCGCTCCTGCCGGATCGCGAGATCCAGATCGGCCGACTCTCGAGCGCCACCGGTCTGGGACGACACACCACCTCGGCGGCCACCTGGTATCGCCTACCCGGGGGCGGCAGCCTGATCGACTCACCCGGGGTGCGCAGCTTTCGCATCGGCGCCATGGCGCCCGCGACACTGGCCTGGGGGTTTCGCGAATTTCGACCCTACCTGGGTCGCTGTCGATTCGCCGATTGTCATCATGATCAGGAGCCGGAGTGCGCGCTCCGCGAGGCTGTCGCCGCCGGGCGGATCGCGGCACAACGGCTCGCGAATTTCAGACACCTGTTGGCCGAGCTGACACAGGCTCGCCGTTAGATCGATCCGGAGACCAGGATGCAATACTGGCTGATGAAATCCGAGCCGCAGGTCTTCAGCCTCGACGACCTCGCCAATCGACCCGACCGCACCGAACCCTGGGACGGGGTGCGCAACTATCAGGCCCGCAACATGATGCGCGACCAGATGGCCCGGGGCGATCACATCCTCTTCTATCACTCCAACTGTGCCACCCCAGGAGTGGTCGGGATCGCCGAGGTCGCAAGCGCATCCTATCCAGATCCGACCGCCCATGATCCTGCCTCCGACTATTACGATCCCAAGAGCGACCCCACCAAACCACGCTGGTACCTGGTCGACGTGCGCTATGTGCGTCATCTCCAACGCACCATCACGCTCGCCGAGCTCAAGTCGCACGCCGATGGCGCACTGGCCGGATTTCCACTCGTGCGCAAGGGCAACCGCCTCTCGGTCATGCCGGTCACGCCCGCGCAGTGGTCATTCATCCTCAGTCTCGAGTCGTGAGCGGGCGAGCCCGAGGCTACATCAGCCGGTTGATCGGCTCCTGCTGCAATCCCAGGGCCTGCTGACCGAGCGCCAGCGCCTGCTCGGCGAAGCCCTCGAGATCGCCCCACCGGTCATCCTGATCGAGCACCTCGGAGAGCAGCTCGCCGATGATGCGCAGCCGGTAGGCCCCGGCGGCGCGCTCGGCAGGGGCGACGGTCTCGGCGCAGACATAGAAGACCGGCTCGGCCTGACCCGCGGGCACGAAGGCCATTAGATGGCGATAGACCTGTCCGTCACCGCTCTCGATCTCGCCGAGCAGCGTCGCGCCATGCTGACCGATTCGATATCGACGCTTGGGGATGGCGGTCTTGATGATGGGACGATCTTGCATGGGTGTTCTCCTGTGGCTGTCGGGACACATGTGGGGACGCCTCGGCAGGAGCCCCAGTCAGCGCGGCCATCGGACCGGCGAGCACCCACGACACCACTCGCCGATCCGTGCAGGCATCACCCGCGCGAGCCGCGCGATCAATCCATGATCACCAACTGATCGAGTCGTCCAGAGATCGGCATCCAGCTCGCCAGATCGGTGCTGTAGAAGAGCGCACCCGCATCGTTTCGACCGACGAGATCCACCCCGCCATCGCCATTCAAGTCGCCGGCGACCAGATCGGCGAGCTGACCTGGAATCCTAGTCCAAGTGCTGAAATCGTTGGTATAGAAGATCGCCCCGGAGGCATTGAGCCCCACGAGCAGACCATCGGTCGCGACCAGCCACTCGAGACTGCCGGGGATGCGCGTCAGGGTACTGAGCGTGCTGGTGTAATGGATGTCGCCGGCTTGATCGAGTCCGGCCAGATAACCGGGCGCGCCAACGAGCTGCACGAGCTGACCGGGGATGCGCGTCCAGCTGCTCAGGTCGAGGCTGTAATAGATCTCGCCCTGCGCGTTGAGCCCGGCCAGATCGTCCAATCCATCCCCGTCGAGATCGACCGCGATGAGCTGCTGCAGGGTCCCTGGGATCTTGTTCCAGGTCGTCAGGTTGGTCGTGTAATAGATGGCTCCGGTCGCGTCGAGGCCCACCAGATCATCGCCCCCCAGACCATCGAGATCAGCGGCGACCAAATCGGCCAGCTTACCGGGGAGCCGTTTCCAGGTCTGCTGATCGAGACTGTAGAAGAGCTCGCCCGTGGCATTGATCCCGGCCAGATCCATGCGACCGTCTTGATCGAAATCACCGCTCACGATCTGCTCGAGTGTCCCGTCGATGCGCCGCCAACTGGCGAGATCCCAGCTGAAATAGATCTGTCCGTCCTGGTTGAGCCCAGCAAGTCGTCCGCCGATCTGTTGAGCAATCCAAGACTCGAACGCCGAGACCCGCGCATAGATGCCGGGATATCCTGGGACAGCGCAGTTATAGCCCCAACTCGTCGCGCCCGCGAGACGATAGCCGACCGCGGAGGCGGGGTCGGGCACCGCCAGCGGACCGCCGCTGTCGCCTTGACAGGTATCGACCCCACCGCCCGGATAGCCGGCGGCGATCATCGCGGCGGTGATGCTTCCAGCGCCATAGACCGCCGCCGCGTCGGCATTGGAGACGATGGGCACCGTGGCTTTGAGCAGCGTATTGGTCCCTGGCCCATTGAAGGCGGTCGCTCCCCAGCCACTGATGAGTGCATTCACGCCTGGAGCCTCTAGTCCAGCGGCCACCTGCGCGGCTGTCATGGTGGGGATCGCACGCGCATTCGCACCGGACAGATCCAGATCCTGGGTCAGCTCGAGCAGCATGACGTCGTTGTCATAGCTTTGTGTGTCGAATCCGGGATGGGGGATCTGTCGCGCCACCGCGATATCCTGACCCGCGCTGCTGCGCTTATCCGTCACACCGGCGCGGATGTAGCTCAAGGCGCTCGTCGCGCAGTGGGCCGCGGTTAGGATCCAGCGCGGCGCGATGATGCTGCCGCCACAAAACTGAAACTGATTCGAGGTCATGAGCGCGACCTGCCAGGGCACCTCCGAGATGTTCGCGGCGGTGCCGCCGACGATCCGGCCCAAGGGTCCGTCCTGTGGCGGATCCGTGACCGCTGCCCCGCGTGTCTCAGTCCCAGCCTGGAGGGCACCCGCCGCCATCAGGAGGGCGAAGGAGGTGACAGCAAGACACGCCTGAAAGGAAGGATTCTGTGTGCTCAAGACCGTGTTCTCGATGAGTGGATGAATGTGCGTGTATCAGGGCGCTGGGACCTCGGCGCTCACCGCCACGACCGAGGCGCAGAGTGTTCGCAGCTCTGCGTCGCTGATCACATAGGGCGGCATCAGATAGATGAGACGACCGAAGGGGCGGACCCAAACACCCCGCTCGACGAGCTGGCGCTGGATCTCGCGCATCGCCACGGGCTGGCACATCTGCACCACGCCGATCGCGCCGAGCACCCGGACGTCGGCGACACCCGGCAGCTCGCGACAGGGCGCCAGACCAGCCGCCAGGATGCGCTCGATCCGCGCGATATTGGACTGCCAGTCGCTGGCGAGCAAGAGCTCGATGCTGGCGTTGGCGATGGCACAGGCCAGAGGATTGCCCATGAAGGTGGGACCATGCATGAAGGCCCCGGGCGCGCCCGTGGAGATGGTGCGCGCGACCCGCGCACTGGCCAGGGTCGCCGCCGAGGTGAGATAGCCACCAGTCAGGGCCTTGCCGAGCGTCATGATGTCTGGGGCGATGCCGGCATGCTCGCAGGCGAACAGCCGACCGGTGCGCCCGAAGCCGGTCGCGATCTCATCGGCGATCAGCAGCACCCCCCAGCGGTCGCAGAGCCGGCGCACCTCGGCCAGATAGTCCGCGCTATAGAAGCGCATCCCGCCGGCCCCCTGCACGATCGGCTCCAGGATAACCGCGGCAAGCTCGTGATGATGACACTCGATCAGCCGGGCGAATGTGTCGATCTGCCCGGGCCGGCAGGGCTCGCCGAACCGACAGGTCGGCGCGGGCGCGAACAACTGCCGCGGCAGCACCCCCGCGAACAGCCGGTGCATGCCGGTGACCGGATCACAGACCGACATGGCGCCCAAGGTATCGCCATGATAGCCCGAGCGCAGCGTCAGCAGACGCTGCTTGGCGGGTCGGCCAGCGGCCTGCCAGAACTGGAGCGCCATCTTGATGGCCACCTCGACCGCGACCGATCCGGAATCACAGAGAAAGACATGGGTCAGCGGGTCGGGGGTCAGCGCAACCAGTGTCTCGATCAGACGCACCGCCGGCTCGTGGGTGAGACCACCGAACATCACATGCGCCATGCGCTCGAGCTGATCGCGGGCGGCCTGATTGAGGACCGGGTGGTTGTAGCCATGGATGGCGCACCACCAGGACGACATGCCATCGATCAGCTCGCGACCGTCCATCAGCCGGATGCGGCACCCATGCGCCGAGGCCACCGGATAGACCGGATCCCGATCGATCGTCGAGGTGTATGGGTGCCAGGCGTGAGCGGCGTCGAGCGCCAGCAGCCGCGAGATCTCCATCGAGTCAGAGATCCGCGCGACTGTCGATCTCGCTGGCGGCCAGCCCGTGCAGGATGCCTCGAATGATCTCGCGACACTCCTCCTCACGCTCTGGTTTGCCCTTGCGCGCGGAGCTGAAGAAGCGTGCCAGGTCACGCTGCTGCTGAGCGCTGAGCGCCTCGGTGAAGCCGCCACGGCGGATGTCTTTGTCTGGGATCTTGTCCGGCGCCTCCTCATCGGCGGCCTTGCGACCATGCGCCCAGTTCATGGCCCGCGCGCTGTAGAGGACGATGCGATCGAGCAGCACGAAGGGGAAGCGCGGATTCTGCACCGGCCCGATGGTGAAGCGCTGGGTCCCGGGGGCGCGGTCGATGTCGAGCTTGGCCAATGCCTTGCTCCCGACCAGTCCCAACACACCGCCAGTCGCGGCGCCGATCAATGCGCCCGCGCCCAATGAATGACCCGCCGTCGTCAGGTCGATGGTGGCACCCGAGGCCGCGCCCGCGGCCATGCCGACGAGCGCGAGCTGACGCTTGGAGAGCCCCAGCGCCTGATTCACCTCCTCGGAGAAGAGATCCTTGCCAAGGAGCGAATCCGGTGGCATGTGCCACACATGGTGTCTAAAGTTCGCGCGGATCTGCTCCTGTGCCTGGACCTCGAGCTTGCGCAGGCCGTCCTCGAAGTCGACCATCAGCTCGCTCTTGATCCGCTCGCGACCGCTCTTGAAGACGAGCTGATTCTGTTTGACTGTGCGTGAGACCTTGAAGGCGAGCGTATCCTTGAGCACGGCGAGGATGGTCGACACCGCCAGCTCGGTGCGACGGCTCCAATCGACCTCGAAGGCATCGATGGCCTCCTCCACCAGTGGCTCCCAGCGCTGGTCGATGCTCTTGAGTGCCTGCAACAGACGGATGCGCTCGGCATAGGTCGCGCGGTGCGCGTTGAAGTCACGCACCGAGTTGAAGGCCTTGCTCAGCGCGTCGCGCCACTGGGTCATGTAGCGCGTCTGATTGGTCAGATTGTTCAGGATCGCCATCCGCGGCCGGGCGGTCAGACGCAGCAGCTCGATCTCCACACGGTCCTTCTCCTTGATGCGCTTGGAGCCATCGACCACCAGGATGATGGCGGCGCCATCGGCCACTGGCTCGAGTAGGGCGCAGTCATGGTCGAAGAGTGGATCGGCGCGATGTGCCTGGATGAAGGCACGCGCGAGCTCGCGTTTGCCATCCTGTGCCTGGAACCACTCGAGGATCGCGCTCGGGTTCTGGAACCCTGGCGTATCGATGAACTCGATGACGACTCGGCCATCGATGATGACCGGATAGACGGCGGATTCGATCGTCGTCCCGGCCCGCTTGTCGATCGCGATCAGGTCGTTCTCGGTCAGGGTCGCGACCACCGAAGACTTGCCGGCGTTGGGGTGACCCATGATCGCCAGCCGTGGAATCTTCGCAGCCATTAATGCTCTCCTTCCTCGCTGGTCGGGGCCAGCATCTCCAGGCGCAGATAGGGATCGGCCATCTGGTCGATCTTGCGCTGCCAATCGGTGAAGTCGAAGGCACGGATCGGGGGTAGACGATCCTCATCGGTGGGGTCACCGACCAGTGCCAACAGGATCTGGGCCCGCGTCCCGGCCGCCGCGCGCAGCTCGCGCAGAAAGCGCAGACTCTCCGTGATGGGTGGCTGGGAGCCATCCTCGATCAAGACGACCCGAGCCGGGGGCGCCTCCCAATCGCCGCGTTCCAAGAGTCCGAGTGACTCATCGTTCATCGCGCTGCCGGCGCCAAAGGTCGCGGTGGTCGCCACCCGCCAACCGGACAGCTGCAGCAAGAGCTGCTCGAGCCGCGGACGATCCTCTGGCTCCAGGACGTCGTCGACATCCACATGGATCAGCAGCAGACAGGCATCGGGGGCGAAGCAGGTGCGGCCTGGCCGCCCCATGGTTGGCGTGGAGGCGGCGGCCACCGCGACGGCTGAGGCCGGCTCGACGGGGGTCCTTGGCTCGGGTGTCGCCATGACCAGGGGCGGCGGCTCGGGCACGGCCTCGGGCTCGAGCTCAGGCACGACGAGCGCGGACTCGGGTGGCGCGCCGCCCTCTGTCGTCGGCGCTGGCTCGGTCGCCACTGGCGTGGGCGTCTCGGCCAGTCCAAGCGCCGATTCGGCCAGCGGCGGCACCTCGGGCATTGGCTCAGGCTCGGGCTCAGGCTCAGGCTCAGGCTCAGGCTCGGACGACGCACTGACCTTGGATGTCGTCGGCGCCGGCTCGGCCACCACCGGTGCGGGTTCGGTCAGCGGCGGTCTCTCGGGCTCCGGCGTCTCGCTGAGCGCGGGGGCCGGTGCCGACTCGGCCGCCACGGGTGGAGTCGTCTCGGCGAATCTGGCTGTCGACTCGGCCTGCCGCGGCGTCTCGGTCTCAGGCACTGGCACGGACACTGGCGCAGGCCCATGCTCGAGCGACTCGCCGACCCTGGGTGTCGCTGCCGGCTCCGGCTCGATCGGCACCGCGACGGGTGTCGCGACCGGACTGAGGCTCGACTCGGCCAGCGGCGACGTCTCGGGCACTGGCTCGGGCACTGGCTCGGGCAGTGGCTCGGGCACTGGCCCGGAGTCAGGCTGGGGTGTCTCGGTGACCGCGGATCGCGCGGGCGTCACGATGCCCCTTGGTCCCGGCTCGGGTGACGGCGTCGAGGTCGCAGCGGATGGCTTGATCACCTCGGGCGCGCCTACTGAAGGCGCGGGCGCCGGCGCTGCCAAGGATGGCATCAGATCGTTCGAGGAGGTGCCAGCGCGCTCATCGTCCGGGGCGTGCTCGGCTGGCGATCCAGCGAGCTCGGCACCAGCGGGCGGCGCGGTCGGGGACTCGGCGCGTCGCACCAATGCGTTGCGCCATGGTCGCGAGATCTCGGTCGGGGTCGCACCCGCACGCCGCGCATCCGTGGTGTCGGCGCGCCGCTCGCGAACCTGCGCGGGGGTCGGGATCGGCATCTCGCTGCGCCGCGCGGCAACGCTCACGGTCGCCTCCAAGCGCGGCGAGAGCATCCGGGCATAGAGTGCCTGAGAGCCGCTGTGGGTGAAGGGCAGGCGCGCCAGCACAAAATGCTGGGCCAGGATCGAGCCGCCCAACAGCAGCAGGCGCGGCAGCAGCCCGTAGGTGAGGACCGCGAGGACCAGGAACGAGCCCCAGGAGCGCAGATGGGTCGGATCCGGCTTCAATGTCGGGGTCACGGTGGCCCAGTGCTCGAGGATGATCCGTGAGCCCGCGATCTGCTCCAGGCTGGGATAGCCGACACCCTCGCCGAACAAGCCGCTCCAGGGCAAGGCGATCAGGCGCGCGAGATCATGGATGGTCTGGGGGTGGACGTTCAATGTCGATCCCCACCCGAATGCCAGATCGGTGAACAGTTCCAGCAAGAGGGTGGTGAGGATGACACCGACATTGAGCGCAACCCCGAAGGTTTGCGCCAGGATCAAGAGCGGCAGATAGGAGACCGGCCCGTAGAGGGCATGTTGGGCCTTGAAGACACCCTGACGGGCGTGGATCCGCTCCTGGACCTCGGTCGCCGCCTGACCGAGACGCCGCTCCTGAAGCCATTGAGTGAGCTTGAGGATGAGAGGGCGCATCAGATGCGTCAGCACGCTGTGAGGGGATCGGTCGCCCCCGCCTCGCGTCCGGCGTAGGATCCAGGCGGCGAGCACGGTGACGATGAGCGCGAACTGGACGAAGACCAGCAGGAAGAGATACCAGGTGACGCTGACCGGGCGTGTTCCGTCATAGCTCAGCAGCGTCGCGGCCAGCCCATATCCGATCGATAGGCCCAGAATCACGACGAGGATGGTCAGGAGCCGCTGGGCGCTTGCGAACGCGGACCCGGGCAAGAGCGCACGGATGCCCGGATCCTCGGCCGTGCGCCGCTCGGCGAGCCAGCCCCTCAGGCTGATGCGGCGATGCGCGCGAGTATGCGGCTGATGGGCCGTCACGCGTGGCGCGATCGTGTCCACATAGATCGAATGGTCACGCTCGGTCAGTGATTTTCGCGATGAGGGCCGATCGCGGAGGGTCCGCTCGTCCAGATCGAGATAGTGCTCGAAATCGATCAGGTCCGGTACGGTCCAGCGCAAGGGCGCAGCGGGCGCATGCTGGGATCGGTCGGGGTCCACTGGATGTCGTATCGAGTCCATGGCGATGGGTCACCGCTCAGGCAATAGTATGCAATCGGCCTTGCCCGCCGCCGAGCGCGGCCCACGAAGCCCGAAATATCCCATAGTCCAGGACTTAAATCACCCCGTTTATCCATCCGCGCGGGCGCGCTCGCTTGCGGCACCCCGCCCAGCGGATCGTCTGGGCGGGATGGCCGCGATCCACACTGCGGATCAGAGACGCAGCGGGAGGCGCTCAGGCCGCCTGCGCGGCCAGGCTCCGGGACCGATTGAGCGCCGAGAGCACCGCCCGCAGCGAGGCGGCGACCGTATCGCGATCGATCGCCGCCCCGGCGACATGCCACCCACCGAGATCGAGCTGGACATAGGCCGCCGCCTCGGCATCCGTGCCCGCACCCATGGCATGTTCCTGATAGTCCAAGATACGGACCGGCTGACCACTCCAGCTCGACCAGGCATGCACGAAGGCCGCCATGGCTCCCTCCCCAGTGCCCAGCACACGGTGCTCGCCGTCGGGGGCCGCGAGACGGACCTCGATGACATCCTGGCCATTGCGATCCAGACGATAGCCGAGCAGCCGCACCGGGGTCTCGTCCATCACGAAGTGATCCTGGAAGATTCGATGGATGCTGGGCGCATCGACCTCGCCGCCGCGCCGCTCGCTCTCTTGTTGCACCAGACGGGCCAGTTCCACCTGCAGCCAGCGGGGCAGGCTCAGACCATAGTCGCGCTCCATCACGAAGGCCACCCCGCCCTTGCCCGATTGGCTGTTGACCCGGATCACCGCCTGGTAGCTGCGTCCCAGATCTCCCGGATCGATGGGCAGATAGGCCACCTGCCAAGGCTCATCACGGCCTTGACGCAACAGGGTCTTGCGGATGGCATCCTGGTGACTGCCCGAGAAGGCGGTGAAGACCAACTCGCCGACCCAGGGATGACGTGGATGCACGGGGATGCCCGTGCACTCCTCCACGACGCGAATGATCGCATCCGGATCGCTCAGATCCAGCCCGGGATCGATCCCTTGGCTATAGAGATTCATCGCCAGGGTGACGATGTCCAGATTCCCGGTCCGCTCGCCATTGCCGAGCAGGGTCCCCTCGACCCGATCGGCGCCGGCCAAGAGGGCCAACTCGGCGGCCGCCACCGCGCCACCCCGGTCGTTGTGGGTGTGCACCGACAGACGGATGGCATCGCGGCATGAGACCCGGGTCGCGAAATATTCGACCTGGTCGGCGAATACATTCGGGCTCGCAACCTCCACGGTCGCCGGCAGGTTGATGATGCAGGGCCGCTGCGGCGTCGGACGCCACACCTCCAGGACCGCCTCGCAGACCTCGAGCGCGTAATCGGGCTCGGTCGCGGTGAAGCTCTCGGGTGAGTACTGAAAGGTCCAAGTGGTCTCGGGATGGCGCTGCGCCGCGCGCATCACCCACTCGGCACCCTGACGAGCGATCGCGATCACCCCGCGGCGATCCTGCCCGAACACCCGTTCGCGCTGGATCGGCGAGGTGGAGTTGTAGAGATGCACGATGGCGCGCGGGACACCCTGCAACGCCTCGAAGGTCCGCTCGATCAAGTCCTCGCGTGCCTGCACCAGCACCTGAATGCTGACCTGCTCGGGGATCTGGCGCGCCTCGATCAACCAGCGCACGAAATCGAAATCAGGCTGACTGGCGGCCGGAAACCCGACCTCGATTTCCTTGAAACCGAGCTTCACCAACAAGGCCCAGAGCCGGCGCTTCTGCGCCACCCCCATGGGCTCTAGAAGGGCCTGATTGCCGTCCCGCAAGTCGACGCTCGCCCAGGTGGGCGCGTGCTCCACCACCCGGCTGGGCCAGCGGCGATCGGGCAGATCCAACACCGGGCCAGGACGATAGCGGCGATGATCGAAACGCTGTGGGTCGCTTGGGGTCATGAGGGTCTCCTCGGCATGCGGATTGATTCGTCGATTGGCGATAGAATATCCGCGTGAGGTCGAAAGATGATTGCGAATCCTCTGGACAATGCCAGATCTTGCGCAATGATCTCCTAAAAAATCTTTTTCTTTCGCAATTATTTCAGCAGTGCAGGTGCGCCGCGCACTGCCCGAGGGGGCCAGACCCATGACGCTCGACCGTTACGATCATCGGATTCTGGCTGAGCTGCAGCGCAGCGGGCGGATCAGCAACCAGGAGCTCGCGGATCGCATCGGTCTCTCACCCTCGCCCTGTCTGCGACGGGTGCGCGCGCTCGAGGAGGCCGGGATCATCCGCGGCTACACCGCACTGCTCGACGCCAAGGCGCTCGGCCTGAGCCTCATGGCCATCCTCAGCATCTCGATGGATCGACACACGCCGGAACGATTCGAGCGCTTCGAGACTCAGATCGCCGCGATCCCCGAGGTCCAGGAATGTCTACTCTTGACCGGACGCGACGCCGACTATCAACTCAAGATCATCGTCCGCGACATGGATCACTATCAGGAGCTCCTGCTCAATCGCATCACCCGCATCGAAGGGGTCAGCGGAGTGCATTCGAGCTTCGTGCTCAGACAGGTGATCGAGCGCGCGAGCCTGCCGATCGCCTGAGACCCTGCCGCCGCGCTGCGCTCGCTGCCCCCCGATCAGCATGGCATCACAGGCCGGCAAGCGTGCCATCGATCAGTCACCGATCGCCCGGTTCCGCTGGACGAAACCAGCAAAGCGGCGCAGGATGGGCCGGCAGCGGGTCGCTTTGACGCCTCGACGAGGCCGCGATCATGGATCGCTCTTGTTGATTAGGAACTATTCCTATTAACATTCTGTCTGGACGCTCCAGTGGCCATGTGGCTCAGGTGAGCACAGCCACAGAATGCGCGGACCATGCCGCGGCGCTCCAGCCAACCCGCTATCCGAATCCGGCCGATGAGGCGGCCATACTGCGATGCATCCATCCACGTCACTCCTGATCGCGGCCAGCGCCGCGGTACTGATCGGTTTGCCCGCGATCGCGGCGTCCGACCCGCAGGTCAACGTCTACTCCGCGCGCAAGGAAGAGCTGATCAAGCCCCTGCTCGATCGCTTCACGGAGCAGACCGGTGTCAAGGTCAATCTGGTCACCGACAAGGCCGAGACACTGCTCAAGCGACTCCAGAGCGAGGGCATCAATTCACCCGCCGACCTCTTGGTCACGGTCGACGCGGGCAATCTTCATCGGGCGAAGACGGCGGGCGTGACCCAAGCGGTCGACAGCGCGATCCTGACCGAGACGATCCCCGCGACCTACCGTGATCCGGAGGGTCACTGGTTCGGTCTGTCACTGCGCGCACGCCCGATCCTCTATGTCGAGGGCAAGATCGACCCGAGCAAGCTCTCGACCTATGAGCAGTTGGCCGAGCCGAGCTGGGCCGGACGCATCTGCGTGCGGTCATCGGACAATGTCTACAACCAATCCTGGGTCGCCTCGATGATCGCGGCCAATGGTCTGGAGGCCACCGAGGAATGGGCGCGCGGCCTGGTGACTAACCTCGCCCGTCCGCCCCAGGGTGGCGACCGCGACCAGATCCTCGCCGCCGCTGCCGGTCAATGCGACATTGCCATCGCCAATACCTATTATCTGGCCGGCATGCTGAGCTCGGGCGATCAGGGCCAGGTCGCGGCCGCCGAGGCCATGCGCGTACTCTGGCCGAACCAGGACGGGCGCGGTGTCCATGTCAATGTCAGCGGCATCGCCCTGACCCGTTCGGCGAAGAATCCAGAGGCGGCGGTGCGACTGATGGAACTGCTGGTGAGCCCCGAATCACAGGCCTGGTACGCCGAGGTCAATGGCGAGTATCCGGTCCGCGCGGATGTCGAGGTCAGCGCGATACTCCAGGCTTGGGGCGAATTCAGCACCGATCCACTCCCCCTTGCGACACTCGGCGAACGCGGTCCCGAGGCCGTGCGTCTGATGGATCGCGCCGGCTGGCGTTGATCCATGGTGCGCGCCTGGATCCCAGCGCTCGAGCGCCCGTGTCCCGGCGCGCGCCAGGCTGATGGCGCGCGCGACCATGCCGCGTTGGAGGGGCGCGCGTGACCCGGTTGGGCCGGCGTGGCTGGTGGTCGCTCGGGGTCTTTGCCACCGCCCTGCTGTTGGCCGTTCCAGTGCTGGTCATCGTCGGGTTTCTCTTCTTGCCCGCGGGAGACGTTTGGCAGCACTTGGTGGATACGGTGCTCGCCGACTATGTCGCCAATACACTCTTACTCATGCTCGGGGTCGCGATCGGAACACTGATCGGCGGGGTTGGGACAGCCTGGTTGACCACCATGTGTCGCTTTCCCGGACGCGGTCTGTTCGAATGGGCCTTGATCCTGCCCATGGCCATGCCGGCCTATATCATCGCCTACACCTACACCGGCATGCTCGATGTTGCCGGACCGGTCCAGAGCAGCCTGCGCGCCTTCACCGGCTGGAGTTTCGGGGATTACTGGTTCCCCCGTGTGCGCTCACTGGAAGGCGCGGCCCTGATGCTCGCACTGGTCCTCTATCCCTATGTCTATCTTCTCAGTCGCGCCGCCTTCCTGGCTCAATCGCTGTGCGTGCTCGACGTGAGTCGCACGCTGGGCAATGGCCCCTGGCGCACCTTCTTCACGGTCGCGCTGCCGCTGGCGCGACCAGCGATCGTGGCCGGCTTGACCCTGGCCCTGATGGAAACCCTGGCCGATTACGGCACGGTCCAATATTTCGGCGTCCAAACCTTCACCACCGGTATCTTTCGGACCTGGTTCGGATTGGACAACGCCGCGGCCGCGGCTCAACTCTCGGCCATGCTGCTCGGTTTCGTGCTGGTGCTGATCGCACTCGAGCGACTGTCGAGGCGCCACTCCAGATACCATGAGACCGGTCGACGCCACCAAGCGATCCGGCGCTATCCGCTGCGCGGCTGGCGCGCGAGCGCGGCCATGATCTTCTGTCTCATCCCCTTGCTGCTTGGATTCTTGGTGCCCGCGGGGCAGCTTGGGATCTGGGCCTTGACGGTCGCCAAAGGGGCCTATGACGCGGCCTTCTGGGGCCTGGTGCTCAACAGTCTCAAGCTCGCGGCGAGCGCCGCCCTGCTGGCCCTGCTGCTCGCGCTCGTCCTGGGCTATGGCAAACGCTTGCACCCGACCCGCCCGGTCACCGCCGCCGTGCGCCTGGCCGGTCTCGGCTATGCCGTGCCGGGTACCGTCATCGCCATCGGAGTCATCATCCCCTTCGGCTGGCTGGACAACACGCTGGATGCCTGGATGCGACAACATCTGGGCATCTCCACTGGTCTGTTGCTCAGTGGCACCCTGGCGGCCTTGATCTTTGCCTATCTGACGCGTTTCCTGGCCGTCTCGCTGCAAACCGTCGAGGCCGGTCTCGCCCGGATCCGACCCTCGATGGACGAGGCAGCGCGGGTGTTGGGCGATCCACCGAGTCGGGTGCTGCGCCGCATCCATCTGCCGATGCTCAAAGGCAGTCTACTCACCGCGGTCCTCTTGGTGTTCGTGGACGTCCTCAAGGAGCTGCCCGCGACCCTCATCCTGCGACCTTTCAACTTCAACACCCTGGCCGTGCGCGCCTACGAGCTCGCCGCCGATGAGCGGCTGGCCGACAGTGCCCCCGCGGCACTCACCATCGTGCTCGCCGGTCTCATCCCTGTGATCCTGCTCAGCCGATCCATCACCCGTTCGCGCCATGCCGATTCAGCTTGAAGTTCGAGATGTCAGTGTCGCCTATGGCGCCAACCCGATCGTGCGCTCGGTGTCATTCGTGCTCGAGCCCGGCATCGTCGGCTGCCTGCTCGGACCGAGCGGCTGCGGCAAGACGACCCTGCTGCGGGCCATCGCCGGGTTCGAGCCGATCAGCCAAGGCGAGATCCACTTGCATGGACGCCGGGTCTCGGTCCCCGGCGAGACCTTGGCCCCAGAGTTGCGACGGGTGGGCATGGTCTTTCAGGACTTTGCGCTGTTTCCGCACCTGACGGTGGCACAGAATGTCGGCTTCGGTCTGCGCCGACTCGCACGCGCCGCGCGCGCGCGCCGGGTCGAAGAGCTGCTTGAGCTCGTCGGTCTGGCCCATACCGCGCGCCGCTACCCACACGCGCTCTCCGGGGGCATGCAACAGCGCGTCGCACTCGCCCGCGCCATGGCCCCGCGACCCGAGATCCTGCTGCTCGATGAGCCTTTCTCTAGCCTGGACGCCGAGCAACGCGAGCAGCTGGCGCGCGAGGTCCGTGACCTGCTCAAGCGCGAGGGCGTGACCGCGATCCTGGTCACGCATGATCAGCTGGAGGCCTTCGCCATGGCCGATCAGATCGGGGTGATGGCCGAGGGACGCATTCGCCAATGGGACACGGGCTTTGGTCTCTATCACGAGCCAGCGGATCGCTTCGTCGCCGACTTCATCGGCCAAGGTGTGCTGCTGCCGGCAAGCGTCGTCGACGCGACGCGGGTGAAGACCGAATTCGGGCGGGTGGCCGGGGCCAAGCCCCACGGACTGCGGCCAGGAGCCGAGGCCGTGGTCCTGATCAGGCCCGATGATCTACTCTATGACGAGTCCAGCCCGCGACGCGCCACGGTCGTGGAGCGGGCCTTCCGTGGCGCCGAATATCTCTACCAGCTCCGTTTGGAAAACGGCACCGAGGTGCTCTGCCTGGTCCCGAGCCATCACCAACATGCCATCGGCGACGAGATCGGCATTCGGCTTCAGGCCGATCATCTGGTGGTCTTCGCGCGCGACTGACTCCATCGCCACGGACCAGCGCGCTGGAGCGCCGCCTGGAGATACGGCGGCTATGATAGTCTTCGATGAGGTGGCGCAGGCCTGACGCGCGAGGCCGCGCGACATCCGCAACCCATCCCAAACCACTGCCACCGACCAGGCCTCGACCAATGCCGAAACCCACCGATCGATCAGCCCAGCCGGGCCTTGGGATCCACCCGGCCATGCGGACACTCATCATCGTCTATCTCGTGGCCGCGGCCGCCTCGATGGGCATCCTGCTGCTGGCTGGAGAGACGCTCGGCGGCATCCTGCTGGTGCTCTTCGCCTTGCCCTGGAGCCTCTTCGTCAGCCCGCTGACCGGATTGCTCGGTCTCCAATCGGCGACACTCAACCTGGCCCTGCTCGCCGTTGGAGTCGGCATCAATGCCGCCCTACTCTATGTCATCGGACGCCGAGTGCAGGCTCGAGCAGCGTGAGGATGAGCGGAGCGGACAGGGCCGCTCCGCTCATCACAGCGCACCTACCCCCGCTCCAATAGGCTGCGCAGATCGATGATGGCGGCGTTGGCGCGCGAGATGTAAGACGCCATGACGAGTGAGTGGTTGGCCATGGGTCCAAAACCGGTCCCGTTGAGGATCATCGGGCTCCAGATCGGATTCTGGGTATTCTCCAACTCGCGGATGATCTGCTTGAGCGAGACCAGGGCGTTCTTATCCCTGAGGACGGGCTCGAAATCGATGGCCAACGCCTGCAGGGTATGGATCAGCGCCCAGGTGTATCCGCGCGCCTCGAAGAAGACGTCGTCGATTTGCAGCCAGGGTGTCTTGGCCTGTTGCTCGGGCGCCCCAGGATGCGCCTGCTGGCCACTGCGCTCGCCGGCCATGTTGGTATCCAGGTAGCTCTGTCCCACCGCATAGGAGAGCCGCTGGGCGAGACTGCCCAGTCGCTTCTCGGCCACCGCCAGATAGGCACGCAGATTATCGGCACGCGCAAAGAATTGACCATCGCCCGCGTTCTTGTCGCCAAGGCGTGCGAAGTAACTGCGCAACGCCTCGATTCCACGTTGGTACTCGGATTCGGTCGAGGGCAGGAGCCATGACTCGGAGTCGTAGCTGAACTGAGGATCGGCGATCTGCAGATCCTTGTCCTCGACCGATTGGGTCTGTGAGCGTGAGAACTCGTTGCGCAAGGCCCTGGAAAGATCACGCAGCTCGGTCAGTGCGCCGAATTCCCAGTTGGGGATGTTGTCGAGGAAGAGTCCGGGCGGCGTCATGTCGTTGCTCAGATACCCGCCTCGCTTGTTGAGCAATGTGTCGGCGATGCCGAGCGCGGCAGCTGTGGTATAGGTGCCCGGGACCAGTTGACGCTCGTCCTGCCCAGCCTGCACCAAGGCATGCTCGCGAACATCGAAGGTCGCGGGCGTGCGCGACCAGATGACCGCAAAGATCGTGATCAAGATCAAATAGGTGACGATGAAGAGCCCAAGGGTCCACCAGAGGCCCTTTTCACGCCAAGTCCGCGGATCGTAGAGCTTGACGACATTCGTCACGGTCTTTGACAACGGTCGCGCGTCCATCCTGTTCTCCCGAGAGGTTTCAATGGTTGATCTGACAGGGCACGACGCTGGCCCCAACGAGGGCCAGCGTCAGATCGTCTCGTCTGGTGATCAGGTGTCGATCGTCAAGGACTCGCTGATGAGTCATGCCATCGACTGATCGATCGTTGGCAGTGGTCGAGGATCGCAATCTGAAGCTGAAGCACGGACTGCATGGATCAGCGCAAGGGTGTGAGGTGCTCCATCCACTTGGGCAGCGGCTGCACGGCCGGGGCTTGCGGCGCTGCGAACGGCGCCATCTCGGTCACAGGCGCGGCGGTCTCGACTGGCGCGGCCTCGACGGGCACGGGTGCCGCTTCGACCACTGGCGCGGCGGCCTCGACCGGCGCGGGTACCGTCTCGACCACGGGCGCGGCGGTCTCGACCGGCGCGGGTGCCGTCTCGACCACTGGCGCGGCGGTCTCGACCGGCGCGGGTGCCGTCTCGACCACGGGCCCAGCGGTCTCGACCGGCGCGGGTGCCGCCTCGACCACGGGCCCAGCGGTCTCGACCGGCGCGGGTGCCGCCTCGACCACGGGCGCGGCGGCCTCGACTGGCGTGGCTGCCGCCTCGACCACGGGCGCGGCGGCCTCGACCGGCGTGGCTGCCGCCTCGACCACGGGCGCGGCGGCCTCGACTGGCGCGGGTGACACCTCGACCACTGGCGCGGCCTCGACCGGCGCAGGTGCGACCTCGACCGGCGCCGCCGGACGTGTCGGATGGACGAGTCCCGCGCGCTCATCCGCACTCGTCTGGGAGGCTTGAGCGCGCCCGGGCAGCGGCGCGAAATGCGGCTGCCAGCCCTGCTGCTGCGGCATGAGCGGCGCCTTGTAAGGGCCGGGCTCGGGCGCGCTAGGGGGCGCCACCGAGGCGGATGCCGTCTCCGGCTTGGCGACCGGCGCGGGCGTGATCGTCGCTGGGGCGGGCGGCGGCGGTGCATCGGCCTGCGTGGGCACGGGTTGGGCAAGATTGAGCGTACCGATCGGTGTCAGATTGGCGGCAACCACGGTTTGTGGCAGCGCCGAAGGCTCGGCGAATGGATCAGCGACAGTGACATAGAGAGTCCCAAGCACCGTGGCGACTCCCACGGCCAAGACGGACAACTTACCGATATCGAGTTGGCCCTGTGTCTCCAATGTTGACGCGAGATTCGCCACGATCTCTTTCATCACGCTGATCCTCTGGTTCCGATGGTCCGACTGGGTGGTGTTCTGGCAACCTGCCTAGGCTGCCTGAATAGGCCCGCGGGTTCAAGGGAGATTGACAATGGCCCTCCCCCTGGCCGGCTCGATCACATCAGTGATGACACCCTGGATGGTCGCTCTGGAGCACATCCAGACGATCCGGAAACGGCGGGGCTACTCGGTCTGACCATGCGTCGGCGCCCGTGCTCCCCGAATGCAGGTTGCAACGACCATGAGGCCAAGCGCCTCTGCCTTGTGGCCTGACGGGATCCTGCCTCTCGGGCGCCGCGCGATCGAACGACTTTCGCCACGTCTCGGCTATACTGGCGCTAGCGGCAACGCCCCGGCGCAGCAGACCGGCAGGCCCGATTCCCGGCTCGCCGCGCCATCATGCCCGACCGAACCATCCGCAATGAGTCCCGAGCAGTCATGATCTCTCAGGCCAACAATCCTCTCGCGGGCGCGCGCTACCTCCTCCAGGGCATGGGCTTGATCACCCGGCCTGGACTCCGGCGCTTCGTACTCGTGCCTCTGATGGTGAACATCCTGATCTTTGGGGCGGCGATCTACGCGGGCATCGGAGTACTCGATCGCCTGATCACCGGTCTGGAGACGCGTCTCCCGGCTTGGCTCGGCTGGCTGGACTGGCTCCTGTGGCCACTGGCGATCCTATTCATGCTCGTCATCCTCTTCTCGAGCTTCGCCCTGGTGGCCAACCTGATTGCCTCGCCGTTCAACGCACTCCTGGCCGAAAAGGTCGAGCGTCTGCTCACGGGTCGCTCGCTCAACGAGGGGACGAATCCGGCAAACCTCCTGGTCACCCTGCTCCCGACCCTGCTGGACGAGGTGAAGAAGCTGCTCTATGCGCTGATCTTGGCGATTCCATTTCTACTCCTGCTCTTCATCCCGGTGATCGGACAGATCCTCTGGTTTCTCTATGTCGCCTGGATCCTGGTCGTGCAGTATGCCGATTATCCCATGGGCAACCACGGCTTGAAATTTCGCGAGATGCGTCAGCGACTGGCGCGCCAGCCCGGGATGAGCCTTGGCTTCGGCGCCGCCGCGGGCACCTTGAGCATGCTCCCCTTCGTCAATTTCATCCTGATGCCGAGCGCTGTCGCTGGGGCGACCGCCATGTGGGTGCGCGAGCTCAAGGGGACGCAGCATTATCAGGGGCCGGCCCAGTCGCGGGTCGCCACCTCCTGCGTCCTCTTGCTCATCGACCATCTCTCGGGACGGATCAGTGGTGAGGTCCGCGCTGGGCCGCATCAGGGTCTTGGGCTCGATCAGATCGCCACCGAGGATCTCCTCGAGATGCTCGCGGGCTGCTATCTCAGCGACCCGGATTCAGCCGAGGCCATCGAGGTCTATCTGGAGCGCGAGCGCGACATCAAACCGGCCGCTCCGATGCGACCCACGCCTGACCAGACACGCCCCGCGCCGGCCGCGCCCATGCACCCGGACGAGGCGCGGGCGATCCTCGGCTTGACGGCGCAGGCTTCCGCGCAAGAGACCCGCGACGCACATCGCCGACTGATCCAGCGGTTACATCCGGATCGCGGCGGCTCGCACTATCTGGCGGCCAAGATCAACGAGGCCAAGCGCATCCTGCTGAGCCGAGAGTGAGCACCAAGACCGCTCCATTCATCGTCGCGCGCACCCCGAGTGCTGTGCCATTGCCTAGATCTCGGCCAGATCACCCTTTTCCTGCAACCAGGACCGGCGATCCGCGGCACGCTTCTTGGCGAGCAGCATATCGAGCAGTCCATCGCTGTCATCATCGCGCGTGATCGTGAGCTGCACCAGCCGACGCGTATCTGGATGGATGGTGGTCTCGCGCAGCTGTGCCGGGTTCATCTCGCCGAGACCCTTGAAGCGTTGCACATTGACCTTGCCCTTGATCTTCTCGGCCTCGATGCGATCGAGCACGCCACGCTTCTCGGCATCGTCGAGCGCATAGAACACCCGCTTGCCAACGTCGATCCGATACAGCGGCGGCATCGCCACATAGACATGACCCTCGGCGACCAGCCGTCTGAAGTGGCGCAGAAAAAGCGCACAGAGGAGGGTCGCGATATGGGCGCCGTCGGAGTCGGCATCGGCCAGGATGCAGACCTTGCCGAAGCGCAAGCGGCTGAGATCATCGCTGCCCGGGTCCACACCGATCGCCACCGCGATGTCGTGCACCTCCTGCGAGCCCAGGACCTCGGCCGGATCGACCTCCCAGGTATTGAGGATCTTGCCGCGCAGGGGCAGGATGGCCTGGAACTCGCGATCGCGCGCCTGCTTGGCCGAGCCACCGGCCGAGTCGCCCTCGACCAGGAAGAGCTCGCCCCGCTCTGGATCCGTGCTGGTGCAGTCGGCGAGCTTGCCGGGCAGGGCTGGGCCCTGGGTGACCTTCTTACGGGTCACGGTGCGCCCGGCGCGCAGCCTGGCCTGGGCCGCACCGATCACCAGATCGGCGATCCGCTCGCCCTCGATGACATGCTGATTGAGCCAAAGGCTGAAGGCATCCTTGACCACGCCCGAGACGAAGGCGGCGCACTCGCGCGAGGACAGGCGCTCCTTGGTCTGTCCCGAGAACTGCGGCTCGTTGAGCTTGACCGAGAGGATATAGCTGACCCGCCCCCAGACGTCCTCGGGTGCGATCTTGAGCGCGCGTGGCAGCAGGTTGCGGAACTCGCAGAACTCGCGCAAGGCCTCGGTCAGACCGCTGCGCAGACCATTGACATGGGTACCGCCCTGGACCGTCGGGATGAGGTTGACATAGCTCTCGGCCACCGGCTCGCCGCCCTCGGGCAACCAGGCCAGCGCCCAGGCCGCGGCCTCGTTGTGCCCCGCCAAGTCGCCACAGAATGGCGGAGCTGGGATGATCGGAGCCGCGTTCAGGGTCTGGAGCAGATAATCCTTGAGCCCGTCTTGATAGCACCAGACCTGCTCCTCGCCGCTGGCCTCGTCGCGCAACCGGACCTCGAGCCCAGGGCACAGGACCGCCTTGGCACGCAGCAGATGGATCAGCGGGCGGAGCGCGAACCTGGGCGTGTCGAAATACGCGGGATCAGGCCAAAAACGCACACGCGTGCCCGTGTTGGAGCGCCCAACCGTCGCGATCGGACTGAGCTCGCTCGCCTTCTCGCCCCCGGCGAAGCGCATGTGATACTCCTGCCCACCACGCTTGACCCAGACCTCCAGCCGCTGCGACAGGGCATTGACCACCGAGACACCGACCCCGTGCAGCCCCCCGGAGAAGCGATAGTGATCGGCATTGAACTTGCCGCCGGCGTGCAGTTTGGTGAGGATGACCTCGACCCCTGGCAGACCCAGCTGCGGGTGCAGATCCACCGGCATGCCACGGCCATCGTCGCTGACCTCCAACGAGCCATCGGCAAAGAGCACGACGGTGATGCGGTGGGCGTGACCGGCGAGCGCCTCGTCGACGCTATTGTCGATGACCTCTTGGGCGAGGTGATTGGGTCGGCTGGTGTCGGTGTACATCCCGGGGCGTTTGCGCACCGGGTCGAGGCCGCTGAGGACCTCGATGGCAGAAGCGTCGTAATTGCCGGACATGGCGGCGGTGGAGGGATCCTGTGTCATCGCGGCTCAGCGGCCGCGGGGTTGGAATGCGCGGGGAGGATAGCGCGATCGCTTCATCGGGGCCAAGCCCCTGCCAACCACGTCGCACCAATCAACCGCTCGATCCAACCCGTCGTGCCGCAATGGATTGCCGCGACCCAGTGACCATGGCCGGCGGCGCCGATCAGATTCACCCTGCCCTGAACACCGACGACCACCGCCCGCCGGAGAGACTCTCGGCGCTGCCCGGTCGCTGATGCGGTGGCGGGCACACCCGCGTCTGGTTTGACCCATCCGGCGTGCTGGAGTAATTTAGCTTGCTTGCAGGATATCTCGATTCCTCCAGCACCGCGGATCGCGGATGCCGCTCGACGAGGCTCGGCCGGCACTGTCGTGGTCCCATGAGGCTTGGAGACTCAGCCTTCGGTGCATTGCGATCACCACGCCGCCCCAGCCCGAGCGCACTCGGCTGCATCGCGGGGGATCGCGCTTTTCACCCGGGACGCGATTTGAGCAGATGACGACACCCACCGACGCGACGCCACACTCCTTCGAGCAAGCACTCGCCGAGCTCGAGGCGGTCGTCGACATCCTGGAGAATGGCGAGCTGAGCCTGGAAGAATCCCTCGCCGCGTTCGAGCGCGGCATCGGTCTGACCCGCACCTGTCAGCACGCCCTCGATGCGGCCGAGCAGCGGGTGCGCATCCTCACCGAGGCGCGTGTGGACGCCGAGCCGGAGCCGTTCCAATCCCATGAGTGATGTCAATCTAGAGTCGTTTCGCGCACGTTGCCAAGCGCGTGTGGAGGCCGTACTCGAGACGCTCCTGCCCCAGGCCACGCTCCAACCGAGCCGACTGCATGAAGCGATGCGTTACACGGTGCTTGGTGGCGGCAAACGGATTCGCCCACTCTTGACCCATGCCGCCGGGGCGGCCCTGGCGATCGAGCCCGCCCGACTCGACCGCCCAGCCGTCGCGATCGAGCTCATCCATGCCTACTCCTTGATCCACGACGACCTTCCGGCCATGGATGACGATGATCTGCGCCGCGGTCGTCCCACCTGTCATCGCGCGTACGACGAGGCCACCGCCATCCTCGCCGGCGATGCACTGCAAACGCTCGCCTTTCAGAGCTTGGCCGAGGCCCCAGGACTCTCCTCCGCCCAGCGCGTGGCCATGGTCGCCGCCCTTGCCCGCGCCAGCGGATCACGCGGGATGGTCGGCGGCCAGGCGCTGGACCTGGCCGCGGAGGGACAGGTGCAGGACGTCGCCCAGCTCGAGCACATCCACATCCACAAGACCGGCGCCTTGATTCGCGCCGCCGTTCAGATGGCCATCCTCGCGCTGGACCAACCGCAGCCGGAGCGCGCCGAGCGACTCGATCACTACGCCAAGTGCATCGGTCTGGCGTTCCAGATCCAGGACGACATCCTCGATGTCGAGGGCGATACCCATCTGCTCGGCAAGACGGCCGGGCGTGATCAAGCCCTGGCCAAGGCGACCTACCCGGCCATCGTCGGTCTTGCCGAGGCCAAGGCGATGGCTGCTCGACTGATCGATGATGCACAGGCGAGCCTGACTGACTTCGGCACTGCAGCCACGCCCCTGCGCTGGATCGCGGACGCACTGATCAGCCGTAAATATTGAGCATTGGGCGGAGCGCGCGCCGCGAGTGGTTTATCTTGCCGTATCCTGCCCCCACCCTCTGCCGTTGACAGAATAGACGATCCTTCCAGAGCAGGCACACCATGGAGCAAGCGCTCGATACCAGCTGTTGTGAGACGCCACGCGGCACCGAGATCGCCGACGTGCAGGGGAGCGCGGACTCCCGTCGTATCGCCATCGACAAGGTGGGGATCAAGGATATTCGTCATCCAGTACGGGTGAGCGACCGTAGCGGCATGGAGCAGCACACGGTCGCGACGTTCAACATGTATGTCTATCTGCCGCACAACTTCAAAGGGACGCACATGTCCCGGTTCGTGCAGATCCTCAATCATCAGGAGCGTGAGATCAGCGTCGCCTCCTTCAAGGAGATGCTCGGCGAGATGTCGCGGCGGCTCGAATCGGAGGCCGGACACATCGAGATGCGCTTCCCCTTCTTCGTCAACAAACGTGCCCCAGTCACGGGTGTGCAGAGCCTGCTCGACTACGAGGTGACCTTCATCGGTGAGATCCGTCACGACCGTCCCTCATTGGAGATCAAGGTCGTGGTTCCAGTCACCAGTCTCTGCCCCTGCTCGAAGGAGATCTCTCGTTACGGCGCCCACAATCAGCGCTCGCATGTCACCGTTCAGGTCCGCACCCATGACTTCATCTGGATCGAGGAGCTGATCGAGCTGGTCGAGCGCGAGGCGTCATCCGAGCTCTTTGGTCTGCTGAAGCGTCCGGATGAGAAATTCGTCACCGAGCGAGCCTATGACAACCCGAAATTCGTCGAGGATGTGGTGCGCGACGTGGCCGGACGTCTCAACGAGGACTCACGCATCAGCGCCTATGTCGTGGAGGCTGAGAATTTCGAGTCGATCCACAATCACTCGGCCTATGCCCTGATCGAGCGTGACAAGGAGCGCGAGGCCGACGTCGCCGAGGCGACACTCTGATCTTCTTGCTGCACGGCTTCACCGGCCGCGCCGAGGATTGGGATGACTGCATGCCAGGCGCTGGACACGAGGCGATCGCGCTCGACCTGCCTGGTCATGGCGCGAGCCGCCTGCCCTTGATGTCATTCGAACGAACCCTGCGGGCGCTGCTTGCGGCCATCCCGGAGCGTGTCGAGCGGATCGCCGGATACTCGCTTGGAGGTCGCCTGGCGCTGGGATTGATCGCGGCCGCACCCGAGCGATTCGGCGCGGCGACGATCATCTCGGCCCATCCGGGTCTCGATGACCCAGTCAGCCGTCGAGCGCGCATCCAGGCTGATCGCCAATGGGTGAGATGTCTGCGCGAAGAGGGGATCGAGTCATTCGTGCGCGCCTGGGAATCCCAACCACTGTTCGCGAGCCAAGCGCGGCTCGCACCCTGGAAGAGACAACGGCAGCGCGCGCGGCGGCTGGAGCAATCGGCCGAAGGGCTCGCCGCATCACTCGAGCAGCATGGACTGGGGGTCATGCCGCCACTGCATGATGCGGTGATCGCCTATCCTGGCGCGCTCACCTGGATCGCCGGGGCCGAGGACGCGAAATTCTCGGCCATCGCGCGTGAGATCAAACGACAACGCCCAGCCACGGACCTGCGGATCTTGCCAGGGATCGGGCATAATCCGCTGTTGGAATGTCCCGAGCGCTTGGCTGCATGCCTGGTCTAGCCACCAGCCTGGATCAGGGATCCGCGTGGCGCATCCACGACCGGCCACCATCCGCCACATCCGCACCGAAGGAGGTCAAGATGTCTGAATCACCCTCGAATCAGTCGCCCCCCCGGCCAACCCCAGCGACCGATCATGTCCGATCGCAAGATCAGAGCCTCACACTGATGCTGGGTGAATGGGTCTTCAAGCTGCTGTTCAGCCTCTTCGTGGCGGCGGCAAGCCTCTTGAGCCTGCTGGCGCCACGGCGCTAGATCGCGACCCCGCCATGACCTGCGCCACCTGCGTCGCCGCCTGTTGTCGTCTCGAGGTCTGGTGTCTGACCGACACCGGGGTGCCCCCAAGGCTCACCGTGCGGGATCCGCGCGGTGGTCTGGTGATGAGACGTCTCGAGGATGGCTGGTGCATCGCGCTCGATCGGGATAGCCTGCTGTGCCGGATCTACGATCGACGCCCACTCGTGTGCCGCGAGCTCGTGGTTGGCAGCCCGGAGTGTCTTGCCGAGCGCGAGTCACTCCGGGCGGTCACCGCGGGCTGATGCCGCACCCCCGCAGTCCAAGAGAGCACGCCCGTGGCCCAATCATTGATCAAGGTTCCACCGACCAAGAACACCCTGCTGCGCCTGAAGAAACAGCAGCGTTTCCTCGAAGAGGGGCACGATCTGCTCGAACGCAAGCGCGAGCTGCTCACGCGTCTGGTCTACGAGCGCATCGGCGAGTATCGTCGCCTGCGCAGCGCGGCTGAGTCCGCGCTTGCCGAGGCCTATCGCTGTCTGAGCATCACCCATCTCAGGATGGGCAGCCGCGGCATCCACCAGGCCGCGCTCGGCTCGGAGCTCGCACTCAGCGTGGAGATCCTCCCACGCCGCGCATTGGGGGTGGAGTACCCGGCGGTCACCAGCGAGCGCGTGCCACTCAAGCCGGTCGGTCTACTGGGAACCGACGCGAGCTTCGACACCACCCGCGAGAATCTTGCCAATGCCTCCGTGCTCCTGGCCCGTCTCGCCGAGGTCGAAACCGCACTGCACCGCCTGATGGAAGAGCAGCGCAAGGCCCAGAAACGCGTCAATGCGCTCAAGTACAACATCATTCCACGCTATCGGCGCACGATCCATTTCATCCAATCCTCGCTCGAGGAGGAGGAGCGCAACACCCTGTTCCAGGTCAAGCTCCTGCGTCAAAAGGCCGATGCTTGAGGCGACGAGACATGGTGGCCGCGCGATCACTGCTCAACACCCCGGATCCTCCGCCATGAGCGCCACCGCACTCGCCAGGAAGGCACCGGCGCGATAGAGTCCGACCAGGGTCTTGGCGTCGGTGATCTCGCCATCAGTGCACCAATCCAGCGCTTGGCTCATCGGCAACCAGTGGATCTCGATCGACTCGTCAGGCTCGTGCGCTGGTGCCTGACGTGTCAAACCACGCGCCATCCACAATTCAATGACTTCAGTGAAGACTCCAGGCGAGCTGTGCATGCGCCCCAGATCCACCCATTCCGCGGCGCTGAGACCCGCCTCCTCGGCAAGCTCCCGGCGCGCCGTCACGCTTGCCGACTCGCCTGGATCGATCTTGCCGGCGGGCAGCTCCCAGAGCCAACCCCCGGCAGCATGGCGAAACTGGCGCAACAGACACACCCGCTCCTCCTCGTCCAAGGCCACGACGGCGGCCCCACCGGGGTGACGAACGATCTCGAGTTGAGTCTCGCGCTCCGAAGGCAGGAGCACGCGCTCGAGTGCGACCTTAATGATCCGGCCTTGAAAGACCAGGTCACGCTGCAAGATCCGGGTGGCGGTCATGGACGACTCCGCGGGTCGATTGGCTCGGACGGACCAGACGCGCCTGGGGCAATTCCAGCGACGCGCCGGTCGGCATCAGACCGGCCGGACACTTGTCATGGTCGCGCCCGCCGGCAGACTCTAAACTAGACGTCTCGAACCGTTTCGACAAGCCGCATCGCTCGGCAGCAACTGGAATCGCCCATTGAGTCAGCATCCACTGATCAATCTACTGACCTTCGCGCTCTATTTCGCGATCATCGGCATGATCGGCTGGTACGCCTATCGGCGGACCCGTGACCTGCCCGATTTCATCCTCGGCGGACGCCGGATCGGCAGCGGCGTGGCGGCATTGAGCGCCAGCGCCTCGGACATGAGCGGCTGGCTGCTGCTCGGGCTGCCGGGTTTCGCCTACGCCGCCGGCGTGGAAGCCATCTGGCTCGCCGCTGGACTCCTGCTCGGCACCTGGCTGAACTGGACCCTGGTCGCCAGCCGTCTACGCGTCTTCAGCCAGACCTATGCCAACGCCCTGACCCTGCCCGAATATCTCGCCAACCGCTTCACCGATCATGGCATTTGGCTGCGCGTCATCGCGGGACTCGTCATCCTCTTCTTCTTCATGCTCTACACCAGCGCTGGATTGGTCGCCGGCGGCAAACTCTTCCAAACGGTGTTCGGCATCGACTATCTCTGGGCGGTGACCCTCGGGGTGCTTTCGATCGTCATCTATACCGCGTTCGGCGGGTTCCTGGCGGTGTCCTGGACTGATGTGTTCCAGGGTCTCTTGATGGCCTTGACCTTGATCCTGGTTCCGCTGATGGCCTTCTCACAGATCGGCGATACCGGTCTCACCTTCGAAGTGATCGGTGCAAACAACCCCAATCTCTTGAATCCATTCACGCGCGCCGATGGAACCAGCCTGGGTCTCATCGGTATGCTCTCATTGCTCGCCTGGGGCCTGGGCTATTTCGGACAACCTCACATCCTGGCGCGATTCCAGGCGATCTCCTCGCCCGCGAAGATCAAGGTGGCACGCCGGATCGCCACGCTCTGGGTCGCGATCACACTCTGCGGTGCGATCGCGAGCGGCTTGGCCGGGATCCTCGTCATCGAGCAGCCACTGCAGGGCGAATCGCGTGAGACCGTCTTCATCCTGCTCACGCAGTTGCTCTTCCATCCACTGGTCGCCGGTTTCCTGCTCGCCGCGATCCTGGCGGCGATCATGAGCACGGCCGATTCGCAGCTGCTCGTCTCCTCCTCGGTCTTGACCGAGGATGTCTATCGGGCACTCATCAGGCGCAAGGCCAAGAAACGCGAGTTGGTGATCGCCGGCCGCGTCACCGTGCTCCTGATCGCGGCGCCTGCCTTCTGGCTGGCGCTCGATCCGAACGCCTTGGTCTTGGACCTGGTGGCTTACGCCTGGGCGGGTTTCGGCGCGGCCTTCGGGCCGACCCTCCTGCTCTCGCTCTACTGGTCGCGGATGACTGGACTGGGTGCGCTGGCCGGGATCCTCGTCGGCGGCCTGACCGTCATCCTCTGGCGACACCTGGATGGCGGGCTCTTCGAGCTCTACGAGATCATCCCCGGCATCTTGCTGTCGACCCTGGCGATCATCCTGGTGAGCCGCCGTCTGCGCGGCCCGCGCCAGGAGGCCTTGAGCAGACGCTTCATCCAGGTCGAGCGCCGTTGGTTGGAGCAGACCGGAAGGCAATCCACGAATGCCAGTGGCACGGGCGATTCTGCCAGCTGACAAGGTCATCGCGCCGTCATTCATCGGCAATAGACTAGCATCAAAGACGTTTCGGTCCAGCCAGACGGTGTATGTGGCGGGCCGAATTGCTTAAGACTAGAGGAATCAACTGCCATGAAGACCATTCTTGTCGTCGACGATGAGCCAGATATCCGCGAGGTGATCTGTTTCGCGCTGGAGGGCGAGGATTTTCGTGCGATCGAGGCCGGGCATGCCGACGAGGCACGCAAGCTGATCAGTCGCGAGAATCCGGATCTCATCCTGCTCGACTGGATGCTGCCTGGACGCTCCGGCATCGAGCTGGCACAGGAGCTGAAGCAGAATCCGCGCACGCGCGCGGTGCCCATCATCATGATCAGCGCACGTGGCGAGGAGGAGGATCGCATCAAGGGACTGGATACCGGGGCCGACGACTATATCACCAAACCCTTTTCACCTCGTGAGATGGTGGCTCGGATCAAGGCCGTGCTCCGTCGCGCGAAGCCTGAGGAGCGCGGCGACGAGATCGAGATCAGCGGCTTGCGCATCGACAATATCAGTCACCGCGTCACCGTGAAAGGCACGCCGGTCGAGATCGCGCCCACCGAGTATCGTCTGCTGCATTTCTTCATGAGCCATGCCGATCGGGCCTTCACCCGCTCGCAACTGCTCGACCAGGTCTGGGGTGATCAAGTCTATGTCGAGGAGCGTACCGTCGATGTCCATGTTCGACGGCTGCGCAAGGCGCTCGAATGCTCGGGCCATGATCGGCTCTTGCAGACCGTGCGTGGGGTCGGCTATCGCTTCTCGGACAAGACCTGATCCGCTTGACGATCCATCCATCACGCGCGCTCGAGGCCTGGCGCGGCGCCTTGCTCGGCGAGGTCGCCCTGTTGCTGCTTTCGGTCGCTGTCGCGGGTCTACTCGGATGGCTCGACAGCGCCCCACCCGGGGTCTGGCTGCTGGCGCTCCTGCCTTATCTGATCCGTCATCTCTATCTGCTGATTCGACTCAATCTGCTGATCCGCAAGCATCATCGTCTGAGCCCTCCATTTCCAGGCGGACTCTGGGGCGAGATCTATCGCACCATCGCGCAATACCAACAGCGGGGTCGCAAGGGTCGTCAGCGTCAAACCCGCTTCACCCGCCGCTTTCGCGAGGCCGCGAACGCCTTCCCGGATGCCTTGGTGGTCTTGGACAAGCTGCACTCGATCGAATGGGCGAACCCGGCCGCCGCCAGTCTGATGAACATCCACTGGCCGGAGGATGATGGACGCGCCTTGGTGGAGCTCTTCACCCATCCGAGCCTCAGCGATTTCCTGCAATCGAACGAATATCAACGTCCCTTGGACATCAACCCGGTGCACAATCGGGCGATCATGCTCTCATTGCGCATCGCCCCGTTTGGCGAGCGCAAGAAACAACGGCTCGTCGTTGGGCGCGACATCACCAAGATCTATCATCTCAACATGATCAGACGGGATTTCGTGGCCAATGCATCGCACGAGCTGCGCACGCCATTGACCGTGATCGGTGGATTCCTGGAAACACTCACCAGCGCCCAGGCAACGCCGCCTCAGCATCGCCGTCCGCTGACCCTCATGCACAATCAAACCGAGCGGATGCGCTCCATCATCGAGGATCTGCTGACACTCTCGCGCCTGGAGATGGATGAACGCGTCGAAGAACAGAACACGGTCAAGGTCGACGTGCCGGATGAATTGCATCTCATCTTGCAGGAGGCACAGGCATTGAGCCACGGACGACGTGTTTTCACGGTGGACATCGACGAGGAGTTGCTGCTCATCGGTAACGAGCGGGAGATCCGCAGTGCCCTATCCAACATCATCTTCAACGCGGTCAAGCATACCCCGGCCGGAACCCACGTCCGGGTCCGTTGGTCATCCGGGATCGATGGACCCGAGTTCCGCGTCACCGATGATGGACCTGGCATCGCGTCCCAGCATCTGCCACGCTTGACCGAGCGGTTCTACCGCGTCGACAAGGCACGCTCACGCGAGTCGGGAGGGACCGGCCTTGGCCTGGCGATCGTCAAGCATATCCTCAGCCGACATGGAGGCATCCTGCTCATCGCCAGCGAGCTTGGTCAGGGATCGAGCTTCACCTGTGTCTTCCCATCCAGCCGCGCCGTGCGGCGCGAGCAAGCCGATTGTTGAGCGCGCGTGCGCTCGAGCCAGGTGGCGGGTCAGACGGGCACTGCGCATCCAGTGCCCGAAAGGGTCTCATCAGCCCGAGGCGGCCATCCGCTCGGGTGGTTGCTGCTCTTCTTGCCCCGCGGCCAAGCACTCATCCAGGAATGCTTGATTCACGCGATCCCTGAGCTCCTTGCCGGGCCTGAAATGAGGGACGTGCTTACCAGCCAAGGCGACCGCGTCACCAGTCTTTGGGTTGCGCCCAATCCGTGCGGGACGGTAGTGCAACGAGAAGCTCCCAAAGCCACGGATCTCGATTCGCTCACCAGCGGCCAGCGCTGTGCTCATCCGATCGAGGAGCTTGCGCACCGCCTCTTCGACATCCTTGTATGCCAAATGGTCCTGCGCGGCAGCCAGTACGTCGATGAGCTCGGATTTGGTCATGTTCTCGACTCCTGGAAAAAGGACTCGGGGCCCATGATGGGCCCCACGAACGCGAGACGGCGTGGATCAACCGCCGCGCTGGGCCTCTTCCATCTGCTCCTTGAGGATGTCGCCGAGTGTCGCGGTGCCACTGCTGGCGTCGCGTGAATACCCCTTGATCACGGCCTGCTCCTCTTCGACGTCCTTGGCCTTCATCGACAAGGAGATGGTGCGATTCTTACGGTCCACGCCCAGGAACTTCGCCTCGATCTCGTCACCGGACTTGAGCACGGCTCGCGCATCCTCGATGCGGTCACGCGAGATCTCGGAGGCCCGCAGATAGCCCTCCACGCCATCGGCCAGGGCGATGGTCGCACCCTTCGGATCCACGTCCGTCACGGTGCCGGTTACGACACTGCCCTTTTCGTGCAGGGCCACGAAGCTGGAGAAGGGATCCTTGTCGAGTTGCTTGACACCGAGCGAGATGCGCTCGCGCTCCGGGTCGACCGACAGCACCACGGTCTCCAGCTCATCGCCCTTTTTGTAGCGACGCAGTGCCTGCTCGCCGGACTCGTCCCAGGAGATGTCGGAGAGATGGACCAGACCGTCGATCCCACCATCCAGCCCGATGAAGATCCCGAAGTCGGTGATGGACTTGATCTTACCGGAGACATGATCGCCCTTCTTGTGGGTCGCGGCGAACTCGTCCCAGGGGTTCATGGCGCATTGCTTGATGCCAAGCGAGATGCGGCGACGCTCCTCGTCGATATCCAGCACCATGACCTCGACCTCGTCGCCCAGGGCCACGACCTTGCTCGGATGGATGTTCTTGTTGGTCCAATCCATCTCGGAGACATGCACCAAACCCTCGACCCCTTCCTCGATCTCGACGAAGCAGCCGTAATCGGCGATGTTGGTGACCTTGCCGAAGACCCGCGTTCCCTCGGGGTAGCGACGCGAGATGTTGACCCAAGGGTCCTCGCCCATCTGCTTCAAGCCCAGCGAGACGCGCTGACGATCGCGATCGAACTTCAGCACCTTCACCAAGACCTCGTCACCGATCTCGACCACCTCGGATGGGTGCTTGACGCGGCGCCAGGCCATGTCGGTGATGTGTAGCAGGCCATCGATCCCGCCCAGATCGAGGAAGGCGCCGTAGTCGGTCAGGTTCTTGACCACGCCCTTGACCTCCATGCCCTCCTCGAGGTTCTTGAGGAGCTGCTCGCGCTCGGCGCTGTACTCCTCCTCGACCACGGCACGGCGCGACACGACCACGTTGTTGCGCTTGCGATCGAGCTTGATGACCTTGAATTCCTGCTCCTTGCCTTCGAGGTAAGTGGTGTCGCGAACCGGGCGAACGTCCACCAGCGAGCCGGGCAGGAAGGCGCGCACGGTCCCCAGGTCGACCGTGAAGCCGCCCTTGACCTTGCCGCTGATCATGCCCTTGACGGTCTCGGTTGCCTCGAAGGCCTTCTCGAGATGATCCCAGGCAGCGAAACGCTTTGCCTTGTCTCGGGACAGACGGGTCACGCCGAAGCCGTCCTCGACGGCGTCCAAGGCGACCTCGACCTCATCCCCCACCGTCACCTCGAGCTGACCGTCGGGGCCGATGAATTGGTTGCGGGGGATGACGCCCTCGGATTTGAGTCCAGCATTGATCACGACGCTGTCGGAGGTGATCGCAATGACGGTTCCGAGCACGATGGTACCCGGCTGCAGCTGGGTCGTATTCAGACTCTGTTCAAATAGTTCGGCAAAGCTTTCGGTCATGGGATGAAGTTGTCCTGAGCAGGGCGCGCTGATCCGTCCCATCCGGGACGAGGGGTATCGATGAATTGAAAAGGCCGGCGCTTCCGCACCGGCCCAACCTGACTCGGTCGCGGGCGAGCCCCGCGTCGAGCCCTAATGGACCAAGCCTGGGAAGACGCGCCTCACCTCTTCCAGGACTCGGTCGAGCACCTCGGTGATCGACATCGTGGTGGTGTCCAGTACGAGCGCATCGCTGGCCGCGCGCAGTGGCGCCACGGGGCGATCGCGATCGCGCGCATCACGCGCCCGAATATCCTCCACGAGTTGCTGGAGGTTAGCATCCAATCCCTTTTCTTTCAACTGTTTATATCGACGATCCGCGCGGACCTCAGGACTTGCGTCGAGAAAGAGCTTGAGCGCCGCGGAAGGGAAGACAATCGTGCCCATGTCGCGGCCGTCGGCGACCAGGCCAGGTCGGCACGCCATCGCGCGTTGCCGCTCCAACAAGGCCGCCCGAACCGCGGGATGCGCGGCCACACGTGAGGCCGCCATCCCCGCCGCCTCGGTGCGAATCGGCGCGCTCACATCGGTCTCCTCCAACCAGACCCGCCCAGCGCTGAAACGCACCGCGAGGCTCGCGGCCAGATCAGCGAGCGCCGGCTCATCCGCGAGCGACACACCGTGGCGCTCGGCGGCGACTCCCAAGACCCGATAGAGCGCACCGCTATCGAGGCAGTGCCAGCCGAGCCGCTGCGCCAATAACGCGGCGATCGTCCCCTTGCCGGTCCCCGAGGGTCCGTCGATCGTGATGACTGGGCTCATGCCCCGGTCTCGCGGATCCGCAATCCCGCCGCCGCGGCCAGCGTCACGAAGCCCGGGAAGGAGGTCTCGACATTGGCGCAATCCCGGATCTCGATCGGCGTACCGGCACGCAGCGCCGCCATCGCGAACGACATGGCGATGCGGTGATCGCCGTGGGCATGGATCACTGGGATCTGGTCACTGTCATGGCGGGCCAGCAGACCGTCGGGCATGCCGCGGATCCACATGCCATCGGGCCGCGGCCGCGCCTCCACACCGAGACGACCCAGACCATCGGCCATGACCTGGATGCGGTCGCTCTCCTTGACCCGCAGCTCCTCGGCACCGGTCAGGAGTGTCTCGCCCTCGGCACAAGCGGCCGCGATCAAGATGACCGGCAGCTCGTCGATCGCGAGCGGCACCTGATCGACTGGGATGCGGATGCCGCGCAAGGGGGCATGGCGCACCCGCAGGTCGGCCACCGGCTCTCCGCCCGCGTTGGGCCGCTCGATTAACTCGATATCTGCACCCATGGCACGCAGGATGTTGATGACCCCGATCCGGGTGGGATTCATCCCGACACCCTCCAGGGTCACATCCGAGCCGGACGCCAGCGTGGCGCCAACCAGGAAGAAGGCGGCCGAGGAGATGTCGGCAGGGACTTGGAGTCGACAACCGCTGAGCCGGCCGCCGCCGGTCAGACAGATCCTGGAGCCCTGGCGCCTGACTGGGTGGCCGAAAGCGGTGAGCATCCGCTCGGTATGGTCACGGGTCGGCGCAGGCTCTGTGACACAGGTCTCGCCCTCGGCATAGAGCCCGGCGAGCAAGAGGCTGGATTTCACCTGGGCGCTGGCCACGGGCAGCACATAGTCGATCCCGCGCAGACGCGAGACCGGTGACAGTTCCAACGGCGCGGTTCCGGTCGCGGTGGTCTCGATGCGCGCGCCCATCCGTGCCAATGGCTCGGTCACGCGTCGCATCGGCCGCTTCGACAAGGAGGCATCGCCGATCAGGGTCACTGGAAACGACTGGCCGCACAACAAACCGGCGAGCAGTCGCATCGAGGTTCCCGAATTGCCCATGTCGAGCGGTTCTTCCGGGGCGCTCAGACCATGCATCCCGACCCCGGCGACCCGCACCTCGCCACCCGTGGGCCCCTCGATGCGCACACCCATCCGCCGAAAGGCCGTCAGGGTCGCCAAGGCGTCGGCCCCTTCGAGAAAGCCGCTGATCTCAGTGTCGCCATCAGCGATGGCCGCCAACATGATGGCGCGATGCGAGATCGATTTATCACCAGGCACCCGCAAGCGCCCGCGCAAACAGCCACCTGGCTCGAGCAGGTAGCCGATATCCCGAGGCTGTGCCACGCGATCCCCCACGCCGTCGTCTCTGGATTCAGGAAAGCCCGCTATCTTAGTCCGGCGCGGCCAGAGGGTAAACACCCATGTCGGCGAGAGGTCGGCGAGCCTTCTCCTCACCCGCCAAGACATTGAAGAGTCGAGACGATTGGCACGCTTGACGGTGCCGAATACCACTCGGCGATCCCAGGTGCGCGAGCACGCCTGGACTCTGGGAGCGCCGACTTGCCGTTGGCGCCACCAGCACGCGTGGCCGCTTCCCAGGTGCCGGATGGTCCGGTCAGCGCAGTGGAAACTCTTGACCGGTCAATGAGATGACAGCCACTGATCGGTGCTCGAGGATCGCGATATAATCGGTGCTCTTCCACCGGGGCGCCAGCCACAGGGCGCCCTTGCCATCCAGTCGTACGATCGGAATCAGCATGCCTCTCACCGCGAAACAGAAACGTTGGCTCAAGCAGCAAACCCACCATCTCAAACCGGTCGTCACGGTCGGCCAGCACGGGATCAGCGAGGCTGTGCTCGTGGAGCTCGATCAGGCACTGAGCCATCACGAGCTGCTCAAGGTCAAGGTCCATGCCGGCGATCGCGACGAGCGCGATGCCATGATCCTGCAGCTCGGACAGCACACTGGCGCCGAGCTGGTCGGCCGCATCGGACATGTGGCGTCCTTCTATCGCGCCAACCCGAGTAAAGCCGATTCAATCCAGTTGCCGCGGATCTGAGACGCACGCCGACACGCCCGCGCGTGCGCCGCGTGCGCCGCCTCCCCCGCTCGGCTCAATCGTCGGGCGGACCAAGGCGCCCGAGCGCCAAGACCAGGATGAATCCGCTCACGCCGGCGAGCACGACACCGAGCACCAGCGGATCACCGACATAATCCGCGGGCCACACATTGGCCTCTATCAGGATCTTCTTGGGGGTCATGCCGTCGGCGGCGAGGACGATCTGACCCGCGCCGTCACGCAGCCAATCGGTGGCATTTCGCCAGGGATAGACCTTGTTCAACGAGCCGATCAGGAAGCCGGTCAGGAGCGCCAAGGTCAGGTCGTGGTAGTGCTTGAAGGTCCATGACAGGATTCGTGACATGCTCATCAAGCCCACCAGACACCCCAGGGCAAAGACTGTCAGTGTGATGAGCTTTTCCGTCGAGAAGCTGACCAACAAGCCTTTGAGTGTGTCCTGAATGATGAACTGATACATGCCCATCACGAGCAGCATGAAGCTTCCCGAGACACCCGGTAGCATCAAGGCCGAGATGGCGATGATGCCGCATAGGAAGACGAACCAGAGCGCCTCGCTGCCCTGCGCCGGGGCAAGCTGCGTGATCCCGAAGGCCATCAGTGCACCGAGGAGGAGGAGTCCGATCTCCCCCCCACCCCAGCGGGCGATGCGACGGGCGATGAAGAGCACCGAGGCCAGGATCAGGCCGAAGAAAAAGCCCCAGATCACCGGCGGATAGTGATCGAGCAGCCAAGCGATGGCGAAGACGCCGATGAGGATCCCAACGCCCATCCCGGCGAGGAGCAAGAGCAGAAAGGTGCCGTCGATCGCCTGCCAGAGGCCACGCAAACCCGCGCGCCGATGGCAACCGATCAATCCGGGGCCGAATGACTTGATCGCGTCGATCAAGCGCTCGTAGATCCCGGTGATGAAGGCGATGGTCCCACCCGACACCCCAGGGATGACCTCAGCGATCCCCATGGCGCCGCCCTTCAAGACCAAACTGATTCGTGACATGTCGATTGACGCTCGCAATGATGATGGGGTGCTCGCCCACGGTCGCGCAATCATGCATCGAGATGACGTCGCGCCAACCCTGCCGCGCGGGATGAGACGGGCTTTGCGAGGCGCATCATGTCATCGAGCGAGCGTTGTTTCCAGTGGACCGAACGCCCGCCCCAGGACACTCACCATCCATGGCCAGACCTCGGTCGAGAACTGGCCCTGGCCGTTCGGCCAGGGCGCGGGGCAACGCGGCTGGCCGACCGAGGGGCTCGCGCTGGCGCGAGCCCCATCACCGATCAGGCCGGCCCACGGTCAATCGCTCTTGAAGCCGATCTGCTTGTGGGCTCCATCACAGAATGGCTTGTTCTTGGATGCCCCGCAGCGACAGAGGAAGGCCTTGTCACCCTGCCAGGCCACCCGCCCACTCCCGGCCCGCATGGTGAGATTTCCAGTGAGCACCAGGGGACCATCGGGGCGCATCTCGACCTTGAGCGAGCCGCCAGTCGACTGGAGCCCCGGCCCCTGGTCGCCGACCGCGCCAGCATCCTCGAAGTTGACCCCGCGGTGGCTGTTGTCGCAGAAGGGTTTGTTCTTGGACGCCCCGCAACGACAGAGCGCGGCCCGATAGCGCACGCCCGGCAGATCCTCGCCGGCACCCTCGATCGCCAGGTCACCGGTAAGATAGAGCGGACCATCGTTGGCGACCATCAAGGTATTCTCCATGGCGGGCTCCTCGGGCGCGCCGTCCTTGTCGGTATAGGTCAGCGCCCCGCTCGGACAGCGCTCGACGATCTCGCGGACCTCCGCCTTGGTCACCGCGTCCGGCAGGCACCAGGGTTGGCGATCCCCGACGAAGAGCTCGCCCTTGGAATGGCCGCATTCACCGACATGGATACAGAGTCGGGGGTCGAAATGGACGTCGATCGCATTGCCGGGAAAGTCCAGTCGTTGCTGATTGCTCATGCTCACCTCGATCGCCGCGACGACCGGTCGACCCGGCGCGCCGTGGGCGGTGGATTGAAGATTGGATCGGGAGCGGGCGACTCGACACGCACCTCGAGATGGCCGAGATGGCCGGTCCTGGATGAGTGCTCGCCGCGCCATCATGGAGAATAGGGGCTGACATGTCGAAGACCACTTTCGGGTTATGATCGTCAGCAGGTCGCGCCACATCACGACACCACTCATCGCACGGATCATAGAGACCGATGCCTAAACTGAACATGAAGCACCTGCGATACTTCTGGGCGGTCGCCACCCATGGGTCCATCGCACGCGCCTCGCAGGAGCTGCACCTGACCCCCCAGACGATCAGCGGCCAATTGCGCGAGCTCGAGGAACAGATGGGGACCAAGTTGTTCGGCAAGTCCGGGCGCAGCCTCGTCCTCACCGAGAGCGGTCAGCTGGTCTTTTCCTATGCCGACGAGATCTTTCGGCTCACCGGCGAGCTCCAGGACGTGATCTCGGGTCATTCGCCGGCCTCCGGCATCGCCTTCAAGGTCGGGATCGCCATGGTGGTCCCCAAGCAGCTTGCTTATCGGGTTCTGGCGCCCGTCCTGGCCCTGCCCGAGCCGGTGCGTCTGGTCTGTCACGAGGCCCCGCTCACCGACCTGCTGGCGGACCTGTCGGTACACAAGCTCGATCTGGTGCTGGCCGATAGCCCGGTGAATCCCGCGCTCAATATTCGCGCCTACAATCACGTCCTCGGCGAGTCCGGGATCAGCTTCTTCGCCACCGACACGCTGGCCAAGCTTTATCGCGATGGGTTTCCGAGATCGCTCGAGGGCGCGCCGGTGCTGATGCCGACCGCCGCGAGCGCACTGCATCGAGCACTCGATCTCTGGTTCAACCGTCAGGGCATCCGGCCGCGCGTCGTCGCCGAATTCGAGGATCGCGCGCTGATGAAGACCTTTGGCGAGGCGGGTGTCGGCATCTTCACGACACCCACCGCGCTCGAGGTCGACATCCTGGCCAAATACGATGTTGCCTTGATCGCGCGGGTGGATGATGTCAAGGAGCGCTATTATGCGATCTCGGCGGAACGCCACATCAAGCATCCAGCCGTCTCGGCCATCACCGAGAGCGCGCGGCTCGACCTCTTCGCGACGCGCGCCTGAAGGAGACCAATCGGGCCGCCATCCTGGGCGAGCGGATGGCACCCCGGCGAGGCATCGCCCACCCAGTCCGCTGCGCGCCCGCGTGGGCGCCGTGCTGTCGCACCCACCCTGCCGTCCATGCCAACGGTGCCGCACGGGGCGCCCAGGCCTCTCTTGAATCCGCCGGTTCGCCAAATCGTCTAAGATTGTCCTCAAGGAGGCGGATCACGAGCGCGAGCCTGATCCGCAGACTCGATCCTCGATGTCACATACGCGCAGCGGCGCCCGCAACAGGTGAGTCGCCATGTCACTGTCCAAACAGCTTCTGCTGCTGATCTCGATCCTGTTCGTGCTGATCTTCGTCGGTAACCTGGCCATCAGTATCAAGGAGATCCGCGACTATCTGCGGATCGAGTCACTGAACCACGCCCAGAACACGGCGACCTCGCTGGGCCTGTCTCTGACTCCGCACATCAGCGCTCCCAGCGACCCGATCATTCAGACCATGATCCAGGCCATCCATGACATGGGCGACTACGGAGAGATCCGTCTCAGCGATGTCGCTGGGCGGACCTTGGCGGTGGCCAACGCCAAGCAGGCCTTGCCAGAGGTCCCTGATTGGTTCATGCGCTGGTTACCGATACAGAGCGCCACCGCCACCAGCGAGATCAGCGCGGGGTGGCAAATCGTCGCGGTCGTTGAGGTCAGCGTTGACCCCCGCCGTGCCTATCTCAATCTGTACCGGCAGCTGCGCGAGTCATTCTGGTATTCGCTGGCGGCCCTTTCACTCTCGATGCTCGCCCTACTCTTGATGCTGCGTCTGACACTGCATCCACTCAAGTCCATGGAGCGACTGGCCGTGGGCATCGCCGAGGGTCGTTTCGCGCGCATCGAACCCTTGCCGTGGACCACCGAGGTCAAGAACGTGGCCACCGCCATGAATCGAATGTCCGATCAGATCGAGACGGTCATCGTTCGCTTGACCCAAAAGGCGGAGACGCTTGGCGAGGAGCTGCAACGCGACCATGCCACCGGGCTCTACGGTGCCGAGCGCTTGGCGAGCGACCTCGAGCATTGGCTCACCCACGGCCAAGGCGGCTTCGCAGTCTGGCTGCGCATCCAGGATCTTGGCGCGCTGGCCACCCGGCTCGGACCCGCGGGCACCGATCGATTCCTCCGCGATCTGGCCGCGCGGCTGAGCGATGCCGCGCGCGATCGTCATCGAGAGGCGCGCGCCTATCGCCACCAAGGCCCCGATCTCGCACTGTTGCTTCCTGGTCTGGATGCGAGTGAGGCCGAGTCCTTCACGCACGCGCTGGTCGAGCACATCGTGGAGGTGGGCCGAGCAGTCGAGCAGTACGACCTGGTCCATCTCGGGCTTGCACCATTCAACGCATCGAGCACGCCAGAGGGTGTCCTGGCGGCGGCGGCCGACGCCTGCGCGCAAGCCTGCCTGATCGGCCCGAACGCCTGGGTGATCCGCCAGAGTCCCGAGCCAGGGCGCAGCGACGCGGAATGGCGCGCGCTGATCGAGCGAATCCTGGACAGTCAGGACTATCAGGTCGCCTATATCGATCCAGTGCAAGATTTGCTCGCTCCCGGGATCCTGATGGAAGAGGCCTTCTTGCACATCGCCGACACGCACGGCGAGCCGATTCCCACCGGTGTCTTCGTCAGCATGGCCGAGAAGATCGGTCGCATCGAGTCATTGGATCGGGGCGTGATCAAGCGGGCACTCACGCATCTGCGCAGTGACTCCAGCCGACCGACCGTACTCGTCAATCTATCGATGGTGACCCTCGGCGACGCGGATTTCCGCCACTGGCTCGCACAACAGCTGCAGGACCAGCAGACCTTGGCCAAGCGGCTCCTGTTCGGCGTCAGTGCCTATAGCGCGGCCAAGGCACCATCACTGGTGTGGGAGCTGGCCGATGTGGTCCACCGTCATGGCGCCGGCATCCTGATCAAACGCTACGAGCCCAGATTCATCCCGATCGAGACCTTGCGCGAGCTGCGCCCAGACGCCATCCGGCTCGCCCGCGACCTGACCGCCGGGATCCGACACGATCATGGCAAGCAGGCCATGGTGGAGGCCCTGCTCGAGCTGGGCGCACTGCTCGACATTCAGGTGATCGCCGAACGGGTCGAGGAGGAGACTGATCTGATGCGTCTGCGCGAAATGGGGCTGTCCGGCGCAAGTCGATAGCGAGTCTGGGCGCTGGCCGGGGATGTGACGACATGGCTCGGTGCCCGCGATCCCCAAGGCCTTCCATGGCCAGGTGCGCGCGTCACCCCACCGCCGGCTGTGGCGTACCCCGACCACAATCGGGCAGCTCCGACAGGGCCAGCGTGAGTGCGGTCTCGCGATCGGCGATCCAGCGCCCTTCCGGCATCGCCGCGCCCAGCCCAAGATGCTCGAGACGCTCGCGCGGCTGTCCATGGGCACCGGCCATGTAGACCTGAGCACCCTGAGCGAGCGCGTCGCGCACCGCTGACTCCACCGCGACCGCCGTGGTCACGCCCAGATGGGGCACCCGCCCCAGATCGATGACGACCGCCTGCGCGCCCTCGAGCTTGGGACCCTGCCGATTGATGGCCGCCGCGGCGCCGAAGACCAGCGGGCCGCTGAGATGCAGAATCTTGAGCCGCCCGCGACCTTGCGCGATCAGTGAACGTTCCTCGCGCGAGAGATCGGCGCACTGACCCTCGTCGCGCTTGCGACGCGCCGGCAGGACGCAGACCGATTCTTCCTGCACATCGGCCAGCCGGCGGATGGTCAACACATTGGCCACGAAGAGACCGATCGCCACCGCCGTGATCAGATCGACCAGCACCGTCATGCCGATGACACCATAGGTGATCATGGCGCCCTTGAGCGAGACGCGATGGACCCGGCTCAGGAAATGCCAGTCGATGATGTCGATGCCGACCTTGACCGCAATGCCGGCGAGCACCGCCAGCGGGATATTGGCGGTCAAGCCGCTCGCCCAGATCACGACGATGGCGAGCACGGCCGCGCGCACCAGTCCGGACAGCGCGCTGCGCCCCCCGGCCTGGATATTGACGACCGTCCCCATGGTCGCCCCGGCGCCCGGTAGACCACCGAAGAGACCAGAGACCAGATTACCCGTGCCTTGTCCGAACAGCTCCTTGTCCGAATCAACCGGTTTGCGGGTCAGACTCCCCGCGATCACCGAGGTGAGGAGCGCGTCGACCGAGCCGAGCAGGGCCAATACAAGGGCGTCGATCAGGATGATCTGCCATTGCGCGGGGGTGAAGACCGGCAGATGCAGCGTGGGCAGTCCGCCCGAGATCTCGCCGATGCGTCGGATGTCCTGATCGCTGAGCCAGAGGACGGCGATCAGGGTCCCGACCACCAAGGCCAAGAGTTGTGGTGGCAGGATCCGCTTGAGCCGCGTCGGCATCAGAAAGAGGATCGCCAGGGTCAGGACGCCGAGCATCAGCTCCAGCGGGTCGATCGACCCGAGCATCCCGGGCAGCGCCTGCAGTGTCCCGATGACCCCACCGCCCGGCGCGGCCTGGCCGAGCAACCCGGGGAGTTGGAGGATGACGAGGATGAGCCCGATGCCCGACATGAAGCCCGAGATCACCGTGAAGGGCATCATGGTCACATAGCGTCCGAGCTTCATGGCGCCGAAGGCCATCTGAAAGAGCCCGGTCAGCATGACGACGGTGAAGGCCATCGCCATGCCCTGCTCCGGATTGGCGGCGATCAGCGAGGCGATCACCGCCGTGAAGACCACCGTCATGGGTCCGGTGGGCTCCGAGATCAGGGTCGGAGTGCCGCCGAACAGGGCCGCGAACAGACCGATCAGCACCGCCCCATAAAGACCGGCCTCGGGGCCCGCGCCCGAGGCGACACCGAAGGCCAGGGCCATCGGCAGGGCCACGACCGCCGCTGTCACCCCGCCAAAGAGGTCGCCTCGTAGATTATCGAATCTGATCTCGTTCAAGATACGCATCATAGACTCCGCTTGCTCTCGTCGCTGCGACGAGAGTATCGGGATCACCGAGTCCATTCATAATCGAACTTTATCGTCGTTCTCATCAACGATCAGCTATGAATGAAGACCAATGGAGTGCCGATCTTCGATCCAATTCAAGTCGATTTCCGGTGCTATTCGCCGCCTCATTCGATTATCATGAAATATTAATCATGATGCTCACAGATCTCGGTCCCTTTCATCGAATACAACCCTACGATCTGTTAGGTTTTGCCATGCGCTCACGATGGCTGACGCCGCGACAAGTCAATAACCATTCTGGCATGAGGGGATCGTCGACGCGCCGATCGTTCAGTGATCGAGGCGGCTGCCGCGACCGAATCCAATCCCATCGAAGGTGATTGAAGATTTAAACGATACTTTAATCAGTTGCTTGCGATGACGCTGTCGAGCCATGAGTGGGCCCGTGGCGCGAACCGATACGCAAGCCGTCACATGAGGGCCGATACCTATAGTTTTTCGTTGATGAGATCGATAGAAACATTCGATTTATCTCTATGGCCCAAGCTGCGCTAACTTGAGTCGTGAGATTTTGAAAACGACCTCCGCGGGCGAGGCGGACCAGGCACAGACCACAGGAGCTGAACATGAGCGTGAAGACCTACGATGCCGGTGTAAAAGAATATCGGGACATGTACTGGACGCCGGATTACGTCCCACTCGACACCGACCTCTTGGCCTGTTTCAAATGCACCGGGCAGCCCGGCGTGCCGCGTGAAGAGGTCGCCGCCGCGGTCGCCGCCGAGTCCTCGACTGGAACCTGGAGCACCGTCTGGTCGGAGCTGCTGACCGATCTGGAGTACTACAAAGGTCGTGCCTATCGCATCGAGGACGTGCCGGGCGACAAGGAATCCTTCTACGCCTTCATCGCCTATCCGATCGATCTCTTCGAGGAAGGCTCGATCGTCAACGTGCTCACGTCGCTGGTCGGTAATGTCTTCGGCTTCAAGGCGCTGCGCCATCTGCGCCTGGAAGACATCCGCTTCCCCATCGCCTATGTCAAGACCTGCATGGGTCCGCCCAGCGGCATCCAGGTCGAGCGCGACAAGATGAACAAGTACGGTCGCCCGCTCCTGGGGTGCACCATCAAGCCGAAGCTTGGTCTCTCGGCCAAGAACTATGGTCGCGCCGTCTACGAATGTCTGCGCGGCGGTCTGGACTTCACCAAAGACGACGAGAACGTCAACTCCCAGCCCTTCATGCGTTGGCAGAACCGCTTCGAGTTCGTCGCCGAGGCGGTCGCGGCCGCCCAGGCCGAGACCGGTGAGCGTAAGGGACACTATCTCAACGTCACCGCCCCGGATCCGGAGCAGATGTACGAGCGCGCCGAGTTCGCCAAGGAGCTCGGGCAGCCGATCATCATGCACGACTTCCTCACCGGTGGCTTCACCGCCAATACCGGTCTGGCCAAGTGGTGCCGCAAGAACGGTATCTTGCTGCACATCCATCGCGCCATGCACGCGGTCATCGACCGTCATCCCAAGCACGGCATCCACTTCCGCGTGCTCGCCAAATGTCTACGCCTGTCGGGCGGCGACCACCTGCATACCGGCACCGTGGTCGGTAAGCTCGAGGGCGATCGTGGCTCCACGCTCGGTTTCGTCGATCTGCTGCGCGAGTCCTACATCCCGGAGGATCGCGCCCGCGGCATCTTCTTCGATCAGGATTGGGGCTCCATGCCCGGCGTCTTTGCAGTCGCTTCCGGTGGTATCCATGTTTGGCACATGCCGGCGCTGGTGACCATCTTCGGCGACGATTCGGTCCTGCAATTCGGCGGCGGTACCCAAGGTCATCCGTGGGGCAACGCGGCCGGCGCGGCGGCCAACCGCGTAGCGCTCGAGGCCTGTGTCAAGGCCCGTAACGAGGGACGCGAGATCGAGAAGGAGGCCCGCGAGGTCCTCACCGCGGCGGCCAAGCACAGCCCCGAGCTGGCGATCGCCATGGAGACCTGGAAAGAGATCAAGTTCGAGTTCGACACCGTCGACAAGCTCGACGTCGGCTGAGCAACCTGACCGACCGCCGTCCAGGTGCCCGGCCGCAAGGCCAGCGACCGAGGACGCAGCGCGGCGATCGACTCACCGGCCGGCGTGGTCAACGCCCGGCCGGCGAAGCGACCGCCAAGCCATCGACTTGAACCCTAACGCAGCGCGAACGAGAGGACCCAGACATGCCATTCCAAGCCACCTTGGGCGACTATCAGACCAAAGTCACGTTGGAGACCTTCGGTTTCCTACCCCCGATGTCTCAGGACGAGATCTATGACCAGATCGCCTATGTGATCGCTCAGGGCTGGACCCCGGGCATCGAGCATGTGCACCCCAGCAGCGCCATGAACCACTACTGGACCATGTGGAAGCTCCCCTTCTTCGGGGTCACCGACCTCGGCCAGGTCGTCAGCGAGTTGGAGGCCTGCCATCGTGCCTATCCTGATCACCATGTGCGCCTGACCGGCTACGACAACTACACCCAGAGTCAAGGCGCCTGCTTCGTGGTCTTCGAAGGCCGCCGTTGATCGGGCTCGCGGGAGCGAAGCACCCAGGGCCGCGCGCGCTGCGCGCGCCCGCGGGACGCTCCCAAGCGTTCGCCACCCAAGTATTCCTCAGACCGAGCGGGCGGCGCGATCGCCGGGCGATGACTCGACGCAGTGACTGTTTGAATGTCACCGCGCCGGGGTCCCGACCCGAAGTCCGCGCCCAAGGGAAAGACCATGGCTAGCACAGCGAATCAGAAATCGAGCGGCCGCGAGGCGGCCCTGGCACGTCGTCACACCTTGTCCTCGCTCGGCAAGCGCAGCAGCGGGGCATCTTCGGCGCCCGAGCGAACCCGGACCAAGGCGCCAGCCGCCCCGGCGCCCGTGTCGCGCCGGCCCGCGGCCACGCCCGTCATGAGCCAATCGGCGCCCCCGCCCGCACGGCTCGAGATCCCGGCCCGTCGCACTCAGCCCGCGGCCGCGCCGCTGACGAGCAGCAGCCGCGCCGAGGCACGCGCGCGCCGTGCGGCACTCTCCAAGGCCGGTAAGCGTGCCGACCGCTCGGCCGACCGCACCCGTGCCCAAACGCCCACCCCGAAGACCGAGCCCCGGGCAAGCACCGGCAAGTCCAAGGAGTGTCAATGCGGCTGTGGCGGCGATCCGCGGCGCCAGACCCTGGCGACCGAGGTGGTCCCATCGCTGGGTGCCCGCTCCAGCCTCACCGCATCCAATACAGCCTCCAACGGCACGCGGCGCAATGGCA